>JANXMB010000137.1 GCA_025354865.1 Acetobacteraceae bacterium | reverse complement strand
ATCGGTTGGTATCCCCCAGTTTGGCGTGCGACTGAAGCGACACGATACCAACCCATCCCGCTCGCGACAAACCGACGCTCAATGCAGCGGATACACGAAGTCCGTCAGCTTCGGCTGTTGCGCGTCTACGTCCTGCGCGGGCTCCACCGTCGCTTGTCGGCGCCCAGGTGTGCACGGTCAAATTTCTCAGGTCAATCCAAAAGCCACGCTGCGGCGGAGGCCTGCGCGATTTGCCGAACTTGCTGCAACAGCCCCGGCCCGACCGGGATGCCGTCCGCCATGCGCTTGCGTGCATATTCCCATTGCGGGTCGCCGGCGACCATGACCGGCTTGGCCGGATCGATCGGGGTGGTCGCGCGCAGATCGCCGCAGAACTGGGCGACGTCCTTCTCAAAATCTTCCTTGTCGCGGAAAATACCGGGATCGATCGCCATGAAGAAATGGCCGATATCCATGCCTTGCGGCTTCTTGCAGTGCATGGGGTCGGTGATCAGCGTCGCGCCCGACAGGCACGAACCCAGAATGTTCACCATCGCCGCCAGCCCGTAGCCTTTGTACGACGAGTTCTCCGGCGAGCCGCCCAACGAGGTCAGGAACCCACCTTTTTCCTTGGCAATCAACGGATCGTTGGACGGGTTGCCCTCGTTATCCAGGACCCAACCGTCCGGCGTCGGCATGTTCTCATTCGCTTTGTTGCGGATACGGCCGGCCGCAACCGTCGTCGTCGCCATGTCCAGCAGGAATGGGATACCGTCGGCCGACGGCGCCGCGAACGACCAGGGATCGGTGCCCAACCGCGCCTGCTTGCCACCGGTCGGCGCCACCTGAATGCCGGACGCCGACGTGCAGGCCATGCCGATCAAACCCGCCTTCGCCGCCATCAGGGTGTAGAACCCGGTGGCCCCGAAATGGGCGGAGTTATGCACGGCAGCGATCGCCATGCCGGTCTTTTTCGCCTTCTCGATCGCCACACCCATCGCATAATGGGACGGCACATGCCCCAGCCCGCCACCGCCGTCGATCAGCGCGGAGACCGGGGTTTCGCGCACGATCGTCGGCCGCGCCGTCATATCCGCCCGACCGGTGCGTCGCAGATTGTCGTAACCCGGCAGCATCGACATGCCGTGGCTATCCACCCCGTGCAAATCGGCCCACGACAAAATCTCCGAGGTCGGTTCGGCGTTGACCTCCGGCATGCCCCAGGACAGCAGGATTGCTTTGATCTGGGCGCGATGGGTGGCGTACGAAGCGGGCATGGATGTCTCCTGAAATATTGTCGTTAACCTTGCGCGAAGCCGGCGATCGGGCAAGGGCGAGTCGGCTGTCAGCTTGTCCGCCACCGCAACGAACCCGGCGTCGCGCAAGTCGGGCAGGCGCCGTGCCAGAGCGGGAACGACGCGCTGCAGGCCTCGCACCGCCACGCCGGATCGGGGTCGGCATCCGCCGCCAGACGCAGTTCCGATCGGCCGGCGGCGGGGTTCGCACCCTCCGCCTCGGCGATCGCGGCGAGCAGCAAAAACAAACTGCGCCGATGCAGCCCGGCATCGCGAGCGGCCTCGGCGCGGTGCCGAGCCTCACCGATCAGGCCGGCTTCGAAGGCGGTGCGGGTCAGCAGCAGACGGCTTTCGGGATGTTGCGGATTGGCGCCGGTCAAGCGTTGTGCCGCTTGCTCTCGCTCCAGCTTGTCGGCGATCGGCTGCAATGCGGCGGTCGCCAGATCGGGGTGCGGGGCGACGGTCCAGGCATGGCGCAGCACCGACTGGGCAACTCGCTCCCGCCCGGCGGCACGCAGGGTTTCGGCGTATGTCAGGGCGGCCGGGGTCAGCGCCGGATCCATCTTCCAGGCCTGCTTCGCCAGCGCCGCCGCCCGTTTCGGATCGGCTTCCGCCCGCGCGGCCGCGACCGCCAAGGCAGCCCGAGCCGGCCCGCGCGGCGCCAGTTCCAAAGCCGCCGCCCAATCGCCGGCCCGCACCGCCAATCGGCTGCGTTCGGGGCGCAGCCAGTCCGCGCCGGGGTGCGCCCGCTCCGCAGCGGTGGCCAACGACGCGGCCTCCGCCCAGTCTTGCCGCGCAACCGCAAGCCGATAAAGCCCCCGATACCCCAACAGAGCGGAATCCGAACGCGCGGCCAGCAACCGAAAAGCGGCCTCGGCCTCCTCGGTGCGATTCGCCAGACGCGCCGATTCGGCGGCCAGCAGCAAGGTCTGCGCGGTGTCGCCCAGCATGCGGCGGGCCTTGTGGGCTTCCCGCATGGCATCGCCCCCGGCCCCAGCCGCAATCGCGACCAACGCCCGGGTCGAAGCGACCTCCCCGCCATGTCGCCGACGCTCGGCGCGCCACCGTCCGCCCAGGCCGGGCAGGCGGAACAGCGCGGCGACCACGGCGAACAGCACGTAAATCAGCCAAAACAGCACGATAAGACCGAGTAACGCCGCCGGCGCCGAGGTTTCCACCGTGTAGCCAGCGATGTCGGCCGAGATGCGCCCGGACAACGTCGCGAGCCACCACGCCCCCAGGCCGACGATCGACGCCAGCAAAACGGTCTTCAGAATCCGGCCCATCAGGGTTGCGCAGCCATATCGGCCAGCGCCGCTCGGGCATCGCGCAACGCAATGGCATCGCCGAGCCAAGCGGACATTGCCTGCGCCGCCCCACCGCGCAGGGCGGATAGGGTCTCGACGGTGCCGGACAGATCGCCGGCTTCCAGGGCCGTCCGCGCGCGGATCAGCACGCCCAAGGCGGGGGCGCCGACCAACACATGCTCGCCCTGCCGGACGGTGACGAGTTCCTCGGCCCGCGCGAGGAGGCGGGCGAGTATGGGGCGTGCGTCGTCGTCGGGATGGGCGGCATCGAGGGCGGCACGTTCGGCGGCCGGGAATTTCAACCGCAGCACAGCTTCGGTCGGTGGCGCGGTGTTGGCGAAACGGGCCAGAGCGGGCGGCATGCCCGGCGTGTTACCCAGTTTGCGACCGGCCGCGAGGGCGATGGCCATCCCCTCCAACCGGATCGATCGGTCCTCGTGCGCGGTCGCTTGCTCCAATGCCGCGAGCCGTCCGATCAGCGCGTCGGGGTCGGCCGGCGACCGCCGCTCCAACAACGCAAGCCGCGCCTGGATGGACGACAGGTCCGGAACGGGGCGGCGTTCCAGCGCTTCGATGCGCGGCAGGGGATCGGGACCGCCCGCCGTCGCGGCGGGGTGCGATTGTTCGAGCCGGTCGAGCCGCGCTTCGATGGCGGTCAGACGCTGGGGCACGTCGTCGAGGTCGGTTGGGCGCGTCGTGCGGTACCACAGCGCGCCAACGGCCCCCGCCAATAGCAACAGCGCCACGAAAATGGGCGCCGACGATCGGGCGCGGCTCGGCGGAGGCGATAGGTCCGGTGCCGGGTCGGCGTTGGGTTCGGTCATTAGACCATGATCGTTTGAGGTTGCACGCGATCTCGGCGTTGGATCATGGTCTAAGCCTCTGTTTGAGAGGGTGATTCACGCCCGAGGTTGAAGTCAACCTCAGGCGATCACGCTCTAGAGCAGCGCCAGCATGGCGTCCTGAGTAGGCTTGGCGGCGACGCCGACCCGGCGCCAGGGCAGTATTTGTAATGCCACGCCGGCCGCCGCGCCGATAGCCAAGGCATCGACCGTTCGGACGGCCTCCGCCAGATCGGCGGCGCGACACAGGCGCACGAATGTCCGCGCAGATTCGGCGGAGAAAAACAGCGCCGCGCGCACCCGCCTGGCACGCAGCGCCGCGATGGCCGCTGCCGGCAGCGCGCGGACGGGTTCGGTGCGATAAACCGCCCGGCGCTGCACCCGGAAACCGGCCTGCCGCAAGGTCGCCGCCAGAGAAAGCCCCTGCCCTTGCCCGGAGGCCAGCAACAGCGTCCCATCCGCCGGGCGACAGTCTTGCACGATCAGATGCGCCAAAGCCATCGCATCGCCCGCCGCGCTGACAACCCGATCGAACCCCATCGCCCGCGCTCGGCTGGCAGTCGCATCGCCAACGGCGAACAGCGGCACGGATCGGAAAGCCGGAAAACACGGGCGGAGCGCATTGCCGCTGGTCGCCAGTACGGCGGCAATCGTGGCCGGTTGCGGCAACGGACCGTGTGTCGGCGCGATTGTCAGAACCGGCGCGCACATCGGCGCGAATCCCAATGCCGCGAGCCGAATCGCTGTCTCCCCCGCCGCAGGTTCGGGGCGGGTTATCAGAACGGTGTCAGCCAAACACATCCCTCGGGCAATCCGCCCGCAGACTCGCACCGAGTTCGGACCCGATCCGCTGGGCGTCGGCGGCCAGCCCGTGCGCCGAGCGCTTCAGCAGGAAACTGCCGTCGGCGCGGGCGACGAGACCGGTGAGGTGCAAGGCGCCATCGGGCAGCAGCCGAGCATGGCCCCCGATCGGCGTCCGGCACGATCCGTCGAGTTCCGCCAGCATCGCGCGTTCGGCCGTGGCCACGGCCTTGGCCTCGGGATCTTCGATCGCGCTCAACATTTCGCGAAGGTCGGCGTCGTCTTCGCGCACGGTGATGCCGACGATGCCCTGACCGGCCGAGGGTACCATCGCATCGGGATCGAGAATGGCCGAGGCCCGGTCCGCCATCCCCAGGCGGCGCAATCCGGCCAGGGCCAGCAGCGAGGCGTCGCAGGCGCCGGCCGCCAACTTGTTAAGCCGCGTCTGCACATTGCCGCGGATGGAGACGATGGTCAGGTCGGGCCGAGCATGCAGCAATTGGGCCTGACGTCGAACCGAGGATGTTCCGATCACCGCCCCGGCCGGCAGACAGGCGTAGGGGTCGGCGGGATCGATGCCATGGCAATGCGGGCCGAGGATCAGCGTGTCGCGCGCGTCCTCCCGCTTCAAGGTGCAAGCCAGCACGATGCCGGGCGGCAGTTCGGTTTCCAGGTCCTTCAGGCTGTGGACCGCGAAATCGACCCGGCGGTCCAGCAATGCCTCATGGATTTCTTTGGCGAACAGACCTTTGCCGCCGATTTCCGACAGCCGCCGGTCCTGCACGGCGTCCCCGGTGGTATCGATGGCATGTTCTTCGAACACGTCCATGCCGCGCAACACGGGGCAAAAGGTGGTCAAAAGCTTCAGAAAGAAGCGGGTTTGCACCAATGCCAGCGGGGAGCCGCGCGTTCCCACTCGCAGGGGGAGTGCGCGGCGATGCGGGGGCACGGTCGTTCTATGCGGCGTGGCGGCGTTCATCATTGCGTCCTATTACTGCCGCCGTTCGAGGGAAAGATGGCAATTTTACCGATTCGACCCCAGGTGGGTCCTGTGCTGGGGATCGAAAGCTCCTGCGATGAGACCGCGACGGCCGTCCTGGATGCCTCCGGGCGCGTCCTGGCGGAGGCTGTTCACAGCCAGGAGACCGAACATGCCCCCTTCGGCGGCGTGGTGCCAGAGATCGCCGCGCGCGCCCATTTAGCCGTCCTGCCCCGACAGGTCGCGCAGGTCATGGCGCGGGCCGGGCTGGGTTTCGCCGACCTGGGCGCCGTCGCGGCCAGCACCGGGCCGGGCCTGATCGGTGGCCTGATCGTCGGCAGCCAGGTGGCCAAAGGCATCGCTCTCGCCCACCGGCTGCCCTTCGTGGCCGTCAACCATCTGGAAGCGCACGCCCTGACGGCGCGCCTGCCCGGGCTGGTGCCCGACGGCGCGCCCTTCCCGTATTTGCTGCTGCTGGTATCCGGCGGCCATTGCCAATGCCTCGCGGTCGAGGGCGTGGGCCAATACACGCGGCTGGGCGGAACCATCGACGACGCCGCCGGAGAAGCCTTCGACAAGGTTGCCAAGTTGTTGGGCCTGGGCTGGCCCGGCGGCCCGGCATTGGAGCGGTTGGCCACGTCCGGCGATGCCGCCCGCCACGATTTTCCGCGCCCGCTGATGCGCCGGGCCGGATGCGATTTCAGCTTCTCCGGCCTGAAAACCGCCGTCGCTCGGGCCGTCGCGAAATATCCGCCGGGCGCCCTGCCCACCGATGCCGCCGCCGATATCGCCGCCAGCTTCCAACGCGCGGTGGCCGAGGTTCTGGCGGACCGTGCCGGCAACGCCATGGCGACGATGCGGGTACGCGATCCGCAGGCGCGTTTGCTGGTGGTCGCTGGGGGCGTCGCGGCGAATGGCGCCGTGCGCGCGGCCTTGACCCGGGAAGCCGCCGCGCGCGGGTTCGCCATGGTCGCACCGCCCGTCCGCTTCTGCACCGACAACGCGGTCATGGTGGCCTGGGCGGGCCAGGAGCGACTGCGCCTGGGCTGGACCGACGCGCCGGATTTCGCCCCGCGCCCGCGCTGGCCGCTGGATTCCGACGGCATGTTTCGGGGGACGGCGTGAATTATCGGCACGCTTACCACGCCGGCAACTTCGCCGACTGCATGAAGCACGCACTGCTGGTCTGGCTGCTGTCCGCCATGGCCCGCAAATCGGCGCCGTTCTTCGTGCTGGATACCCATGCCGGCACCGGCCATTACGATCTGGACGCCGTCCCGGCCACCCGCACGCAGGAAGCCTCGGGCGGCATTCTGCGGTTGCTCGCCGCTGCCGCCAACGACGACGGTCCGTTGGCCGCCTACATCGCCTTGGTGCGTCGGCTTGGCCTGTATCCTGGCTCGCCCTCGTTGATCGAGGCCATGTTGCGCCCCGACGACCGGCTGGCCTGCTGTGAGCTGCACCCCGACGATTTCCTGGCACTACGCCAACTCGTTGCCCGCAACCCGGCCATTTCGGTGCATCGGCGCGACGCGTGGGAGGCTTTGCGTGGTTTGCTGCCACCGCCGCAGAAACGCGGCCTGATTTTGATCGATCCGCCGTTCGAAGATGCCGAGGAATTCGACAACCTCGCCAAGGGCCTGATTCTGGGCCACGCGCGCTTCCGCACCGGGGTTTTCGCCGCATGGTATCCGATCAAGCGGCTGGCGCAGGTGCGGCAGTTCCTGACCGCGATGCGCGACAGCGGCGTCCGCGACATTGTCGCCGCCTCGATCCTGCTGCGCGAACCCCTCGACCCCGCGCGCCTGAACGGTTGCGGGCTGCTGGTGGTCAATCCACCCTTCCAATTCGAAGCCGCCGCCGCCGCCATCCTCACCGATCTGCTGGCCGCCATCGGTACCGGGGAACCCGGCCAAGGGGTGGCAATCGACAGACTCGTCGATGAGTGAGATCGCCATCCTCGGTGCCGGCGCCTGGGGCACTGCTCTGGCGATCCAGGCGGCCAGGGCGGGTTGCGACACGGTGTTGTGGGCGCGCGATCCGGCGGGCGCTGCGGCGATCGAACAGACACGGCTGAACCCGCGCCTGCCCGGCCAACGCTTGCCCGGCCGGATCAGGGTCACCGCCCAGTTGCCCGCGCAAGCCGACGCGATCCTGCTGGCGGTGCCGATGCAGCACATGCGCGGCGTGTTGCAGCGGCTGCCAGAAACCGGCGCCCCGCTGATCGTCTGCGCCAAAGGGGTCGAGGCCGGGACGCTGCGTCTGCCGCTGGAAATCCTCGCCGAACTGCGGCCAGGGAACCCGGCCGGCGTGCTGACCGGCCCGAATTTCGCGCACGAAGTGGCCGAAGGCATGCCCGCCGCCGCCACCCTGGCCGGCGCGGACGCCGCCTTGCGCAATCGGATCGACGCGTTGCTGGCGACCCCGTCGTTCCGGCTGTATGGCAACGACGACGTGATCGGCGCCCAAATCGGCGGTGCCGCGAAGAATGTCGTCGCCATCGCCGCCGGCGCTGTCATCGGCGCCGGCCTGGGAGAAAACGCCCGCGCGGCGCTGATTACCCGCAGCCTCGCGGAACTCGCCCGGCTGACCGTCGCGCTCGGCGGGCGGGCCGAGACGGTGATGGGCCTGTCGGGGTTGGGCGATCTGCTGCTGACCTGCACCGGCCCGTCGAGCCGCAATTTCTCCCTGGGCCTGGCATTGGGCCGGGGGGAGACTTTGGCTTCCATCCTCGCCACCAGGGAAACCGTGACCGAGGGCGCGACAACGGCGCCTGCGTTGGTGGCCCGAGCGGCGGCGGCGGGTGGCGGAGGGGTGGATATGCCGATCTGTGGGGCTGTGGCGGCGCTGTTGTCCGGCCGGATCGCGTTGACCCAGGCCATCGCCGACCTGTTGGCTCGACCGAGGCGCGACGAATGATTCGGGGAATCCTGACGGTCGGCGGCTGGACGATGGCGAGCCGCATCCTCGGCTTCGTGCGCGACATGACGATCGCCGCCATCCTCGGCGCCGGGCCGGTCGCGGACGCGTTCTTCGTCGCGCTCAAACTGCCCAACCTGTTCCGCCGCTTGTTCGGCGAGGGCGCGTTCAACGCCGCATTCGTGCCGGCGTTCTCCGGCCTGTTGGCGACCGAGGGACCGGACTCCGCTCGGCGCTTTGCCCGCGAAACCTACGGCGCGATGACCTTCTGGTTGCTGTTCGTCACGATCGTGGGCGAGATGGCGATGCCCGGCGTCGTTCGGGTCATCGCACCCGGCTTTGCCGCGACGCCGGAGAAATTCGCGCTGGCGGTGGACCTGACCCGCATCACCTTCCCGTACGTGCTGTTGATCTGTCTGGCCGCATTGGTGTCCGGCATGCTGAATGGCATGGAGCGCTATACCGCCGCCGCCGCGTCCTATGTCCTGTTCAACGTGATCGGCATCGCTTGCATGCTTTGGCTGACGCCGTACACGCCGACCGCCGGGCATGCGCTGTCCTGGGGGGTCACGATCTCGGGCCTGGCACAACTCGGCTTGCTGATTTGGGCGGCCAAACGGGCCGGCATGGGATTGGGGTTCCCGCGACCCCGGCTGACACCGCAGGTTCGGTTGTTGTTGAAGCGGATGGCGCCTGGATTGATCGGGGCGGGGGTGACGCAATTGAACCTTGCGGTCGATGTGATCGTCGCCAGCCTGTTGCCCGCCGGCACCGTCTCCCTGCTGTATTACGCCGACCGCATCCAACAACTGCCGCTCGGCGTCATCGGCACCGCCGTCGGCACCGCGCTGCTGCCCTTGCTGTCTCGGCAGGTGCGCGGGGGGGAGGCAGCGGCGGCGATCGCCACCCTCAATCGGGCGATCGAATATACGCTGGTGCTGACGCTGCCAGCGGCCCTGGCGCTGATGGTGTCGGCGTACCCCATCATGTGGGCACTGTTCGGGCGCGGCGCCTTCGATGCCGAGAGCGCCCGTCTGTCCGGTCAGGCGCTGGCGGCGTACGGGTTGGGATTGCCGGCTTTCGTGCTGGTGAAGGTGCTCGCGCCCGGCTTCTTCGCCCGTGGCGATACGGCGACCCCGGTGAAGATCGGAATGATTGCGGTGGCGATCAATCTGGCGCTGAACGTCGCGCTGATGGCGCCGTTGCGCCATATCGGCCCGGCGATGGCAACCAGCGTGGCAGCCATTTTCAATGTCGGCGGGCTGGCCTGGGTGCTCTACCGACAGGGCCATCTGGCCCCCGACGCGCTGCTGCGCCGCCGGGTGGGGCGGATGTTGCTGGCGGCGTTGGCGATGGCCGGGGCATTGTATGCGATCCAGGACCGGCTGTTCGCGATGGCGACACACGACCTGGCGCGCGCGTTGGCGCTGGCGGTACTGGTGACCGCCGGCCTGTTCGCGTATGTCGTTGCCACCCAGCTTACCGGCGCTTACGACCTGCGGGAAATCCCGCGCATGCTGTCGCGCCGCCGCTTGCGTGGCAACGACGGATCGGCCATCAACCCGGCCCGCACCCCCGAGACCTAATCATGCAACGCATCTTCTCCGGCATTCAGCCGTCCGGCATTCCCACCCTTGGCAACTACCTCGGTGCCTTGCGCAACTGGGCGACGCTCCAGGACGGGCACGAGTGCATATATTGCGTGGTCGATCTGCACGCGATCACCCAGTTCCAAGACCCCAAGGCCCTCGCGCTGCAAACGCGGGAGATGGCCGCGACCTTGCTGGCGATCGGCATCGATCCGGACCGGCATGTGCTGTTCCTACAATCGCAGGTGCGGGCACATGCCCAGTTGGCCTGGCTGTTCAACTGCGTCGCTCGGCTGGGCTGGCTGAACCGCATGACCCAATTCAAGGACAAAGCCGGCAAGGACCGGGAAAATGCGTCGGTCGGGCTGTACGCCTACCCCAACCTGATGGCGGCGGACATCCACGCCTACCACGCAACCCGCGTGCCGGTGGGCGACGATCAGCGCCAGCATCTGGAATTGGCGAACGACATCGCCCAGAAGTTCAATCACGATTACGGCGTC
Source organism: Acetobacteraceae bacterium (assembly GCA_025354865.1). GTDB lineage: Bacteria > Pseudomonadota > Alphaproteobacteria > Acetobacterales > Acetobacteraceae > Rhodopila. Next base: position 19,850 of record JANXMB010000137.1, on the reverse strand, counting down.
GATTTCTTTCCGAACATCGAACCGCTGATCATGGGCCCGGCCGCCCGCGTCATGAGCTTGCGCGACGGCACCCGGAAAATGTCCAAATCCGATCCGTCGGACCAGAGCCGCATCAATCTGAACGACGATGCCGATACCATCGCGCTCAAGGTGCGGCGCGCGAAGACCGATCCGGAACCCTTGCCGATGGAAGCAGCCGGGCTGGCCGAGCGGCCGGAGGCGCGGAATTTGGTGGGGATTTATGCGGCGTTGACCGATACGGACCATCAGGGCGTGCTGGCCGACCACGGCGGCAAGGGGTTCGGGCCGTTCAAACAGGCGCTGGCCGATCTGCTGGTGGAAAAATTGACGCCGATCTCCGCCGAGACCCGCCGCTTGCTGGACGATCCCGCCGGCATCGATGCAATGTTGCGACGCGGGGCGGAGCGGGCGGCGGCGATCGCCGATCCCATCGTGGCGGAGGCGGAGCGTCTGGTGGGGTTCCTGCGGGCGTAAACCGCAACGGGGCGACAGGCCGCAGGCAAAAGGTTGACCGGGGCCGCGAGACTTCTTATGTAGGTTGTCCTCCCTCCTTGGACCGCGCCGCCCACGCCCCTGTTGCAGGAGCATCGAAGGGTCGGGCGCGGGCAACCATACCTCCTATCCAGCCATGCGACCCAGGATTCCAGTGCCGGGGCGCATGCGCTTCAATCCGGGACACACCCTATGCATCTTGCCGAACTGAAGGCCAAATCCCCGGCCGAACTTCTGAGTTTCGCCGAATCGGTCGGCGTCGAAAACGCATCCTCCTTGCGCAAGCAAGATATGATGTTTGCCATCCTCAAAACCCTCGCCGAACAGGATCAGGCGATTTATGGGGATGGGACGCTGGAAATCCTGTCGGACGGGTTCGGCTACCTGCGCAATCCCGAAGCGAACTACCTGCCGGGTCCGGACGACATCTATGTCAGCCCCACCCAGGTGCGCCGTTTCGCGCTGCGGACCGGCGACTCGGTCGAAGGCCAAATTCGCGCCCCGCGCGACGGGGAACGGTATTTCGCCCTGCTGAAGGTCGATACCGTCAATCAGGAACACCCCGACGCGGTCAAGCATCGCATCAATTTCGACAATCTGACACCGCTGTACCCGGACGAGCGGCTGAAGATGGAAAACGATACGATCCAGTCGGTGGCCAAGGGGCCGCAGAAGGACAACACGTCGCGGGTGATCGATCTGATCTCCCCCATTGGCAAGGGGCAGCGGGCGTTGATCGTGGCGCCGCCGCGCACCGGCAAGACGGTGATGCTGCAAAATATCGCCGCCGCGATCAGCGCCAATCACCCCGAGGTCTTTCTGATCGTGCTGTTGATCGACGAGCGGCCGGAAGAAGTCACCGACATGGCGCGCAGCGTGAAGGGGGAGGTTGTGGCCTCCACCTTCGACGAACCGGCCACCCGCCATGTGCAGGTCACGGAAATGGTGCTGGAAAAAGCCAAACGTCTCGTCGAGCACAAGCGCGATGTCGTCATCCTGCTGGACAGCATCACGCGACTGGCCCGCGCCTATAACACCGTGGTGCCGTCGTCCGGCAAGGTGCTGACCGGCGGTGTGGATGCCAACGCGCTGCAACGGCCCAAGCGCTTCTTCGGCGCCGCCCGCAATATCGAGGAAGGCGGCTCGCTCACCATCATCGCCACCGCCCTGATCGATACCGGCAGCCGCATGGACGAGGTGATTTTCGAAGAATTCAAAGGCACCGGCAATTCGGAAATCATTCTGGATCGCAAGCTGTCGGACAAGCGCACCTTCCCGGCGATCGACATCACCAAATCCGGCACCCGCAAGGAAGAACTGCTGGTCGAACGTGGCACGCTGTCGAAGATGTGGGTGCTGCGCCGCATCCTCAATCCGATGGGCACCACGGACGCGATGGAGTTCTTGTTGGACAAGCTGAAATACAGCAAAACCAACAACGATTTCTTCGAGGCGATGAACACCTAGGGTTCGGCGGCCGGCTACGCCTCGGGAAGGCATTCCCGGGACCACGCCGCGCCCTGTCGCACATCGCCCGCATTCGCCAGCGAGTCGAAATCTGACGCCGTCGCCCGCGCGCGACGCGTTCTCGGTTGCCAACCCGGACCACGCCCGGTTACATGGCGCCATAATCGAGAAACCGGCAGGGGAGGCAGAATGTCGCGTATGGTAGGATGGCTGGCAACTGCCAGCCTCTGCGCTTTGTTGCTGTTGACGGGCATCGCACATGCCCAGAAGCAGGGTGGAACCTTGCGCGTTACCCATCGCGACAACCCGCCCAGTGCGTCGATCCACGAAGAAGCGACAATCTCCACCGACATGCCGTTCATGGCGGTGTTCAACAACCTCGTGGTGTTTGCGCCCGGCGCGAAGCAGAACCGGCTGGAAGCGGTGGTCCCGGAACTCGCGACGTCCTGGGAATACAGCGACGGCGATCGCACGCTGACGTTCAAGCTGCGCGACGGGGTCAAGTGGCACGACGGCAAGCCATTCACCGCCGCCGACGTCAAATGCACCTGGGATACGGTGTCCGGCAAAGTCGATGGGAAAATGCGCAAAAATCCGCGCAAATCCTGGTGGTTCAACATCGTCGATATCGTCGTCGACAACCCGTTGCAGGTCACATTCCATCTGGCCGCACCGCAGCCGTCCTTCCTGGTCATGCTGTCCGGCGGCTTCTCCCCGGTTTATCCCTGCCACGTGCCGGCGACGCAGATGCGCACCCATCCGATCGGCACCGGTCCGTTCAAATTCGTCGAGTTCAAGCAGAACGAATCCATCAAACTCGCCCGCAATCCGGATTATTGGAAACCGGGCCAGCCCTATATGGATGCCATCGAGTATACGATCATCCCCAACCGCTCCACCGCCGTGCTGGCGCTGGAAGCTGGCAAATTCGACATGAATATTACCGGGGAGCTGACGCCGGAACTGGTGAAGGACGTGCAAGCGCATGTGCCGACGATGCAGTGTCTGGTGCAGCCGTCGAACACCCAGGGCAACCTGCTGATCAACCGCGACAAACCGCCGTTCGACGATGCACGCATTCGCAAAGCGCTCGCCCTATCGATCGATCGCAAGGCGTTCTCGGAAATCCTCAGCCGTGGCATCTTCAATATCGGTGGCGCCATGCTCGCCCCGCCGGAAGGCCTGTGGGGCTGGACCAAGGAATTCATGGAAACCGTGCCCGGCTACGGCGCCGATGTGACAAAAAGCCGGGAAGAAGGTCGCCGGATCATGCGGGAACTGGGCTACGGCCCAGACAAGATGCTGCAACTGAAGGTCAGCACCCGCAATATCCCCGATTATCGCGACTCCGCCGTGCTGCTGATCGACCACATGAAGAACGTCTTCATCCAAGGCGAGTTGGAACCGCTGGACTCCTCGGTCTGGTACGCCCGTCTGCTGAAGAAGGATTACGCCGTCGGGATGAACGTGCAGGGCACCGGCATCGACGACCCCGATGTGATGTTCTTCGAGAACTACACCTGCGACTCCGAACGCAACTACACCGCCTATTGCAACAAAGACCTGGAGAAACTGTTCCACCAGCAATCCCAGATGAAGGATTACGAAGCCCGCAAGAAGCTGGTTTGGCAGATCGATCGCACCTTGCAGGAAGACGGCGCCCGGCCCGTCGTCTACCAGGGCCAGGGCGGTACCTGCTGGTGGCCGTCCGTCAAAGGCCTGCATCTCGCGGTAAACAGTATCTACAACCATTGGCGCCTCGACGACGTCTGGCTGGAGCGGTAGCCCATGCTGTCCTATCTCATCCGTCGCCTCCTGCTGATGATCGTGACGCTGTTCGGCGTCTCGATCGCCATCTTCCTGCTGTTGCGCATCGTGCCGGGCAACATCGCAGATATCCTCTTCGACTCCGCCGGTCTCATCGACCCCGCCGAGAAGAAGAAGATCATCGCCGACCTCGGGCTGGATCTGCCGTTACCGATGCAATACTGGCAGTGGTTGAACGGCTTGCTGCACGGCGACCTCGGCTTTTCCTACGTGTCGGAAAAGCCGGTGATCGACGAAATCCTGCCGCGCATTCCCATCACCGCGCGTCTGGCCGGCCTCGCCATGACCTTCGCCATCGCTGCCGGCGTCCCGCTCGGCGTCATCAGCGCGGTGCGGCAAAATTCGAAGCTCGACTACGCCCTGCGCGTCCTCAGCCTCAGCGGCCTATCCATGCCCGCCTTCTGGCTCGGCCTCCTGATACTGATGGCCTGCGTGCGCTGGTTCGGCACCATCCCCATCTACGATCGGGCGCCGGAAACCTTCGGGGCGTGGCTGGCGATGCTCGCCATTCCGGCCGCCGCCGTGGGCTTCCGCAGTTCCGCGCTGATCATGCGGCTGACGCGATCGTCGATGCTGGAAGTGCTGCGCCAAGACTTCGTCCGCACCGCCAAATCCAAAGGTCTGTCGGATACCGCCGTCACCTACGATCACGCCCTGCGCAACGCCCTGCTGCCGGTCATCACCACGATCGGGGTCGAGACCGCCTTCCTGCTCGGCGGCCTGATCGTGACGGAAACCGTGTTCAATATCCCCGGCGTCGCCCGTTTCCTGGTCGAGGCGATCCGCTGGCGCGATTATCCGATGGTCCAGAATCTGGTCATGTTCATCGCCGTGGTGGTGGTGACGGTCAATCTGATCGTCGATCTCCTCTACATGTTGGTCGATCCCCGCATCAGGTACAGCGAATGAGCACGTCAGCCCTTCCGGCCGCGTCGGGACCGGTCACCCATAGTTTCATGAACAATGTCTGGTACAACGCCCGCCGCTACCCGCTGGGGGTGGCCGGGGCGATCATCATGATCGTGTTCGTGTTCGCGGCGCTCTTCGCCAGCACGGTCGCGCCGCTGGACCCGTTCAGCACCAATGCGAAGGCGTCCCTTGCACCGCCCGGCGCCACCCACTTCATGGGCGCCGACATGATGGGCCGCGACGTGCTCAGCCGCCTGATCCACGGCGCCCGGGTCTCGCTGGCCGTGGCGCTCGGCGCGACATTCATCGGCAGCGGCTTCGGCGCCGCGATCGGCCTGGCCTGCGGCTATATCGGCGGCTGGTTCGACTTGCTCGTGCAGCGCGTAACCGAGGTCATGCAGGCGCTGCCACTGCTGGTGATGGCGCTGGTCATCACTGCCTCCCTCGGCCCTTCGTTGCAGAATACGATCATCGCCATCGCCATCCCGCTGATCCCCACGGTCTCACGCGTCATCCGATCGAACGTGCTGTCGCTGCGGGAAATGCCCTACGTCGAAGCCGCCAAAGCCACCGGCATGAGCGAGTGGCGAGTCGCCATCGTCCACGTACTCCCCAACACCCTCGCCCCCCTCATCGTGCTCGCCACCGCGCAGCTCGGTTCCACCATCCTGACCGAGGCGTCGTTGTCCTTCCTCGGCCTGGGCGTGCCGGAACCCTATCCGTCTTGGGGCCGCATGCTGTCCGAATCCGCCGCCGAATACGTCCGCACCGCGCCCTGGCTGGTTATCTATCCCGGTCTGGCCATCAGTCTGGTGGTGTTCGGCTCCAACCTATTGGGGGATGCCTTGCGCGATGCCCTCGACCCGAGGCAGCGCGACTGATGGCCCCCGTTCTCGAAGTTTCCGGTCTCAGCACCGTCTTTCACACCCGCCGCGGTCTGGTTCGCGCCGTCCAGGATGTCTCCTTTTCCGTGAATGCCGGGGAAACCCTGGCGATCGTCGGCGAGTCCGGCTGCGGCAAAACCATCACCGCCCTGTCGCTGATGCAGCTTATTCCCCGCCCACCCGGCGAAATCGTGTCGGGCAGCGTCAAGGTCGATGGCACCGATCTGCTGAAACTCTCCGAACCGGAAATGCGGAAAATGCGCGGCGGCAAGATCGCGATGATCTTCCAGGAGCCGATGACCGCGCTCAATCCGTTGATGACCGTGGGCAAGCAAATCACCGAAATGGTGATGCTGCACGACAAGCTGCCGAAGTCGGCGGCGCGCACCCGCGCGGTGGAGATGTTGCACCATGTGCGCATTCCGGAGCCGGAGCGGCGGGCAAAGGAATATCCGCATCAGATGTCGGGCGGTATGCGCCAGCGGGCGATGATCGCAATGGCGCTGGCCTGCAAACCCAAGGTTCTGGTCGCCGATGAGCCGACCACCGCGCTGGACGTGACCATCCAGGCGCAAATCCTGGACCTGATCGGCGATCTGCAACGCGAATTCGGCACCGCCGTCGTGCTGATTACCCACGATCTGGGCGTCGTCGCGGAAACCGCCAACCGCGTGGTCGTGATGTATGCCGGCCGCAAGGTCGAGGAAGCATCCGTCACCGATCTGTTCGCCAACCCGCTCCATCCCTATCCGCGCGGTCTGCTCGGCTCCATCCCTCGGGTCGGCAGCGCGCGCGGGCTGGATGTGTCGCCTGACGAGCGGTTGCGGGAAATCAGCGGCATGGTGCCGGCGTTGAACGACCTTCCCCCCGGCTGTGCCTTCGCGCCTCGGTGCAGTCAGGCGGATGCGCGCTGCCATGCGCAGGTGCCGCCGTTCGAGATGAAGCAGAACGACCATTTCGCTGCCTGTTGGCAGGCTTAGCGCGCGATGCCTTCGCCGATGCCGCCTTCGGTCGTCGTATTTTAGGATCCGACCATGCAAAAGCCCCCCCTGATCGAGGTCGCCGGCCTTCGTAAATTCTTCCCCATCAAAAAGGGGTTGCTGCGTCGCACCGTCGGCAATGTCCGCGCCGTCGATGGCGTCAGCTTCAGCATCGCCGCCGGGGAAACCCTGGGGCTGGTGGGCGAGAGCGGCTGCGGCAAATCGACTGTCGGCCGCGCCGTGCTGCGGCTGATCGAACCCTCGGCCGGGTCCATCAAAATCAACGGCAAAGAAATCGTGTCCGCCAACAAGCAGGAAATGCGCGGCTTGCGGCGGCAGATGCAGATCGTGTTCCAGGACCCGTTCTCCTCCCTCAATCCCCGCATCAAAGCCGGGGAGATCGTCGGCGAGCCGCTCAAAGTCCACGGCGTCGGCAACAAACAGGAACGGGATGCTCGGGTTGCCCAACTATTCCAACGGGTTGGGCTGCGCCCGGCACAGATGAACAACTACCCGCATCAATTTTCCGGCGGGCAACGGCAACGGGTGTCGATCGCGCGGGCGCTGGCACTCGATCCGCATTTTATTGTCGCGGATGAGCCGGTGTCGGCGTTGGACGTGTCGATCCAGGCGCAGGTGATCAACCTGCTGATGGATTTGCAGCGGGAATTGGGGCTGTCCTATTTGTTTATTTCCCACAACCTCGCGGTGGTGGAACACATCAGCCATCGCGTCGCGGTGATGTATCTGGGCCGGATTGTCGAATATGCCGACAAAGCCGCGCTATTCGCCAAGCCGCTGCATCCCTACACCGAAGCGCTGCTGGCCGCCGTCCCGCTGCCGGACCCCGCCCTGAAGCGGACCAGGCTGCGGGTGGAGGGCGATGTGCCGAGCCCGATCGACCCGCCGCCCGGCTGCCATTTCCACCCGCGCTGCCCCTATGCGGAGGCACGGTGCAAGATCGAAGCGCCGGCTTTGCGCGATGTCGGGGTCGGCCGCCAAGTGGCCTGCCATTTGCGATAGCAGGCGATCCCCGCGCCGATCGCTCCGGCGCGGGTTGCGAGCATTTTTACCCGTTGTCGCCGACCGTCTGGGTCCGCAGCTTGCGGGCGCGGGCCAGCACTTTGTCTTCGATCTGGCTCGCGGTGGAATCGGCCATGGGGGTATCCACCCATTGACCGCCTTGCAGGACCTGACGGAAGAACACCACGTGCACGCCGTCGCTGCGTAGGTCTTTGGTCAAGACGTAGGCTGTCGCTTTGAAGCGTTCGCCCACGCTATCCGGCGACGAATACCAGTCGGTGATGATCACCCCGCCGGTCGGGTCGATCGCGTTCAACGGCATGAAGCCGAGCGTGTCGAGCGCGCCGCGCCACAGATAGGCGTTCACCCCGATGCCACCGCCGCCACCGCCGCCGGTTGCCGATTTACCGCCATCCTTGGTCGTGCCGAGCACAACGCCGCTTTCTTCGCCACCCAACCGGCCGGCCGAGGACGCATCGCCGGCCCCGCCGCTGCCGAGGCCCATGTAGTCCATCGGGGTCGGGTTGGGCTTGGAGTTGGAGCAGGCGGTCAGTGTCGCGGCACCGATCGAGAGCGCGGCCAACAACCGAACAGAACGCAGAGAGGAACGCATTGCCATTATTCACCTGATTGGGAAGCACGGGCGGGAGGGACTGTGTTTAGTCCCCGCCGGGTCCGGCGCCAAGGGCACAAAAAAACGGCCGGGTTTCCCCGGCCGTTCTTGTCGTTCGTTCCTGGTTGAAACTTACCAGGTCACGATGGTCGCGAACATCACGCCATTGCCCTTGACGTCGCGGGTCGTGCCCACGCCGTTGGCAACGAAGTCGAAGCCACCCTGGTGACGTTCGGTGTGCATGAATTCGAGGACCAGGGCCAGGCCAGGGGCCGGGCTGTAGGTGCCACCGAACGCAACTTCGGTTTCTTTACGCTGCGAGACTTTGGTCAGGTTGACCGAGCCTTGCGATTCCACGATGCCGACTTCGGCGCCGAGGGTCCACGGACCGTTCTTGTAAACGAGACCCGTCAGGATCGCGTTCTCAGGCGCACCGCCCGTCGGGCGCATCGCCAACTGGCCGTTCACCGCACCGCCGTTGTAGTCGATGGCCCAGGTCAGGCCAGCGGACGGCAACTGCACGAACAGACCGGCGTTCACGAAGCTGAGGTTGTCGTACTTCACCGTGCCAGCATTGGCCGTGAGGCTCCCTGGGTTGCCGGTCAGTTGCAGACCGCCACCGTTGATGGCTTCCTTGCCAGCGGTTTCGTAGACGGCATAGGCGCCGACGTTCACCGGACCGATGGTGCCCTGATAACGCGCACCGACCGCAACCTGGTTCAACCAACGCGTCGCGTCGTTGCCCGTGGTCGTGCTGTTACAACCAGCGCCGGCGACGGTGCAGGTCCCGGCCTGCAGAGCCGTGGAGCCGGTCGAGTTCGAGTAGGCATTGCCCATGCTCGGAGCATACTGCACGCCGAAATCGAACCCAGCGAATTGCGGGGTCAGGTAAACGATCTTGGTGTTGCTGTATTCGGAACCGGCTTGCGACAGCCAAGCGAACGGAATAGCGACGCCTGCCCCAGGCGCAGTCGCCTGCATCATGCCGCCGTTGAAGTTGCCAACGCCGCCATCCCAGGTCTGGCTGGTGTAGGTGCCGTTGTCGAACAGGCCGATAACGCCATCGGTCTGGCCGATGCGGACGATACCGACTTGATCCGAGCCCATGTAAACAAAGGCGCGACGCACGAGCACCGTTTCCGAGGAGCTGTAGCCGCTCGGGCTGGACGCCGTAGTGGAAGCAGTGGCGTTGTTCGGGTTGTTGAAGTTCTCGCGCAGTTCGATGGATGCACCATAGCGCAGGCCATTGGTGGCCATACCATCGACGCCCGGGTACAAGCGCATGTAGGATGCGAAGTTAACCGGATTGACCTTGAAGCTGCCGCCGCCGGTGATCGCGCTGGCGCCGGTCGGGATGGAGCGGTCGGCGCTGGTGAACGTGGCGTGCAGTTCGGTCTCAACGCGGCCATTCAAGCGAATGACGATGTTGCCCGGGGTCGGGGTCGCGTTGGTCTTCGGCGCGAAGCCGGACATGCCGTTGGCGACGCCGACAGCGTTGTTGTTGTTGTTAGCGGACGGGCCATTCATCCACTTGCCTTCGACCTGGCCTTGGGTCGTCGGAGCCTGCGCGAAGGCGAGACCGCCCGTCGCACCGAAAATGGCCGCACTGGCCAAAAGAAGCTTACGCATAGATATCCTCCTTATGACGCCGGGCGAACCCGGCGGGGACTTACAGGTCCCGCCCCGATCACGTCGAGGCGGGGCAGCCGAACCTGGGCCGGACTATTGCCGTGGATGTTGTCCCCCGCAACCCACAGAGTCGCCCGCGCATGGCAATTCCGAAACACTGTGGCAAAGACGACACAGTGCGCCTCGGCCCTCGTTCTACGCCAGCGCCCCGATCACCCCGACGCCATGGCAGCGGCCCCGTGGTAGGCGCCGCACCGAGGCCCCCTCGATCCCACCCAACGCCGCTACCGGCAACCCGGCCCGACCGGCGAGGCCGGCCCAGCGGCGCACGCCCAGCGCCGGGGCGCCAGGATGACTGGCGGTGGGGAAGGCCGGCGAGAGAAACGCAAGGTCGGCGCCATTGCGCCGCGCCCGTCGCAAATCCGCCAGCCCATGGGCGGAACTGGTGACCAGCCCGTTCGGCCGCGACAACCCCGGCCAATGCCCCGCCCGCAAATGCACCCCGGCGCCCAACGCCGCAGCAAGCCGCACATCCCCGGCGACCACCAAAATCAACCGCCGCTCCCGGCAAATACGGGCGAGATCGCGCCCGATCGCGACTCGGTCGGGGTGCAGGTCGTGCCGCAATACAACCCCGGCCATGCCCCGCGGGAGCCGAGCGGCGGCCGGCCTGGGGTCCGGCAAACGATCCGTGTCGGTGAACAACCATAGTACCGGCAATGCCCCCACGCCCCGGCGGCGGGTTGCCGCGCGCCCCCAGGCCAGAAGTTTCCGGTCCATCCCCCCTCCTCGCAAGGCCGACATGTGGCCAATTCGACGACGCCGTGGCAGTCTGGCACAAGATTGTCGGGTCGCGACACGTGCGCTTCCGTTCAGTATTCCAATGCCTATTATATCGCGCGATTCAGACCTTCGGTCATCGCGCTCTGGTTATATCGCGCGATTCAGACCTTCGGTCATCGCGCTCTGGTTATATCGCGCGATTCAGACCTTCGGTCATCGCGCTCTGGGTGATACGCATGAGCCGCCGCGCCAAACAACTCGACACCGCGTTTCGGGAAGCGGAGCGCCACCACAGCGCCGGACGCCTGCCGGAAGCCGCCCATATCTATCGCCAAATCCTGGCCGCCGATCCCAGGCATGGCGACGCCCTGCACGGGCTCGGCATATTGGCCCTGCAGTCCGGACAGCCGCCCGCCGCGCTGGATTTGTTCGATGCGGCGATCGCGGCGAAAGCCTCGGTATCGGCTTACCACCTGCATCGCGCCCACGCGCTGCTGGCCCTCGGCCGCCAAGCCGACGCGATCGGGGCCTGCCGTGCCGCGTTGCGCACCAAAAGCAACAATGCCGAAGCCTACCAAGTGCTGGGCCACGCCCACACCGACCTGCGCCAAACCGGGGACGCCCTGCGCGCCTATCGCGAAGCTTTCCGGTCCGATCCCGCCCTGCCCGACCTGCTCAACAACCTCGGCACCGCGCTGCGCAACATCGGCGCGCTGGAAGAAGCCGCACAGCGGCTGCGCGATGCCATGCACGCCGCGCCCGGGGATTTCGGCGTGCAATTGAACTTGTCCAGCGTACTCAAGGAATTGGCCAAAACCGAGGACGCCGAGGCCCTGCTGCGCGCCGCCCTCGCCCATCGGCCCGACGATCCCGTGCTGCTCTATAATCTGTCGCTGCTGCTGCTGCTGACCGGCCGCGGCTCCGAAGCCTGGGCCGGCTGGGAACGCCGCTTCGCCGCGCGCGCCGTCCCCGACCGAGGCCTGCCGCAACCGCAATGGGACGGCAGCCCGCTGCAAGGGCGGACGCTTCTGGTGTACGCCGAGCAGGGGCTGGGCGACACGATTCAGTTTTGTCGGTATCTGCGGCTGCTGCCGGGATCGGTGCTGTTCGAGGCACCGCCCCGCTTGCACCGCCTGCTTTCGACCCAACCCGGCATGCCGCCGATGGTCCGCCCGAGCGATCCGCTGCCGCCCATCGACGTCGTGTGCCCGCTCATGAGTTTGCCCGCTCGGTTGGGCACCGCAATTCCGGCCACGATCCCCTATTTGTCCGCCGATCCCGAACGGATTGCCCGCTGGCGGGAACGGATCGGCAGTGCGGGGTTCAAAATCGGCATCGCCTGGCAGGGCAATCCCGGCCGGATCGAGGATCTGGGCCGGTCGATGAAATTGCGCGCATTCGCCCCCCTCGCCGCCATCCCCGGGATTCGCCTGATTGCTTTGCAAAAGAACGACGGGATCGAGCAACTGGCCGATGGCCCGGAGGTCGAGACATTAGGGTCCGATTTCGACGCCGGCCCGGACGGCTTCCTCGATACTGCGGCAGCGATGGAGAGCCTGGATCTGGTCGTAACGTCGGACACCTCGATCGCCCATCTAGCCGGCGCGTTGGGACGGCCGGTCTGGGTGGCTTTGCGTCAGGTCCCGGATTGGCGCTGGCAATTGGGGCGGACGGACAGCGCTTGGTACCCAACGGTGCGGCTATTCCGGCAAACCACGCGGGACGAATGGGGGCCAGTCTTCGCCGCAATGGCCGCCGCACTCGCCGAGATTGTATCAGGCCCGGTCGCGTAGGCTCAGACGGGGGCCGCGGCGATCCGCTCCATCCCACCCATGTAAGGGCGCAGGACGTCGGGGATCAGGATCGAGCCGTCGGCCTGCTGATGGTTTTCCATCACCGCGATCAACGCCCGCCCCACCGCGACGCCGGACCCGTTCTGGGTGTGAACAAAGGCGACGCTTTTCCCATCCGGCGAACGGAACCGCGCGTTCATCCGTCGCGCCTGGAAATCGCGGCAGTTGGAGCAGGACGAAATCTCCCGCCACATTTGCTGACCGGGTAACCAGACTTCCAGATCGTGGGTGCGCGCGGCGCTGAAACCGGTATCGCCGGACGACAGCAACATACGGCGGAACGGAATGCCCAACAGCGACAGCACGGTTTCGGCCGAGCGGGTCATGTGCTCGTGCTCGGCGTCGGATCGGTCGGGATGGCAGATCGTCACCATCTCCACCTTGCGGAATTGGTGCTGGCGCAGCATGCCACGCGTATCGCGGCCGGCCGATCCGGCTTCCGACCGGTAGCAATCCGTGAGCGCGGTCATCCGCAACGGAAGCTGCTTTTCCGGCACGATCTCGCCGGCCACGGTGTTGGTCAGCGGCACCTCGGCGGTCGGGATCAGGTAGCGGCCGTCGGTGGTCTTGAACAGATCTTCCTCGAATTTCGGCAGATTGCCGGTCCCGTACGCCGTCGCCTGATTCACCAGACTCGGCACAATCGTCTCCTGATAGCCGTGCTGCTCGGTATGCAGATCGAGCATGAACTGGCCCAACGCCCGTTCCATGCGTGCCAACGGCCCCCGCAGCACGGTGAAGCGGGCGCCGGCGAGCTTGGACGCGGTGGCAAAATCCATCATGCCCAGCGCCTCCCCCAGCTCGAAATGCTGCTTGGGGTCGAAGCCGAGGTCGCGCGGCGCGCCGTGCTGGGACAGCATCGCATTGGCGGTTTCATCGGCGCCGTCGGGGACCGCGCCATCGAGGATATTGGGCAGCGATTCCAGGATGGACTTGATGGCGGCATCGAGTTCGGCGGCCTGCTTCTCCAGCCCCTCCATCTCGCTGCGTAACGCGGTGGCTTCGGCTTCCAGGGCGGCGGTGTCGGCACCCGTGCGCTTACCCTGGCCGATCTCCTTGGCCAAGGCGTTGCGGCGCGCCTGCTTTTCCTGCAACGCCGTTTGCGCGGCCCGCCGCGTCTGATCGCGGGCAAGAATATCGGGCGACTGCACGCCCAGACCCCGACGCACCATCGACGCATCGAACGCCGCCGGATCGGTGCGAATGGCTCTGATATCGTGCATCGATCAGTCCTTTACCGGCTTGGTTTCGACCCAACCGGCCGTCAAAATCGAAATCTCGTAAAGCAGGATCAACGGCACCGCGAGGCCGGTCTGCGTGATGACATCCGGCGGTGCCAGAATGGCCGCGATCACGAACATGCCGACATAGGCATAGCGGCGCGCTTTCTTCAGTCCGGCCGCATTGACGATGCCCACCTTGGCCAAAAGCGTGAGTGCCACCGGTAGTTCGAACGTGATGCCGAAGGCGAAGATCAGCTTCATCACCAGATCGAGGTATTCGCTGACCTTCGCCTCCAACTGAATGGGGACCGACGATCCGGCGGGGCTTTCGAAGCTGATGAAGAAGGACCACGCGAAGGGGAAGACGAAGTAATAGGCCAGGGCGGCGCCGAGCACGAAGAGGATTGGGGTGGCGGCGAGGAAGGGGAGGAAGGCTTTCTTTTCCGATTTATACAGGCCGGGCGCGACGAACAGCCAAAGCTGAGTGGAAATCACCGGGAAGGCGATGAAGGCGCCGCCGAAGAAGGCCACTTTGATGTAGGTGAAGAAGACCTCGTAAAGCTGGGTGAAGATCAGCCGGCGCGGGGTGCCGGACTGGTGTTGCAGGATGTCCACCAGCGGTTGCGCCAGGAAGCCGTAAATGGCGGCGGAGAAATAATACGATATGCCGAACGCCACCACGAACGCCACGGCGGACCAGAGCAACCGGCGGCGTAGCTCGATCAGATGGTCGAGCAGCGGCATCGGCTTGTCGTCGATGGTGTCCTCGTCTTTGCCGGCGGGGTCTTTGGTATCTGCCACGTGCGAAGCTGCCTTGCGGGGTTAGAGTGCGACGAACGCCGGGGGGAGCACCCTGGGTCTGTGTCGCGCGACGAAACAGAGAGTCAAACCGCGATGGGTGAGCGAAAGCGCATGCATCGCGGTCTAACTTGCGGTGAATTGCGGCGGCACGAACGCCGGCGGTTCGGGTTCTGCGGCTTTCACCGGTTCCGGCGGCGGGATCATCGCGGGTGGAATGAACGACGGCGCGCGCGGCGGTTCGGGTTCGGGCGGCGGCGTGCCGGACTCCACGGCAGCGTTTTCATCCGTGGCGTTTTCGTTTGGCGCTGCTTCGCTGGGTTTTTCCAGATCGGTCAGCGTATCGCGCAGCGTGTGGTCGGGATCGATGGCTTTTTCGACTTCTTCCTTGAAGTCGAAGTTCCGGATCGCGTTGAACTGATCCTTAACCTCATCGAGGTTGGCCTCGCGCACCATCTCATCGACATGGGTCTGGAATTCGGCAGCCATCCGACGCGCCTTCTTGACCATGCCCGACACCGTGCGAATGGCGACAGGCATGTCCTTCGGCCCGATCGCAATCAGGGCGACGGCTGCGATGAGGGCAATTTCCGACCAGGCGAAATCGAACATGGAGGCGTGTGTGTCCCGTTGGCGGTGAGGCCGCGCCGCGGGTTGGTAGCAGGAAGGGGGGCGTAGGGGAACCGGCGAACCAAGCTGACCGGCGTGTCGCCGCCGCGCGCCAAAGTGCCGCGCCGCAAGCGCATCGCAGTCGAGATGGGTTTACCGCAGCGCCGCCCCCGTCGATTTCGCCACTGCCGCGATCACCTTTTGGCAAGCGGCCTCGATCTCCGCATCCGTCAGGGTGCGATCCTTGGGTTGGAACGTGACCTCCACGGCCAGGGATTTCTTCCCCTCGGGCAGCTTGTCGCCTTCGTAGACGTCGAACAGCGCAACGCCGGCGATCAGGCTGCGTTCGGCCCCCTTGGCGGCACGCAGCACGGCATCGGCGGCCACGCCGGTATCCACCAGGAACGCAAAATCGCGGCGCAGCGGCTGGAATTGGGATAGATCGGGCCCGGATTTACGCCGCTTTTTCGGGTCCACGATCGCATCGAGGTCCAGTTCGAACGCCACCATCGGTTCCGGCAGGCCGAGTGCGGCGATCACCCGGGGATGCAATTCCCCGAAGCGTCCGACGATGGTCTTCGGGCCTTGCCGCACGGTGGCCGAACGGCCCGGATGGTAGAAGCCGGGCGCGTCCAGGGTCAGCATCAGACCTTCGAGCGGCACCTCCAGCGCCGCCATCGCAGCCCAGAGATCGGCTTTCGCATCCATCGCATCGACCGGCACGGCCGGCGTGTTCCAGCCGCGCGGCGAGTATCCGGACCGCACCCCGGCCGCAACCAGCCGCTGACCGTGCGGGGCGGCGGCGTCGAAGGCCGGCCCGACCTCGAACAACCCGAGATCGGCGTAACCGCGCGCCGCATTGCGCCGCGCCGCAAGGGCCAGGGTCGCAATCGGGGTCGGGCGGAGTTGATCGAGGTCCGCCGCAATCGGGTTGGACAGCCGCAGACTATCGGGGGTGTCGCCGAAGGGTGCGGCCTCGGTCGCGGCCATGAAGCTGAAGGTCACGCATTCCGCCAGACCTTGGCCGGCCAAGGTGCGGCGGGCCAGCGCCGTACGCCGCTGCCGGGGCGACAGGGTGGCGGCCGGAACCGGGCCGGGCTGCGGCAATGACACGGCGGGGACGGCATCCAGGCCGCGCAGGCGCAACACTTCCTCGATCAGGTCGTTTTCCGGCTCGATGGTCGTGCAACCCTCCGCCGCAGCGGCGGCCTTGGCGGGATCGAGGTCCGGGTGCTGATCCAGCGCGATCGTCGCGGCCACATCGTTGCGCCAGGACGGCACGGCGACGGTGACCGACTCGGCATCGCGGCGGCGGACGCCGAATCCCAGGCGTTCGAGGGCGGCAACCGCTTCATCGGCCGGGATATCGGACCCGCCGAAGCTAGCGATACGGTCGAAGCGCATGGTGGCGTCCCGCTGCCACGCCGGTTCGGCCCCGGCGGAGACCACCGGTCCGGCAACACCGCCGCACAGCGCGACGATCATGGCAGTGGCAGCCTCGATCGCGTCGCGCATCAGCGCGGGGTCCAGCCCACGTTCGAAGCGCTGGCGGGCGTCGGACACGATCTGATGCCGGCGGCCGATCAAGGCGATCCGAACGGGGTCGAAAAGCGCGCATTCGACGAAGACCTCGGTCGTGGCTTCGTCGCAGCCGGTTGCTTCGCCACCAATGACGCCGGCAATGGATTGCACCCCGGCTTCGTCGCAGATCGCGCAGTCGTCCGGGTGCAGCGTGTATTCCTTGCCGTTCAACGCCAGCATTTTCTCCCCCGCGCCGCGCCGCAGCGTCAGGATATCGCCAGTGAGTTTGCTCACATCGAACACGTGCAGCGGACGGCCGAGGTCGAAGGTGAAGAAATTGGTGATGTCCACCAACGCGTTGATCGGACGCAGGCCGATGGAGGTCAGCCGGTCCTGCAACCATTTCGGGCTGGGCGAATTCTTCACGCCGCGCAGGGTGCGCCCGAGAATCCACGAACACGCCTCGGGGAATTTATTGTCCCAGTGCGGACCGCCCTCGAATGCGGGCGGGACTGGCGACGGGGCGAAGGGGATCAACGTGCCGATCCCCGCCGCCGCGAGGTCGCGGGCAACCCCGCGCACACTGAAGCAATCCCCGCGGTTCGGGGTCACACCGATTTCCACGATCGGGTCGTCGAAACCGGCCCAGACCGCGTAGGGGGCGCCGATGGGCGCGTCCGCCGGCAGATCGACGATGCCGGCATGATCGTCGCCCAGTCCCATTTCGCGCGCGGACATCAGCATGCCCATGCTTTTGACGCCGCGAATTTCGCCTATTTTCAACACTGTTCCGTCGTGCGGAACCGTATCGCCGGGCCGCGCGAGGACGGCTTTCATCCCGCTGCGCGCATTCGGCGCACCGCAGACCACGGTGACGGTTTCGCTGCCGGTGTCCACCGTGCAGACCCGCAGCCGGTCGGCGTTCGGATGCTGCACGGCTTCCCGCACATGCACGATGCGGAAATTGGCCAGTGCGGCGCCCTTGTTATCGACGCCTTCCAGCTCCAGCCCGATCTGGGTCAGGGTGTCCACGATCGTTTCGAGCGAAGCATCGGTCGCGAGGTGGGTTTTCAACCAGGAGAGGGAGAATTTCATGGTTTACACGCCCTCGTGCAGCATCGTCGGGACCAAGGGGTCGGCGCCGTAATGGCGCAGCCAGCGAATGTCGGATTCATAGAACGGACGCAGATCGGGCATGCCGTGCTTGAGCATGCTCACACGCTCCACCCCCATACCCCAGGCGAAGCCCTGCCATTCCCGCGGGTCGATGCCGCAATTGGCGAGCACGCGGGGATGCACCATGCCGCTGCCCAGGATTTCCAACCAGTCGCCGCCTTTGCCCAACTCCCCGGTTTTGCGGTTCCAGCCGATATCCACTTCCATCGACGGTTCGGTGAACGGAAAATACGACGAGCGGAACCGCACCGGCAGGCTGGCGATGTCGAAGAATGTCCGCAGAAAATCGGTCAGGCAGCCTTTGAGGTGCCCGAGCGTGAGGCCGCGATCGATAATCAGCCCTTCGCATTGGTGGAACATTGGGGAATGGGTGGCGTCGTGATCCGCTCGATAGGTGCGCCCGATGACGATGGTCCGGATCGGCGGCGGCTGCAGCAGCATGGTGCGGATTTGCACCGGGGAGGTATGGGTACGCAGCACAGGCGGCGGCTTATCCCCCATCGCCGGCAAATAGAACGTGTCGTGATCCGCTCGGGCAGGATGATGTGCCGGAATATTCAGGGCGCCGAAATTATACCAATCGGATTCGACGTCCGGCCCGTCGGACACGGTGCAGCCCATGGCGCCGAAGATGGCGACAATTTCCTCCATCGTGCGGGCGATCGGGTGGATCGAGCCTTGCGGGCGCGGCCGGACCGGAAGGCTGACGTCGATCCGCTCGCTGGTGAGGCGGGTGTCGAGCGCGGCGGTTTCGAGCTGGGCTTTACGCGCCTCAATGGCGGTGTTCAGCGCGTCTTTCAACTGGTTGAGCGCCGCCCCGCGTTCCCGCCGCTGGTCCGGCGCCGTTTTGCCGAGGTCGCGCAGCAAGCCGGTCAGCGTGCCGTTGCGCCCAAGCACGGCGACGCGGATGGCGTCCCAGGCGCGCAGGTCGGTTGCGGCGGCGAGGGCCGCGTCGGTGTCGCTTTTCAGGGCCAGGAGGTCGTCGGTCATTTTTTTCTCGCGGCGCCGGAGGTCGAAACGCATCCGGGTTGGGGGAAGCAGTGGCGCGCGGCGTCTTAGCACCTGGGGTCGGGGGCGCAAGTTTTGGCACGCGGCCGGCCGGTATTTCGGGTCTGTCAGCCAGCGCGCTGGGATCGGGGGGCCAAAAACCGGACTATCGATCGTCGCCTTTGTCGCGGTGCCGAGAGCTTTGCGACGCGCTGCGGCGGATTGCGGCCGATCGCTACCGACTGGGAACCCTATCCGAGGTGCGCCGTATGCTCGGCTCGCCCGGGGATCGGCGGAGATCGCCATGCATCGAGGCTGGAAAGCGCCGGGCCCGAGCGGCGAGGCGGCGGCCGGAATTTATTGGGAGGCGCTGGGTCCGCCTTTTGTGGCGCGGAAACCATGCCATGCAGGCCGTTGGCCGGCAGTACTTCGTGCCCCACCCACCCGGCATACCCGGTGGGTGGGAAGGCACGTTCGAAAGGTCTTACGCCAGCGCGGCGCTGACCTTCTCGCAGATCGCTTTGAACGACTCGGGGTCGTCGTAGGCGATCGCGGCCAGCACTTTGCGATCCATCTCGATCCCGGCCTTCTTGAGACCGTCGATGAACCGGCTGTAGATCAGCCCGTGCTCGCGCACGGCAGCGTTGATGCGCTGGATCCACAGGCCACGGAAATCGCGCTTCTTATTGCGGCGATCGCGGTAAGCATACTGGAGGGACTTCTCCAGACGTTCCCGAGCGATGCGATAGCTGGTGGAGGACCGGCCGACGAAGCCCTTGGATTGTTCAAGGACCTTCTTGTGGCGGGCGTGGGTGGTTGTGCCCCGTTTGACGCGTGCCATGCTCTATCGCCTCCCTTAACCCAGACCGTACGGTGCCCACTGCATAACGGTCAGGCCGTCGGCGTGGGTCAGGGTCTGGCTGCCGCGGTTGGACCGCTTGGCCTTCTGGGAACGGGCGGACAGGCAGTGGCGCTTCTTGCCAGGGCCAGCCATCACTTTGCCGGTCGCGGTGATCTTGAACCGCTTTTTGACCGACGACTTGGTCTTCATTTTG
>JANXMB010000083.1 GCA_025354865.1 Acetobacteraceae bacterium | reverse complement strand
CGGGCTTGCCGGGCATGGCGGGCGGGTTCTTGGGCTTTTCCTCGAAGGCAATAATGCGGTCGGTCGCGTCGACATGCATCACGCCGAAACCGGACGCCTCGGCGCGCGGCACTTCCAGGCAGCCCACCGTCACATCCGCCTTGGACTCGACGTGCTGTTGCAGCATCGGCTCGTAGTCCATCTTGTAGATATGATCGCCCGCAAGAATGATCATGTAGCGCGGGCCGTAGCTGTCGATGATGTCGATGTTCTGCGTCACCGCGTCGGCGGTGCCGAGGTACCACTGCGCCTCGGAGACGCGCTGGCTGGCCGGCAGAATGTCGAAGCTTTCATTGCGTTCCGGGCGGAAAAAATTCCAGCCGCGCTGCAAATGCCGGATCAGGCTGTGCGCCTTGTACTGCGTGGCCACCGCGATACGGCGGATGCCGGAATTCAGCGCGTTGGACAGCGCGAAATCGATGATGCGGGTCTTGCCGCCGAAATACACTGCCGGTTTGGCGCGCACATCGGTCAATTCCAGCAGCCGGCTGCCACGTCCGCCAGCCAAAACATACGCCATTGCGTGACGCGCGAGCGGTCCGCCGAGTGCGCCCGGGGCATTTATCATCTTTCAGTTTCTCCCTTCGTTGCACCATGCCGGCGCTTGGTGGTTCGCAGCCGTGAAAATTCAGCCAAGCCTGAGATAGATCGTCGCCAGTGGCGGCAACACTAATTCCACCGATGCCGGGAAACCGTGCGACGGCTCGGGGCTGGCCGTGACGCGGCCGAGATTGCCCATGCCGGACCCGCCGTAGATCACGCTGTCGGTGTTCAGCGTTTCGGTCCAATTGCCCTCTTGCGGCACGCCAATGCGGTAGCCGATCCGCGGCACGGGCGTGAGGTTGCACACCACCAGCACCGGCGGATCGCTGGCGCGGGCATACCGGATCCAGGCGAAGACCGACTGGTTGGCATCGTCGGCGACAACCCAACGGAACCCTTCGCCCTCACAATCGCGCGCATGCAACGCCACATCTTCGCGGTACCGCCGATTGAGATCGCGAATACAGTCGCGCACGCCGGCATGCGGCTGATGCTCGGTGACATACCAATCGAGCTGGCCGTTGGAATTCCACTCGCCGCGCTGGCCGAACTCCTGGCCCATGAACAGCAGCTTCTTGCCGGGATGGCCCCACATAAAGGCGTAATAGGCGCGCAGATTGGCGAATTTCTGCCAGTCGTCGCCCGGCATGCGGTTCAGAATCGAGCCTTTGCCATGCACGACTTCATCGTGCGACAGCGGCAGCACGAAATTTTCCGAGAATGCATATAGCAGACCGAAGGTCATGCGGTCGTGGTGCCAGCGCCGGTGCACTGGGTCGTGCGACATGTATTCCAGCGTGTCGTGCATCCAGCCCATGTTCCACTTCAGGCCAAAGCCCAGCCCACCGGTGTGCACCGGCTGCGAAACGCCGGGCCACGCGGTCGATTCTTCGGCGATCATCATGGTGCCAGGGTGCGCGCCATAGGTGAGCGTATTGGTGCGCTGCAAGAACCCCACCGCATCGCGGTTCTCGTTGCCGCCATCGGCGTTGGGCAGCCATTCGCCGGGTTTGCGTGAATAATCAAGATACAGCATCGACGCGACAGCATCGACGCGCAGCCCGTCGATGTGGAAACGATCGAGCCAGTACACCGCACTGGCGATCAGGAAATTGGCCACCTCGCGGCGGCCGTAATCGTAGATCGCGGTGTTCCAATCAGGGTGAAAGCCGCGCCGCGGGTCGGCGTGCTCGTACAGCGGCGAACCGTCGAACTGCGCCAAGCCGTGCACGTCCACCGGGAAATGCGCCGGTACCCAGTCCAGTATGATGCCAATGCCTGCCGCGTGGGCACGGTCCACTAGCCGGGCGAATCCGGCCGGGTCGCCGAAGCGGCGGGTGGGCGCGAACATGCCGATGGGCTGATAGCCCCACGAATCATCCAGCGGATGTTCGTTGACCGGCATGAACTCCAGATGGGTGAAGCCAAGCTCGACGGCGTACGGCACCAGCGTGTTAGCCAATTCGTCCCAATTCATGAAGCCGCCGTCGCCGTGACGGCGCCACGACCCGAGATGCACTTCGTAAATCGACATCGGCGCGCGGCGCGCATCGCGCGTGGTACGCGCGTTCATCCAAGCCGTATCGCTCCAATTGAAATTGTCAGTGCGCGCCACCACCGAAGCAGTGGACGGACGCAGTTCGGCCGCGAAACCGAACGGGTCGGCCTTGAGCGGCAGCAACGCGCCGTCGGGCCCGGCGATCTCGAACTTGTAGACCGTGCCTTCGCCGATATCCGGCGCAAAGATTTCCCACAGCCCGCTGTCGATCCGCTTGCGCATCTGGTGGCGGCGGCCGTCCCAGGCGTTGAAGTCGCCAACCACGGAAACGCGGCGCGCATCCGGCGCCCACACCGCGAAGCGCACGCCGTCCACATCCTCATGGGTGCAGACATGCGCGCCCAGCCGCTCGTACAGTTTGCGATGCGTGCCTTCCACCAGCAGATGATCGTCGAGCGGGCCGAGCACCGGGCCGAACGTGTACGGGTCGTGGAAGGTCCAGCGCGCGGTGCCGCGCGTGGCGTGCAAGCGGTAAGCAAAGCGCGCCGAGCGGCCCGGCACCAGCGCCTCGAAGAACCCCGCTTCGCCGCGCTTGGTCAACGATACGACCGGCGCGCCTGCCAAATCGAGCGCCGTGATGCTTTCCGCCCCCGGGGCGAAGGCGCGCAGCACGAAGCCGCGCGTGGGCCCAGGCGGGGCGCGATGCAGGCCGAGCACCGCAAACGGGTCGCCGTGCCATGCCCCAGCAATCGCCGCGACGTCGCCGTCGCTCGCTTGCCACCATGCGACGTCCGCGGGTCCGCTCATGTTTCTGTCACCGTCGGTACGTTCCAGATTTCCTCAGCGTATTCGCGGATCGTGCGATCCGAGGAGAACCAGCCGACCCGGGCGGTGTTCAACAAACTGGTGCGCCACCAGCGTGGCCGGTCATGCCAGCGCGCTGCAACCTGGCGCTGTGCGGCGGCGTAGCTGTCGAAGTCGGCGGAGACCATGAAATGATCATGAAAAGTCAGCACATCGACCAACTCCCGGTAGCGATCCGGCTCGTCGGGCGAGAATACGCCCGAACCCACCTCAACCAGCACCTCACGGAGCATCGGCGAGTTTGCGATAGAGTCTGCCGAGTTGATCCCGGTACGCCGCTTCGCCTCGACTTCCTCGGCCGTGAGGCCAAAGATTTCGATATTCTCTGCCCCGACGCGCTCCTTGATCTCGACGTTGGCACCGTCCAGCGTGCCAATCGTCAGCGCGCCGTTCAACGCCATTTTCATGTTGCCGGTGCCGGATGCTTCCATGCCTGCTGTCGAAATCTGCTCGGAAACGTCAGCTGCTGGAATGATTATCTCGGCGAGGCTGACGTTGTAGTTCGGCAAGAATACCACTTTCAGCCTGCCGCGCAGCGTCGGGTCCGAATTAACCACCCGGGCGACATCATGCGCCAGCTTGATGATCAGCTTTGCCCGGTGGTAGCTGGCAGCCGCCTTGCCAGCGAAGATCTTCACCCGCGGCGCCCATTCGCGCATCGGCTGCGCCCGCATCGAATTGTACAGCGCCACCGTCTCAAGAATATTGAGCAGCTGGCGCTTGTATTCGTGAATGCGCTTGATTTGCACATCGAACAAGGCATCTGGATCGACCTGGACCTGCACCCGGTCCCAGATCACCGCCGCCAGCGCCACTTTATTGGCCCGCCGCACGGCTGCCAGCCGGTCATGCAGCGCCGCGTCGTCGGCCAGCGGCACCAGCCGCTCCAATGCCGCCGGAGCGTCCAGCATCTCGGCGCCGACCACTTCGGTCAGCAGCGAGGTCAGCCCGCGATTTGCCTCGAACAGCCAGCGGCGGAAAGTAATGCCGTTGGTCTTGTTGGTGATGCGGCCAGGGAACAGCGTATTCATGTCGTGAAACACCGTCTCACGCATCAAATCCGTGTGCAACGCCGAGACGCCATTGATCTTGTGCGAGCCGAGAAAGGCCAGATTGCCCATCCGCACGCGCCGCCCGCCGTTCTCGTCGATAAGCGACACGCTTTGCAGCAGCCGGTCATCCGTGTGCCCGGCCGCGCGTAGCGTATCCAGATGCAGCCAGTTGATCAGATACAAAATCTGCATGATGCGCGGCAGCAGCCGCTCCAGCAGCGGCACCGGCCACGTTTCCAGCGCCTCAGGCAACAGCGTGTGATTGGTGTACGACAGCGTCGCCACGGTGATCTGCCATGCGTCCTTCCACGGCAGATCGTGCACATCCATCAGCAGGCGCATCAATTCGGCGACCGCGATCGACGGATGCGTGTCGTTCATCTGAATCGCGGCCTTATCGGCCAGTGTGCGGATGGTCTTGTGCTGGCGCACGTGGCGGCGGATCAGATCCTGCAACGACGCCGAGACGAAGAAATACTCCTGCCGCAGCCGCAATTCCTGCCCAGCGGCGGTCTCGTCGCTCGGATACAGGATTTGCGAAATCGCGTTGGCCCGGGCGCGTGACGCCAGCGCGCCCACATGGTCGCCCCGGTTGAAGGTTTCCAGCTTCAGCGGATCGGTGGCCCGCGCCGACCACAGCCGCAGCGTGTTGACGTGCTTGCCACGCCAGCCAACCACAGGCGTGTCGTACGCCAACGCATCGACCGTCTCGGCCGGGTGCCAGACATGCTTGGTGATGCCGTCTGCCCCGGTCACCGCCTCGACTGTGCCGCCGAAGCCGATGGCGTACAGCACTTCCGGGCGCTCAAATTCCCACGGGTTGCCCACACTGAGCCAGTTTTCCGGGAATTCGTGCTGCCAGCCGTCCTTGATCACCTGCCGGAACAGGCCGTGGTTATAGCGGATGCCGTAGCCGTAGGCTGCCACTTGCAGCGTGGCCATGCTCTCCATGAAGCAGGCCGCCAGCCGGCCGAGGCCGCCATTGCCCAACGCGGCATCTGGCTCGATCTGTCGCACACGGTCGAGATCGACGCCGAGTTCGGCCAGTGCCGCGCGCATCGAGTCCGTCAGGCCGAGATTGCTCAGGCTATCGAGCAGCAGCCGCCCGATCAGGAATTCCAGCGACAGATAATACACCCGCTTGCGCGCTTGCGCGTAGCTCGTACGGGTCGAGGGAAACCAGCGGTCGACAATGCGGTCGCGCACCGTCAGGGCCACGGCCACGAACCAATCGCGGTCGCTTGCCACCAGCGGGTCCTTGCCGACCGAATAGGTCAGCTTGCCAACCACCGCCCGGCGCAGCGCCGCGACATCCTCGTCCTGCGTTGGCAACGCAATTCCCGTTTTCGCACCAGCGCTTTTGACCGACGTGGGGGGATTGGTCTGGCTCATCGAGTCATCCTGTTCCGGCCGGCAGCACGGCACGTGTGGCGAGACGGCCCCCAACGTGACCGCCCGGAGCCCAACCTACGCCGTAAGCGCGGGGTTGGCGTCAAGATTGTGCATAGCTGATGCAGGCAGCGCTTGTCGATTGCGCCGTGCTGCTCCGCACAAGACCGCGATGCAGCGGTCAGCCGGGTCGGCGGCCGATGGCGTCGAGCACGATGCCCTGGGTCAGGATCTGCGGCAGCACCATGGGCGGGCCGCCATTGGCCGGGTAAAAGACGTATAGTGGCACGCCGTCGCGGTGGTGACGGCGCAGAAACGCGGTGATCTCGGGATCCTGCCGGGTCCAATCGCCTTTCAAATAAGCCACTCGCCGGTCCTGAAACGCTTGCCGCACGGCAGCCGGGGCGAGCGCCACCTGCTCGTTGACCAGACAGGTCACGCACCACGCCGCCGTCATATCGACGAACACCGGCCGCCCCTCGCTTTGCAGCGCCGCGAGACGGGCGGCTGAAAACGGCTCGGAGCCATCGCGCGCGGCCGCTTGCGCTGCGGGGGCCACGCTGTTGGCTAGGCCGGGCACGATGGCCGCCGCAGCCAGCACGCATGCGCCAGCCGCCACACCGGCCACGCGCCGCAAACGCCCGTGTGGAAGCTGGGCCAAGCCGAGCAGCCAGCCGCCAAGACCAAGCAGCAACAACCCGGCTCCCGCCGCCAGCACGCCCTGCGGCCCGGCCTCCTGGCTAATCACCCACACCAGCCAAACGGCGGCGGCATACATCGGGAACGCCAGCGCCTGTTTGACAATCACCATCCAATGTCCCGGGCGCGGCAGCGCGCGCGCCACACCCGGGATCAACGCCAGCGCCGCATACGGCGCGGCCAAGCCCAGACCCATGGCGAGAAACACCGCGATCGCCGCCAGCGGCGGTCCGGCCAGCGCCCCGGCGACGGCAGCACCCATGAACGGCGCGGTGCAGGGTGTCGCCACCAGCACCGCCAGCAGACCGGTGAAGAAACTGCCGGTGTGGCCGTCGCGGGCGCACAGATTGCTGCCGGCCCCGGCCAGTTGCCCGCTGCCGACGGCGAACACGCCGGACAAATTCAACCCGACCGCAAATAACACCCAGGCCGTCACAGCAACAAACACCGGCGATTGAAACTGGAACCCCCAGCCCGCAGCGCCGCCCGCAGCACGGAACGCCAACAACGCGGCGCCCAAGCCGCCAAACGCCAGCAGCACACCGCCGGTATAGCTCGCCGCATGCAGCACCGCCGTCCGCCGCCGCGCGCTGGCCAAGCGCGACAGACCGACCGCTTTGACGGCCAGCACCGGAAACACGCACGGCATCAAATTCAGCACCAATCCGCCGAGCAAACCAAACCCGAGCAATTGCCACAGCGGCGTTGCCTCCGGCAGCGCGGCCACCGCGCCGGGGGCGGCGGTGATCTGCAACGCCGTTTCGCTCCCGCCGGCGTCGCGCACGGTCAGCACCCCTGCCAGCGCATCGCCCGGCTTGAACGCGGACCCCGGCTTCAACTTCAGCCGCAACCCATCTGCGGCGGTCGCGCCTGGCGGTGCCGTCGCTTCGATGGTGTCCGGCGTCTCGGCGGCGAACCATGCCTCGGTGGCGCTGGTCAGCCCGGCGACCAGCAGCGTGCCGTCCGGGCCAATATGCGCCTGCCACGGTGACGGGCGCGGCAGGTGCTGCGCGGCCGCGGCAAACAGTGGGGCCTGCGCTGACTGGGCGGGGGTGCCCTGTGGTAGATCGATGCGGAAATCGCCTGATTCCGGCACGCAGATTTTTTCGCAGATCAACCACTCGGCGTGCAGTTGCAGCGGCAGCGCGCCGCTGACGCCTGCAATCGTCACCGGCAACAACAGCTCGCCGGTATAGCCGAACGTGGTCAGCGGCCCCTCGTGTTCCAGCGCCGGGGCGGGCCACGCGATGGGGCTGGCGGTTGCACCTTGCGGCAGGTTGAACGCCAGATCGGGTGCAACCCCGGCATCGCCTGGGTTGCGCCAGTAAGTGTGCCAGCCCGGCGTCATTTGCAGGCGCAGCCCGGCATGCAGCGGCTGGCCTGGGGCGACAGCGTCGGTATCGGTCACCAGCGTGACGGTCGCGCGCGCGGAGCGGACCGCCGGACTCTCGGCGGCCTGTGCCGAAGCGCACGCCCCCACCATCGCCAGCACCCACAGCAGCCGCATCCAAACTCTCCCGCCGGACAGCCGCATCATCGCATCAACACGACATAGGTGATACTGCGCCGCCATGCTGCCAGTCCTTACCGATCCGCGCGTCTCCGGCCTGCCCGTTCTGGAGGCGCTGCCGGCACTGCTCGCCAGCCTCGCCACCCGCCCGAACGCGGTGCTGATTGCCCCGCCAGGTGCAGGCAAGACCACGCTTGTGCCACTGGCGTTACTGGATGCGGCGTGGCGCGGCGCTGACAAGATCGTCATGCTCGAACCCCGCCGCCTCGCGGCCCGCGCGGCGGCAACCCGCATGGCGGCGCTGATCGGCGAAACTGCCGGGCAAACCGTGGGCTACCGCACCCGGCTGGACTCCGCCGTATCGGCCGCCACCCGCATCGAGGTGATCACCGAGGGTCTGCTGGTGCGCCGACTGCAAGTCGATCCGGGTCTGGACGGCACCGCCTGCGTGATTCTGGACGAAATTCACGAACGCGCCCTGGACGCCGATTTGGCGCTGGCGCTGTGCCTGGATTTGCAGCGCGGCCTGCGCCCGGAATTGCGGCTGCTGGCCATGTCGGCCACCGCCGACGGCGCGCGGCTCGGCCCGTTGCTCGATGCAGCGATCATCGAAAGCGCCGGGCGCGCCTATCCGGTCACGGTGCAGCACGCCGCCCGCGACATCCAGCATCCGCGCGATCTGGCCGAAGCCGTCGCCCGCGCCATTCGCGCCGCCCTGGCCGAACACAGCGGCGACGTGCTGGCGTTCCTGCCCGGCATGGGCGAAATCCGTCGCGCCCAATCGGCGCTCGACGGCTGCGGCGCACTGGTGCTGCCGCTGCACGGCGACCTGCCGATGGCCGAGCAAGACTTGGCATTGCGTCCCGCCGAGGGCCGCCGCGTGGTGCTGGCGACCTCGATCGCGGAGACATCGCTGACGGTACCCGGCGTTCGTATCGTGGTCGATGGCGGCTGGCGGCGCACGCCGAGGCTCGATCCCGCCACCGGCCTGAGCCGTCTCGCCACGTTGCGTATCAGCCGTGCGGCGGCCGAGCAGCGGGCCGGGCGGGCCGGGCGGGACGCGCCAGGGATCGCGATCCGGCTCTGGACGCAGGCGGCGCATCGGGGCTTGGCCGCGTTCGACCGGCCGGAGATCCTGGAGGCGGAGCTGACAGGCCTGGCACTCGACTGCGCCGCCTGGGGTGAGGCGCCGGCCGACCTGCCGTTTCCGGATGCGCCGCCAGCGGGCGCGCTGGCCGCGGGCCAGGCGTTGCTTGGGGAATTGGGTGCGCTCGACACGGCCGGGGGCATCACCGACCACGGCCGCCAGATGGCACGGCTTGGCGCCCACCCGAGACTGGCCGCCATGATGCTGGCAGCCGACACGCCGGAGGACGCGTCGCTGGCCAGCAGTCTCGCGGCCTTGCTGGAGGAACGCGACCCCTTGCGGCGCGGGGCGGCGGGCAACCCGCCGTCTGACATCGGCCTGCGTCTCGCCGCTCTCGCGGGCACCTCGGGCGCGGATGTGGATCGTGGCGCGTTGTCGCGGATTCGCCGCGCCGCCGCGCAG
>JANXMB010000064.1 GCA_025354865.1 Acetobacteraceae bacterium | reverse complement strand
GCGTGATCGCCTGAGGTTGACTTCAACCTCGGGCGTGAATCACCCTCTCAAACAAAGGCTTAGACCATGATCCAACGCCGAGATCGCGTGCAACCTCAAACGATCATGGTCTAGGTGAATCGGCCCACCAAACCAAAGCCTAGTGGTCAGAATCTGACGGTTCTTTTCGTCAGACTCTGACCACTAGGGCAGGACGGTGAAGGTGAAAGTGCCCTCGGTCCGATGGGTGTCGACCGACGCCGCGCGCCAGACCACGGTGTAGACCCCAGGTGCCAAAGGCAGCAGGTCCACCGCGATCGACGACGGCCGCGCGCCGGGATGCACCGCGCCCTTATCGACCCGCTTGCCGGCGGCGTCGCGCACCGCGATGGTCGAGAAGTGCGGCTCCACCGGTTCGGTGAAGTCGATCGTCACGGTGGCGGGTGCGGTGCGCAGTTCGGCCCCGGCGGGCGGGCTGGCACGCCCCATGAACGCATGCGCGCACACGGGGCCGGCCAGCAACAGGGCCGCGAGGAAGACCCCAAACGGGATCGGGGAGGGGATCAGCGCCATTGCGACACCGGCTTGCCAAGGCTGTTGGGGAACAGGTCGTCGAAATAGAGATGGAACTGCGCGACGAGCCCGGTATGGGTGCCGGATTGGCGGTTGCCGGGGATCAGCGCTTCCACAGTTACGGCGTAGGTGGACGCTGTATAGGCCACGCCGGCGCCGATTAGATACTGGGTATTGCCGTTGTTGGGACGGCTGGCCGGCGATGACCATGCGACCTCCACCAGCGGTGTCAGGCGGGCGACCCATTCCGGCAGACCGTGGTCCTTCACCTGGGTCTCCAGATAGCGCAGGCTGTATTGCAGCGATAAACCGCCCTGCCATTGGTTTGCCAGACCGTTGTTGAAAATGGGATCGCCGCTCACGGGGTCCAGCCCCGCGCCCTTGAGCTTCTTGTCCGGCACCGCGAAACCGATCGTGCCGGTCAGTGCCAGGGGACGTAGCCATCCGACCGGCAGATCGCCGAACCCCTTACCGAAGTAGAGTTTCGGCGTGGTGGAGCTGGTGTCGTCGTTGTCCAGCGCCGCGCCTCTGGCCCCGGTCGTGCCGGTGCGGGCGAAGGTTCGGGTAACGCCGAGGGACAGCATGAACTCGTGTTCGGGGTTGACGTAGGCTTTGTATTTCGCGGTGAGCGAGACGTTCTGCCAGCCGCCGACCGTCTTCTGGCCGGGGGTTTCCATCCAGGCGTAGCCGGTGGAAACGCCGATCCCGAAATTCTCGGTCAAGCGCTTGTCGATCTCGATGCCGAGGCTGTTGGCGGTCGATGTCGTCCCGCCGTCGCCGGCCTGCGGCATCCGGACGAAGGTGGGCAAACTCGCCTCATCGGCGACATTGGGATCGTCGAGCAGCAGGGTGCTGACGAACATATGGGCGCCGGCGACGCCATGCGCGAACGCCGGGGTGGCAAATAAAGCGGCGCCGGCAGCGGCCGCCGCGATTGAAAATCGGGACATTTCTGGCTCCAGGTCATTGAGTGCGGCCGCGTGGCCGCAGGCGAAGGACTCAGGCCTGGACGGGTGGTGCGCGCGGCTGGGCGGTGCGCCGGTCGATGGTGGGCGGGGCGGTTGCCGGTGGTGGTGCCGCTTGCTGCGGGATGGCGGCGAGGCGGGGGGCGGGCAGGGATGCGCCGCCAGTCGGCAGTGCGAACACGCTGGCGGCGACGGTGGCGCAGAGCGGGCACAGCGCGCAATCGGGGGTGTGGGGTTCGGTCGGGCCGGGGCCGCCATCGTCGGTGTGGCAGATCGTTGCGGCGGCGAGGACGGCGGCGTTGTCGCCGCGCGCCAAATCCCCGGCGCGGGGGAAGGCCGCAACCAAGCCGAGCTGCATGGCAAGTGCCAGCAAAGCGAGCAGCAGTCCCAACGACTTCGGGCGACGATCAAGCATTGTAGATATCAGTCTGGCGTAATTATTCGGATTTGGCCATCGGTGCCTTGCGTCGGACTTCGGTGCACCGCAACATGACGGCATGACCCGTCACGACGCGATCGTTATCGGCAGCGGCCCCGCCGGCCGCCGCGCCGCCATCCAGGCCGCCAAAGGCGGTATGTCGGTGCTTGTCATCGAGAAAGGGCGCCGGGTCGGCGGCGTATCGGTGCATACCGGCACCATCCCCTCGAAAACATTGCGCGAAACCGTCCTGAACCTGACCGGCTGGCGGGAGCGCGGGTTTTACGGGTCGGCCTACCGGGTCAAGCACGACATCGAGGCCAAGGATCTGATGACCCGTCTGCACATGACCCTCGATCACGAGGTCGATGTGCTGGAGCACCAATTCGCCCGCAACGGCGTCCATACCATGTTCGGCACGGCGCGATTCATCGGGCCGCATCAGGTGGAAGTGCATCTGGAAAACGGCGATTTGCGGGTGGTGGAGGGCGAGAAGATCATCGTCGCCGTCGGCACACGGCCGTATCGCCCGGCAAACGTCCCGTTCAACGGCACCAGCGTGCTGGATAGCGACGAAATCGTCGAAATTTCGCACCTGCCGCGCAGCATCGCGGTGATCGGCGGCGGAGTGATCGGGGTGGAATATGCGACCATCTTCTCGGCCCTGGATGTGGCGGTGACACTGGTGGAATCGCGCGATCGGTTTCTGGAATTCGTCGATCACGAGTTGATCGAGGATTTCACCCACCAACTGCGGGATCGCGGCATGGCGATCCGGTTCGGCTCGGCGGTGGCGAACATCGCCTTTCAGAACGGCCATCCGATTACCACGCTGGAAAACGGCCGCACCATTCGCACCGAAACCATTCTGTATGCCGCCGGGCGGGTGGGGGCGACGGATGCGCTCAATCTCGGCTGCTGCGGGATCGAGCCGGACGATCGCGGGCGGATCCAGGTCGATCCCCATACATTCCAAACCTCGGTGCCGCATATCTACGCCGCTGGCGATGCGATCGGGTTCCCGAGCCTTGCGTCCACCTCGATGGAGCAAGGCCGCATCGCTGCCTGCCACGCTTTGGGCATTCCGATGCCCCCGGCACCGGAATTCTTCCCCTACGGCATCTACGCGGTGCCGGAAATTTCCACCGTCGGCATGAGCGAGGAAGAAGTGCGCCGCCGGGGTATCCCCTACGAATGCGGGGTGGCGCGGTTCCGGGAAACCTCCCGCGGGCATATCATGGGCCTGAATACCGGCATGATGAAGCTGATCTTCTCGCTGAAAACCCGCCGCCTGCTGGGCGCCCATATCGTGGGGGAGGGCGCGACGGAGTTGATCCATATCGGGCAGGCGGTGCTGAACCTGAAGGGCACGCTGGATTACTTTATCGAGAACACGTTCAACTACCCGACCCTTGCCGAGGCTTACAAAATCGCGGCGCTGGACGCCTGGAATCGGATGCCGGTCGCCGCGCCCTGACGGGATATCGGCGTTCGACCCGCGCGAACGCATTGCGCGCTACAGCGACGCCCGCACCGCCCGCATCTCTGCGCCCAATGCATCCATCGCCCGCACGCAATCGGACACATGGCCAGCCTTGGCGGCGGTTTCGATCCGCGCCGCGATCTCGGCCAGGGCGGTTGCGCCGACGGTCGCTGCTGCCCCTTTCAGCTTGTGCGCCGCCGCCGCTGCAGTCGGCAGATCGCGCTGCTCCAGGCTGGCGTCGATGTCGCTGGCCGATTCCCGCGCGCTCTCGACGAAGCGGCGCAGCAGGGCGTCGATTGCGGCGGGGTCGTCGCCCACCCACTCCCTTAGCTTCTCCCGATCGATGCCGTTTTTCGCCGCCGGGGCCGTCGCTGGCTCGCGTTGGCCAACCTCCACCCAGCGCAACAACGTCTCCCGCAGGCGCTTCAGGCTGACCGGTTTGGGAATATAGGCATCCATCCCGGCGGCGAGGCAGCGTTCCTCCTCCCCGCGCATCGCATTGGCGGTGACGGCGACGATCGGGGTGCGCGGGGCGCCGGCCGCGCGTTCCCGCCGGCGGATTTCGTTGGCCAGACCGTAGCCGTCCATGCGCGGCATATGCATATCGGCCAGCACCGCCGCGTAACGGCCGGGTTGCCAGAAGCCCAGGGCGTCCAACCCGTCCTCCGCCGTATCGGCTTCGAGGCCGAGCAGACCGAGTTGGCGGACGAGGACTTCGCGATTGACGGGATGGTCGTCGACGACCAGCAATTTGCCGCCGATCGACGATAGACGCTCGAACACGCGGCTGGCGCTGGCCTCGGGGACGGTTTGCGGGGCCGCCCGCAGCAGCAGGGTGACGGTGAAAACCGATCCGGCCTGCGCCTCGCTCTCGACCGCAACATCCCCGCCCATGAGCTGCGCGAGGCGGCGGACGATCGAAAGCCCCAACCCGGTGCCGCCGAACCGGCGTGTGGTCGAGCTATCGGCCTGTGCGAACGGCTGGAACAAGCGCGCCTGCTGCTCGGCGTCCATGCCGATGCCGGTATCGGCCACCGTCAACGTCACGCATTGCCGCCCGTCGCCCAGCGGATCGGTTCCCGCTCGGATATGAATACTGCCGTGTTCGGTGAATTTGACGGCATTGCCCAGGAGGTTGAACAGAATCTGACGGACGCGGGTGGGATCGCCGATCAGGATGTCGGCCGACCCCGGATCGATCGCCGAGACCAACCGGATACCCTTGCCGGCGGCCGGCGCCCGCAGCGCGCGCACGGCGCCGGTGACGATCTCGGTCAGCGAAAACGCGGCTTCCTCCAATTCCATCCGGCCGGCTTCGATTTTCGAGAAATCGAGCACGTCGTCGATAATGCGCAGCAACGAGACGGCGGATTCGCGCATGACCGAAATGGTGTTCTGCTGCTCCTGGCTCATGTCCTGGTGTTCGAGCACATCCATCATGCCGAGGACCCCGTTCATCGGGGTGCGGATTTCGTGGCTCATGGTTGCCAGGAACGTCGATTTTGCCTGGTTGGCGGCCTCGGCGTCGGCGCGGGATTGTTCCGCCGTGTCGCGTTCGCGCTGTAAGTGCAACTCGCGCTCTTTGGCGTCGGTGATATCGGAATGGGTGAACAGCCGGCGGCCGCCGGGCAGCACCCGCCAGCGCACATCCACCCAGCGCCCGTTCGGTCGGCGGGCGATGCTGGCATAGGGTTCTCCCGACAGGAACCGTTCCAGGTAGCGATCGGCGGTTTCTTCCGGTGCGGGGTTCTCCTGTGGGGGGTTCTCGGATGGGAGGCTTTCCGGCGGGAGTTTGGCGTATTGTTCGGCCTGCCAGCGGAATATCTGCCAGACGTTGCTGAAGCCGGCGAAGATGTCGCGCGGAAACCCGTTGATGTCGTACATCGCCTCGTTCAGCATCGCGACGTCGCCGTTGGCCTCGATCAGGCCCATGCCGTCGGTCGTGTTGCTCAAAATCGCCTGCATCAGCGCGCGTTCGCGTTCGACCTCCCGCCTTGCGGTGTGCTGATCTTCGAACAGCCGGGCGGTTTCGATGGCGATCGCTACTTGGTCGCCGAAGGTCGCCATCCGTTCGATCTGGCGTTCGGTGTAAGGCTGGACGGTCGAGCGAGCCAGCGCAATAGCGCCGATCGGCACGCCATCGCGCAGCAATGGCAGACCTAGCATCGATCGGACATTGCCGAGTTTCGCCAGATCGGGCGCCTCGTATGTCGGATCGACGAAGGCGTCCTCGATATGCACCGGCCGCCCTTCGAGCAAAGCGCGCCCGATCAGGGTGCCGTGGTCCGGGGCTATGATCAGCACCCGTTCGCGGGCCTCGTATTCCGGGCTCAAGCCGATGCCGAGTTCGTAACGGCAGCCGCCGTCGCGGTAGCGGTAGACGATCGCCTTTTCGGCCTGACACAGTTCGCGGGCATGATGCAGCACGGTGGCCAGCACGCTATCGAGGTCGAAGGCCGATCGGCTGATGGCGCGCAGCGTGTCGCCGATGGCGGATTGGAATTCCAGCGCGTCCTGCAAATCGGCGCTGCGTTGGGTCAGCGCCAGTTCCTGCTGCTTCAGCACGGTCACGTCGCGATGGATGACCAGCTTGCGCCCATCGTGCAGGGTTTTCGACCACCGCTCCACCCAACGTCCGTTCGGGCGCAGGGCGGCGGGCCGGTAGGGATCGCCGTTGTCGAACAAGGCTTTATGGCGCGCGACCTCCGCCTCGTTGAATGCCGGCGTCCGGTCTGGGTGCGCGCGTTGGATCAGCCAGCGGATGCCGTCTTCGATGCTGCGGATCGTCAGGGCGTCGCGCGGAATGCCGTTGATCGTGTAGACGGCGTCGTTCGCCTGGATGGTGGTGCCGTCGGCCTCGCACAGGGTCACGCCGTCGGTCATGTTTTCCAGCACCACTTCCATGGTGGCGCGGGATTGTTCGGCGGCATCGCGCGCCTGACTGAGTTCCAGTTCCCGTTGTTTCAACGCGGTCACATCGTGGTGGGTGACCAGCCGGCGCCCATCCGGCAGCGACGACCGATGGATTTCTACCCACCGCCCGTTCGGCCGCTGGCGGGTCGCCTTGATGGTATCGGCATTGTGGAAGCGATCCATCGCCCGCTCGAAATCGGCCTCGATCCCGTCGTCGGAACGCGGGACGTAGCCATGTTCCAACTGCCAGCGGAGAATTTCTCGGATGTTGCGGAATTTGCCGAAGACGTCGCGCGGATAACCGCCGATGTCGTACATGGCATTGTTCCAAAGCGCGATTTCGCCATCCGCCTCGTACAGCGCCATGCCGTCGGTCACATTGTCCAGCACGGTCTGCATCAGGGATCGATCGCGCTCGGCATCGCGCCGGGCGGATTGCAGGGCGCCGAGCAGGCGGGCGTTCTCGATGGCGATCGCGGCCTGATCGGCGAAGCTGGTAACCATTTCGATCTGCCGCTCGGTGAACGGTGCGGCATAGGAGCGGGCCAAAGCGACGATGCAAACGATCGTGCCGTCGCGCAGCAGCGGCACGCCCAGCAGCGATCGGACATTGCCCGCCCGGGCATGGGTTTTGCCGATATAGAGCGGATCGCTTTCGGTGTCCGATATCTGCACCGTGCGCTTTTCCAGCATCGCACGCCCGACGATCGTGAGGTTGGTGGCGTGGATCGGGCGACCACGCTCGATCTCCTCGTATCCCGGTGGGATGTTGTGGCCGATTTCAAACCGGCAGGCGTCATTCTCGTGCCGGTACAAAATCCCTCGTTCGGCGCCGCATAATTCGGCGGCCTTGGCCACCACGGTGTGCAGCACGGTCGGCAGATCGAATGCCGAGCGGCTGATGACCTTGAGGACGTCGTTCATCGCGGCGGCGTAGGCGATGGTTTCCCGTAGTTCGTCTTCCTGTCGTTTCAGGGTGTCGATGTCCTGATATGCGGTCAGGGTGCGCCCCCCCGAGAGGGCAATGAACCGGTGTTCGTAAATCCGCCCGTTGTAATGCCGGATGGCGGGTGTGCCGTCGGCGACGGTCTGGCGGGCCAGCGCCATCGCCACACTTTCGTCGATCGTGGCATGCGTCAGCGGTTGGCGGCCGGTTTCGAACTGCCAGCGCAGCCGGGATTCGGTGGTCGTCAGCGGGGCGATATCGGCGCGATCGCAGCCCATGACGGCCATATAGGCATCGTTGGCCAGACGCACGCTGTCGTCGGGATCGACGTAGGCAATCGCGTTCGGCAGCCCCAGCACGATTTCTCGGAGGATGGCGGCTTCCTGTTCGGCAGTCGGCGCGATGGCGCGGCCAGCCGAGATGTCGGCGCTGGCAAACGAGCGTACGTTGGGCATGATGTGGCAGTCCTGGTCCAGATCGCCAGAATGTCACATCGAGAAGGCGCGGTCAGACGGGGAATTGTATCGTTTGTATCGCCGCGCCACCGCCAACCCAATGGCGCTACGAAATGAATCGTGCTCCATTGCTGGCGAAGGCGAGGGGGCACGCGTCGCATATGACGGACACCGCACACATCCTGGTGGTCGAGGATGAGGCAACCCAGCGCACCATGCTGGTCGATTATCTGACCCGACAAGGGTTCCGAGCGACCGGCCTGTCGGATGGCGCGGCGTTGCGGCGGGCCGTGCAACGCGACGAACCCGACCTCGTGCTGCTCGATCTCGGTCTGCCGGGGGAGGACGGGCACAGCCTCGCGCGGTATCTGCGCGAACAGCATGCCAAGGTCGCGGTGATCATGGTCACCGCTGCCGGTTCGACCGTCGATCGGATCATCGGGCTGGAAACCGGCGCGGACGATTACATTCCGAAGCCGTTCGAACCGCGGGAATTGCTGGCGCGGATCAAAAACGTGCTGCGCCGCGCCGTACCGGCCACTGCGGCTGTCATCGGTTCGCGGGTGCCGATGGGGCGGCGGATTTTGGACCTTGCCCAGCGGGTGTTGGTCGATCCCGATGGGGTGGAAGAACGCCTGACTGCCAGCGAGTTCGAACTGCTGCGCCTGTTTGCCGAAAACCCCAACAAGCCGCTGAACCGGGAATGGCTGCTGGAAGCGACCAGCCACCGGGAGGCCGAGGCCTTCGACCGCGCCATCGACCTGCGGATTACCCGTCTGCGACGCAAGATCGAGGCCGATCCGGCGCATCCCGACGCCATCCGCACGGTGCGCGGCGTCGGCTATGTGTTCGTGCCCCCCGGGGGTTGAGGGGCACCCCTCTACGGCGCCTGCTGCGGAATCCGGCCCATCATCAACGACACGTCGCGCGCCATCTCCAACGCCTGTTCCATGGTCATCGAGGTCGCGCGCTGGAAGGTGCGCTTCGTCTGCCACAGAAATTGCGGGTTCCAACTGGCGAGTTTCTCGGCCATCGCGAAGGCTTCTTCCATCAACTTGTCGTCCGGCACGACCTTGTTGACCAAACCCAGCTCGTACGCCCGCTGCGGGGTCATGTTGTCGCACAGGGTCAATAACTCGAACGCGATCTTGCGGCCCATCAGATGCACCGCCTGCGCGGTCACCGTGGTCGCGGTCAGGCCGGCTTTCAGTTCGGGATAGCCGAATTTGGTGCTCTCGGCCGCGATGGTCAGGTCGCTGCCGAAGGCCAGACCGCAGCCGGCGCCCAGCGCATAGCCATGCACCGCCGCGATAATCGGCTTGTCGATGCGGCCGAGCAGCTTGGTAAGGGCGATGTTGGTGTCGCCGTGTTTGATGAGGTGGGGGCGCGTTTCCACCGTCAACGGTCGCGGCACCGAGGTATCGGCGCCGGCACTGAACGCGCGTCCGGCCCCGGCGAGGATTGCCACCCGAATATTATCGTCGGCCTGCACCGCGTTCAGCGCGTCGGTCAGCGCATGCACCAGATCGGCGTTGATCGCGTTCAGCTTGGTCGGCCGGTTCAGCGTCAGCAGGCGCACCGCGCCACGGGTTTCGGTCAGCAGCACATCGTCCATGGCAGCGGTTCCCTCATTTGTTGCCGCCAGCATAGCAATGCGACGCCCAGCCGCAATGTCGCGCTCCCGGTGGCGACAATCGGCGCAGACCGTTACAACGGCACCCACCCAACCCCGGAGGCGTCCCATGATCCTGGTCACCAACAACGAAGGCACACTGGGCGTTCCCACAGCGGCGCGGATGCTCGCGGCCGGGGCGGCGGCGCTGGATGCGATCGAAGCCGGGATCAGGCCGATCGAGGCCGATCCGTCCGTTCGCACCGTGGGCCGCGGCGGCTGGCCGAATATCTTGGGCGAGGTCGAGTTGGACGCCTGTCTGATGGATGGTTCCACCCTGCGGACCGGTGCGGTCGGCGCGCTGAAGGGTTATCTGCACCCGGTCAGCGTCGCTCGGGAAATCATGCGCCGCCTGCCGCACGAGTTGCTGGTCGGCGACGGCGCGGCCCGATTCGCGGCCGAGATCGGCGCCGAGACGGCCGACAATCTGATCGCCGATTCAAAACGGGCGTGGCAGGCATGGTACGATGCCGAGCTAACGCCGGCGCAGAAGGCGGCGTGGCCGGCGGTGGATCTGGCGCCGTTGTGCCGACATGCCATCGACCCCGAAATCGGCCGCGATACCACCGTCTTCCTCGCCCAGGATGCGACGGGCGCCGTGTGCTCGGGGACCAGCACGTCCGGCTGGGGTTGGAAATATCCGGGGCGTTTGGGCGACAGCCCGATTATTGGCGCCGGCTCCTACGCCGATACGCGCTACGGCGCGGCGGCCTGCACCGGGGCTGGGGAAATGACCATCCGCTGCGGCACCGCGCGGGCGATCGTGCTGTACATGAAAAAGGGCGCCAGCGTCGCCGATGCCGTGTTCGAAGCGGCGGACGATATGCGCGCCCTTCGCGGCGGCTTGATTAGCCGGGTGACGATCCACGCGATCGATACGCGCGGCAACCACAAGGTCGTCGCGGTCAACGGCGATGGCAGCAATGTCTATTGGCTATGGGACGGGGCAGGGGAGCCAAGGCGCTGTCCCGCCGATGTCGTGCGCATCGCCGAGGAAGTCGGCCGCGTGTCGTCGGTCGCGCGGTATACTGCGGCGGGGTAGCTGCGACCCTATCGAAAAGGCGGTCGCCAGGAACGCGGCGACCGCCAATCGCATCACACCACCTTCTTGTCCCGCAATGCCGCGATCTCCGACGGGCCGAAGCCGAGTTCGGCCAGCACGGCGTCGGTGTGTTCGCCCGCTTCCGGGGTGGGGCTGCGCACAGACCATGGCGTGCGGCTGAGTTCGATCGCCTGACCGATCACCTCGATATCGCCAAGCACGGGGTGCGCGACGGTGCGGGTGATGCCAAGGTGTTTGACTTGGGGATCGTCAAATACCTCGTTCATCTTGTAGATCGGTCCGCACGGCACGCCGCCGGCATTGAGCGCCTCGATCCATTCGGCGGAGGTCTTGTGCCGGGTAATCGCCTCGATCTCGGCGTTCAGCGCGTCGCGGTTGTCGGACCGCAATTTGCCGGTGTTGTAGCGCGGATCGGTCGCCAGTTGAGGCACGCCCAGGGCCTCGCAGCACCGCCGATAGATGTCGTTGCCGGCGGCGGCGATGTTGATGTAGCCGTCCTTGGTCTGGAACACGCCGGTCGGAATGCTGGTCGGGTGATTGTTGCCCGCCTGTTCCGGCACTTCCTTGCCAATAGTCCAGCGCGCCGCCTGGAAATCCAGCATCGCGATCTGCGCGCCGAGCAGCGAGGATTGCACCCATTGGCCGAGGCCGGAGGTCTCCCGCTCCAAAAGCGCTACCAGGACGCCCATGGCGGCGAAAATCCCAGCGGTGAGGTCGGCGACGGGGATGCCGACGCGCACCGGGCCTTGCCCGGGCAGGCCGGTGATCGACATCAGCCCGCCCATGCCTTGCGCGATCTGGTCGAAGCCGGGACGGGTCAGATAGGGGCCGTCCTGCCCGAAGCCGGAGATCGACGCGTACACCAATCGCGGATTGATGGCCTTCAAGCTCTCGTAATCCACGCCGAGGCGGAATTTCACATCCGGGCGGTAGTTTTCCACCACCACATCCGCCTGCGACGCCAGCTTCTTCAGGATCGCCAGACCTTCCGGCGCCTTCAGGTTCAGCGTCAGGCTCCGCTTGTTGCGATGCAGGTTCTGGAAATCCGGGCCGTGCCGTTCGCCGCCCAGGCCGGCATCGCCCTCCGGCGATTCGATTTTGATCACATCGGCGCCCCAATCGGCCAATTGGCGCACGCAGGTCGGGCCGGCACGCACCCGGGTCAGATCGATTACCTTGAAGCGGGCGAGGGGGCCTGCGGTCATTTGTCTGCGTCTCCAGAGGGATACCGGCTTTGTCGCACGGCGCGGCGCCACCGTCGAGATCGGGCGGCCGGTTCGGTCAGGCCGGTTCGGTCAGGCGGGTTCGGTCAGGCGGGTTCGGTCAGCCGGTTCGGTCAGGCGGGCCGGGCTGCGCGCAACGAAAACGACAGCGGCAACCAAGGCTTGTCCGGCCAGCGATAGTTCCCGCTGCCGTCGCCAATCAGGCAATCGAACATCGGCCAGCGCGCCGTGTCGTGTTCCTGAAAACGCTCCACCCGCAACCCCGCATCGATCGCGGCGGTCAGGATGTCGGCGATCGGGTGCAGCCATTCGTGGGTGCGGGTGTTGGTCAGCACGGCGGCGGGGTCGGCGTAGTCCTCAATACGGTCTTCCACCAACGCCGCGCGCCCGAGATACGGCATATACCAGCCCGGCATCCCGTCCGGGGTTTTTGTCGCATTATCGAAGACATAGGCGGCGGGATGCGCGTCTGCCAAGGCAAGCCAGCCGCCGGGGTGCAAGAAATGCGCCACCACCCGCGCCCAGGCTGCGAGGTCCGGCAGCCAGCACAGCGCGCCCCAGGATACCAGCACCCGATCGAAGCTGGCGGGCTCCGCCAGCACGGCGGCGGCGTCGTAGACATTCGACACCAGGAACCGAGCGCGGTCGGCCAATCCCAGCGCCGTTGCCAGATTTCGCGCGGCGGCGATCGCCGGGGCGGAGAAGTCGATGCCGACGACCTCGGCCCCGCCCTGCGCCAAAACCAAGCTATCCAACCCGAAATGGCATTGGAGATGCAGGATTTTCTGGCCGGCGATCGGGCCGAGGGCAGCCGCCGCGATCGGCTCCGTACGGGCAGTGCCGGCGCGCAAGGGGGCGAGACTGTACATCGTCGGCGATTTCAGATGGATGGGGACACGCTCATCCCAATTGGCCCGATTGCGTATCAGCCATTCAGGCACTGTCATCGCCGTGCCTTTCGCTTGCTTTCACGCGCTGCCATCCGGCTTCCAGCACATCGAGCGGCAGGCCCTTCAGGCTTTGTCCCTTGGCTTCGAAATCGCGCTCCATCGCATTGAACCTACAGGAAAATTTGGCATTGGCGTGGCGCAGACAAGCTTCCGGGTCCAGGTTCAGCTTGCGCGCCAGATTGACCGCCACGAACAACAGATCGCCGACCTCGTCCATCAGACGCACGGGATCGGCGGCCGGCAATTCGGCTTCGAGTTCGCCGATTTCCTCCGCCATCTTGTCCAGCACGGCCGCCGTATCGGGCCAGTCGAAGCCAACCCGAGCGGCGCGTTTCGCAAGCTTTTCGGCGCGGGTGAGGGCGGGGAGGGCGAGCGGCACCCCGGCCAAAGCGCCCGTTTCCGCTCGGGCTGCGCGTTCGGCGGATTTCTGCGCTTCCCAGGCGAGGGTCTGGCTGGCGGCATCGCGCACGGCGGCATCGCTGAAGACATGAGGATGACGCCGTATCATCTTGTCGCATATGGCTTTCGCGACGTCGGCGAAGGCGAAGCGGCCTTCTTCCTCGGCCATGCGAGCGTGGTAGACGACTTGGAACAGCAAATCGCCCAACTCGTCCGGCAAGGCGGCGAAGTCGCGTTGGGCGATGGCGTCGGCCACCTCGTAGGCTTCTTCGATCGTATAGGGTGCGATGGTGTCGAAGGATTGCACCTTATCCCAGGGGCAGCCGGTCGCGGGGTCGCGCAACGCGGCCATGATGTCGATCAGGCGGCGGATTTCGGCTTCGGCCGTCGGGTCTGGTGCGGACATGGATGGCGCATACGGCGCAAGCCAACCGGCCGCAAGCCAAACTTATTGTTTCCATTCGGCGGGCAAATTGGACGCCGTCCATCGGCGTTTTGTCGCGCCAACCCCTGCCGTCGGGGAACGCGGTGTTGTATACTCCCGCTATGCCGGCCCCAGCCCCCCCAAGCCCCGACGGCCCCCCGCTACCGCGTGCCAACCCAATGCTGCTCGGGCACGAGGCCGCCGAGGCGACGATCGTCGATGCCATGCTCGTCGGCCGCATGCATCACGCCTGGCTGATCACCGGGCCGGAAGGGGTCGGCAAGGCCACCCTGGCCTATCGTTTCGCCCGCCGCCTGCTTGCGGGGCGACCGAGCGAACATAGTCTGGCACTGGACCCCGCGCATCCCGTGTTCAGGCGGGTCGCCGCCGAATCCCACGCCGATATCAAGACGTTGGAACGCGAATACGATCCAAAACGCAAGCGCGTGCGCACCCAGATCGCGGTGGACGACGTGCGCAAAATGATCGGCTTCATGCACCTGACCCCGGCCGAGGGCGGCTGGCGCGTCATCGTTGTCGATGGGGCAGAGGAAATGAACGCCAACGCCGCCAATGCGCTGCTGAAAGTGCTGGAAGAACCGCCGCCGCGTGCGGTTCTGCTGCTGGTCTGCTCCGCCCCCG
This sequence comes from Acetobacteraceae bacterium, assembly GCA_025354865.1. GTDB lineage: Bacteria > Pseudomonadota > Alphaproteobacteria > Acetobacterales > Acetobacteraceae > Rhodopila. The sequence goes on along the minus strand of JANXMB010000064.1, from coordinate 17,506 downwards.
GCCGGCTCCTGCCCACCATCCGCAGCCGGTGCCGCCGCCTGCGGCTCGGCGCCCTCGACGATGCCAACATGGACACGCTGCTGCGCCAGTATCTGCCGGCGCTGAACGACGACGAACGGGGGCGGCTGATCGCCCTCGCCGAAGGCTCCCCCGGGCGGGCGTTGGCGATGGCGCAGGACGAGGGGCTGGCGATTTCCGCTATCGTCGACGGGCTGCTGGCGGATATCCCGAATTTCCGCCTGTCGCGCGGCTACGAGATCGCCGACGCGCTGACCCGCAGCGACACCGGCTTTACCACCTTCATGGACCTGCTGCGGGCCGGGGTGTCGTCCGCCGTGCGGGCCGCCGCGCGCGGGCAGGCCGACCCCGACCAGGAACGCACGATCGCCGCCCGCCCCATTGAAGCCTGGGGCGACCTGTGGCAGGGGCTGACACGGCTACAGGACGAGACCGAACGCTTTGCCCTGGACAAGCGGCAGGCGATTGTCGCGAGCCTCGGCATGGTGACCGGAAAGACCCTATGAGCAAGCGATTTTATATCACCACCCCCATCTATTACGTGAACGGCGCCCCGCATATCGGCCACGCCTACACGTCGATCGCCGCCGACGTCCTCGCCCGTTTCAAGCGGTTGGATGGGTTCGAGGTGTTTTTCCTCACCGGGACCGACGAGCACGGCCAGAAGGTCGAAGCCGCCGCCCGCGCCGCCGGTTTGGATACGCAAGCCTATACCGACAAAATATCCCAGGATTTCAAGGATATGTCGGACGCTATGGGTGTGTCGTACGACGAATGGATCCGGACCACGGAACAGCGGCACAAGGATAGCTGCGCGGCACTTTGGAAGCGGATCGAAGCGGCGGGGGATATCTACCTCGGCCATTACGAGGGGTGGTACGCCGTCCGCGACGAGGCATTTTACGACGAAACCGAACTGAAGACCAACGCCGCCGGGCAGAAAGTGGCCCCGTCGGGCGCTCCGGTCGAATGGGTGCGCGAGCCGTCGTATTTCTTCAAGCTCTCGGCATGGCAGGATCGGTTGCTGGAATTTTACGAGCAAAATCCGGATTTTATCGCCCCGTCTTCGCGTCGGAGCGAGGTGTTGAGCTTCGTCAAAGGCGGTCTGCACGACTTGTCCGTCAGCCGCACCACATTCAACTGGGGCATTCCGGTGCCGGATGCGCCGGGGCATGTGATGTATGTCTGGCTGGATGCGCTGACCAATTACATCACCGCCGCCGGCTTCCCCGATCCCGCCGCCGCGCGATGGGATTTCTGGCCGGCCGATGTGCATTTCGTCGGCAAGGACATCATTCGCTTCCACGCCGTCTACTGGCCGGCTTTCCTGATGGCGGCTGGGATCGCGCCGCCGACCCGGGTATCCTCGCACGGCTGGTGGGTCGTGGACGGCGAGAAAATGAGCAAATCGCTCGGCAATGTCGTCGAACCCCGAGCACTGGCGCGCACCTTCGGCCTGGATCAGATCCGGTATTTTTTGCTGCGGGAAAAACCCTTCGGCGCCGATGGATCGTTGCACCACAAGGCCATCATCGGGCGGATGAACGTCGAACTGGCCAACGACCTGGGCAATCTGGCGCAGCGCTCGCTGTCCCTGGTTGCCCGCAATCTCGACGGCAAACGGCCGGGCAGGGGGCTTGCCACGGCCGAGGACACCGCGCTGCTGGATGCCGCCAACGCCCTGCCGGATCTCGTGCGGGCGGCGATGGATCGGCAGACCTTCCACGAGGCGTTGGAAGATATCTGGAAAGTCATCCGCTCCGCCAACGCCTATATCGACCATCAGGCGCCCTGGGCGTTGCGCAAAACCGATCCGGTGCGGATGGCAGCGGTGCTGCGGGTGTTGATCGATACGATGCGGGTGGTGACGACGATGTTGCAGCCGTTCATGCCTGAAAGCATCGGCCGGATGATGGATCAACTCGGCATTCCGCCGGAAGCACGGCGTTTTGCCGCGCTGGCGGAACCGCTGGAAGATGGCACCGCGCTGCCGGCGCCCCAGGGCGTGTTCCCGCGCTACGTGGAGCCGGAGTAAGACGGGCCATGCTGATCGATTCGCACTGTCACCTCGACTACTTCACCGCCGACGAGTTGCCCGAAATCCTTGCTCGGGCCACCGCCGCCGGGGTCGGTCAGATGGTGACGATCGGCACCACAATCGAACAATCGCAACGGCTTCCCGGATTGATCGCAGGTCACGACAATCTTTGGTGCACCGTCGGCGTGCATCCGCACCATGCGCACGAGGCCCCGATTCCAACGCCGGAATTCCTGGCCGAACTGGCGCAGCATCCTCGGGTGATCGGGATCGGCGAGTCCGGCCTGGATTATTTCTACGACAAAGCCCCGCGCGAGACCCAGGCGGAGAATTTCCGCGCCCACATCAGGGGCGCACGGTTGGCCGGCGTGCCGCTGGCGATCCATGCCCGCGACGCAGACGACGATATCGCAACGATCCTGCGCGAGGAGCGGGCGCTTGGAGGGCATTTCGATTTCCTGCTGCACTGCTTCAGCTCGACCCGAGCGCTGGCGGAGGCGGCGGTGGCGCTGGATGGGTATTTCAGTTTGTCGGGTATTCTCACGTTCCCGAAGTCGAGCGAACTCAGGGACATAGCGCGCGATATTCCACTGGATCGTCTGTTGGTGGAAACCGACGCGCCGTATTTGGCCCCGGTCCCGTTTCGCGGCAAACGCAACGAGCCGGCGTTCGTCGCGCACACCGCGAAGGTGTTGGGGGAGGTTCGTGGCCTCTCGCCATCGGAACTGGCCGATCTAACAACAACCAATTTCCGCCGCTTGTTTCGGAAGGCGGCATGAAAGTCACGCTCCTGGGGTGCGGCGCTTCGGCCGGGGTGCCAATGATCGGCGGTCCGGACGGCGCGGGCGATTGGGGCGCGTGCGATCCGCAGGAGCCGAGGAACCGCCGCTCACGATCAAGCATCGTGGTGGAAAACGTTTCAGGTCAGCGGCTTCTGGTCGATGCCTCGCCCGATTTGCGAAACCAGTTGCTGGACTGCCGGGTGAGCGAAATCGATTCCGTGCTGTTCACCCATGCCCATGCCGACCATATCTCGGGCATCGATGACATCCGTATATTGAACCGCATCGCCAACCGCCCGCTGGATGCGTTTGCGACGCAGCGCACCTTGGACGAGGTTTCCCGCCGGTTCGGCTATGCGTTCAACCCGTGGAAACCGCCGGGGTTTTACCGGCCAGTGCTGGTGGGTCGAGCGGTGGAGCCGGGCGCGACGATCGCGACGGCTGGGATGGCAATTCGGGTTTTCAATCAGAACCATGGCAGGATCGACACGCTGGGTCTGCGGGTCGGCAGTTTCGGCTACTCGACCGATGTGGTGCGGCTCGACGATGCGGCGTTCGCGGCTCTGGCCGGCGTCGATACCTGGGTTGTCGGCTGCTTTCTGCGCGATGAGCCGCACTGGACGCATGCGCATTTGCCGTTGGTGTACGAATGGGTGCAGCGCCTGCGGCCGCGCCGTACGGTTTTGACGCATATGGGCACGACGATGGACTGGGCGTGGTTGGCGCGCAATCTGCCGGCTGGGATCGAGGCTGGGTACGATGGGATGGTGCTGTCGATCGCGGACGTGCCGTAGGCCTGCTATTGCACACCCATTAGTTAACATAATATTCCTTCTGCGGCAATTGGACGCGCGCACCGGAAACATTCTCCGATCACCGATCGGCCAGTAATCGCCGATCGATCAGTACTTGAACACCACCCGCTTCTTCCGGCGGGGCTGCGGGATGCGCACGGTCGTGCCCTGCTCCACCAGCTCGAAATCGACGATCGCCTCGGCGACGCCGTCCTGCAATCCCGTGGCTTGCGCCGGATCGAGGGTTTCCGAGGGCCGAGCGGCGGGGCTACGGTCGGGATCGTCGGTCATATAACGCCTTCCTCGGCCAATTTTTCCACGTCCGATTGGGACATTCCGAGCATGGAGGTGAGCAACCATTCGTTGTCTTCGCCGTAGCCGGGGGCGCCGCGATCGGTGGGGCCGCCGACATAAGCGGGCGTGCGGGAGAATTTCATCGGCAATTCGTAGATCGGCCAGGTGCCGATTTTGGTGCCGGTGACCTCGGTCAGCCATTTCAGATGGCGCAACTGCGGATCGTTGTCGCAGCGATCTTCCGCGTTCTGGCAGACGCCCGCCGGCACGCCCCGGTTTTGCAGCGCCATCATGACATTTTCGGCCGTTTTGTCCGCCGTCCAGACCCCCACTGCCGCGTCCAGCGCATCCTGGTGGTGCAGCCGGTCCGCCAGCGTGGCGAAGCGTTTGTCGGCGCGCCAGTCGCCCCGTTCGGCGACCGCGCACAGGGCCTGCCAATGGGTTTCCTCGAAGCAGGCGATCGCGACCCAGCGATCCTTCCCCTGGCAGCGATACGCCCCGTGCGGTGCCGCCGGCTTATAGGGGGAGCGGTTGCCATAGCGTTTCCACTCCCGCCCATTCGCCGACCAATCGAGCACCGAGGGGCCGGTCAGGAAAATGCCGGATTCGCACTGGGAAGCGTCGATCCATTGCCCCTGCCCGGTTTTCTCCCGGTGATAGAGGGCGCCGAGCAAAGCGAGGGCGTAGCCGTAGGCGCCCATCCAGTCGAGGTAGGAGTAGCCCCAGCTTACCGGCATGGCCGGTTCCGGCAGGCCGGACATATCGGCCTGCCCGCCGAACGCCGCCGCGACCGGGCCGACGGTGCGCATACGCCCGTACTTGCCGTAGGCACCCATGCCAGCCTGTTGAATATAAATGATATCCGGCCGAATGCTCTTGAGCACATCGTAGCCCAGGCCCAGACGTTGCAGCACGCCGGGGGAGAAACCCTCGGCCACCACGTCGCAGATGCGCACCAGATCTTTGGCGATCTGCAAGCCCTTGGGGTGGCGGATGTTCAGCGAAATACCGCGTTTGCCGGCATTCTTGTTATTGAACTGCCCGCCCATATTCAGATCGCTCACCCCCTTCAGCGGCCCCGTCGCCGCATCCCGCGCCGCTCGGCCGCCAACCGGTGCCATCGCCGCGAGCCTTGTGTCGGGATTGTCCTTCCACTCGACCTTGTAGCTTTCCGCCCCCATGGCGGACAGGAAGCGGGTGCCGCCGGCGGATGCCAGGAACCAGGCGAAATCCAGGATTTTCACGCCTTGTAGCGGGAAGGGCTTGCCGTGCAGCGCCGACAGCCGGGGTGCGAGGTCCGGTTTCGGCTGCGCCGGCACCGACGGTTTGCGGTCCAGCGACGCCAGCACCTTGTCCGTGTCCTCCCCCAACAGCGGGGCGCGGCGGCCGACCTGCCACGCGGTTTCCGTCGCCAGCCATTTGCTGGTGGGGTAGCGGAACGACCGGTTGTGTTCGGGGTGGTAGACATCGGCGAAGGTGAAGCGGGCGAGCCAATGCGGGTCCAGCGCGCTTTCGTGCGGCTTGCGCAAAGGTGCCCAGAGCAGCCCGGCCTCCTGCGCTTCGAGCCATGGCATATCTTTGTAGGTCCAGGCCCGCACGAAGCGTTGCACGACGTCGAGCATATGGGCCCGAGCCTCGTCCGACGTCGCGGTTCCCGGCACCGCTCGGGCTTTCAGATCGACGTCCGGTCCGGGCGGTTGCAGATCGGCCTGCATGCCGTATTGCGACAGTAGCGGGACCAGATTCTTCAGGTCGCGCGCGCCCATCCCGTGGGAGATGAAGAACCGCCCGTCCTTGGTATGGACGATACTGGGGGAGTGATTGGGCACCTCCCCCGCATGCCGAGCGGTCATCCGCCACAGCGGCACCCGCCGCATCACCCAATGCATGATGTCCAGTTCGGGATTCTTCGACACAGCCTCATGGATCGCGACGCTGACATCCTGGCCCAGGCCGGTGCGATGCCGATTGATGGCGGCGGCGACGATGCCGGTTGCCAACTGCTCCCCGGCGATGTGGTAGGCGTGCCAGATTTGCGGCGCGATCGGCGGCGTGTCGTATTCGAAATTCGGGTCGGGATCGTAGCCGCAATTCATCATGATGCCGCCGAGGGCGAGATGGATCAGGTCCGACCCCTGCAAATTCGCCCACGGCCCATCGTCGCCGAAGGGCGTCATGCGGGCGACGATCAGCTTCGGAAATCGGTGCGCCACGGCCACCCGGTCGAGGCCGATCGCGGTATTCAGCGCGCCGCAGGAGGAATCGAGCAGGATGTCCGCCCCCTCCATCAATTTGCGCATCGCGAAGGCGCCGTCAGCGGTTTGCAGGTCCAGCACCACGGATTGCTTGCCGCGATTGTAATTCCAATGGAACAGCGACCGCTCGATCCCCGGCTCATCGTCGAGGAAGGGGCCGATGCGGCGGGTTGCATTGCCGCCCGGTGGCTCGATCTTCACGACCTCCGCACCCAGGCCGGCGAGCAGCAGGCCGGTGTATTCGGCCCGCTCGTCCGCGATTTCGATCACCCGCAGCCCGGCCAGCATGCCGGGGCCGTCGTTGCCCAGCATCGGCCCGGGGCCGGACCCGATGCCGGCCGGTGTCAGGGTGTTCGTTTCGGTCATTGGACGTATTCTCCGATTTTCGGGCAGGCGCGGCGCGGTGGCTTGTTACGGACGTGTGCGGGCCAGCATTTCCAGCAAGGTCGGGTTCACGTAGTCCGGCGCTTCGTAGGCCGCCCAATGGCCGGTGCCGGGTATCAAACGGATATCCGCATCCGGCTTGCGTTCCCGCAGCGCGGCAACCCGTTCCGGCCCTTTCGGATTGGCCGGCGCGTCGAGTTCGCCCCACATGCCGTTCAGCGGCGAAACCAGCTGATCGATCGCCGTCAGGATCGCCCCGCTGCGGGAGATTGCCGGGGTTTTCAGGCGCGAGCGGACGGTGTTCCAGTCCTGGATGGCAATCGCCAGATCGTCGATTTTGGCGGGGTCGGCGATCATCAGCCGATTGAGGTTGATGCGATGGGTGTCGCGCCGTTCCTGTCCTTCGAGGTGGCGCACCTTCTCCAGCCGCACGGCAGAGCCGAGGGAGCCGACGCCGGAGGACCCGATGATGGTGACGGACCGCGCTTGTTTGCCGCGAATGGCGCCGACGCAACTGGCCATGGTGCCGCCGAAGGAGAAGCCGACGACGTCGAACCCCGTGCCCTTACCGACGATCGTGTCGATGCCGTCGGCAACGATGGTTGCGATGGCAAATGCGTCGTCGCCATCGGGCGGAAAGTCCGACTCGCCGAGGCCGGGCAGATCGGGCACCAGCACGCGGTAGGTTTCCACCAGTGCGGGGATGGTTTTCACCCAATGGCGCCAGGATCCGGCGCCGCCATGGAACAGCACTACCACTGGCGCAGTGCCGCCGGAGCCATCCCACAAATGCCAGACCATGCGCCCGCTGCCGCAGGGCGTTTCATGCCTTGTGGCCTGGCTTTGCAGTTGGTCCAGATAGGATTGGGGGTCGAGGCTTGCCTGATCGTTCATCGTCGTTCCCGCGCGTGAAATCGGTGCCTAGGAGGCGTTGGACCGATCCTACAAACACTGCGCGCAACCGACAAATCGGCGAGCGGTCCTATCGGTCGGTTGTCGGTGCGGCCGCGCCGAACCACGCGTTCCGCCAGCCGAGCGACTGGGAAGCCAAAGTGCCGCTGGAGCAATAGGCTGCCCAGGCGCCCTGCCCCAGTTGGCGGCGCAACGCGGTATCGCGGACCAGCCGGCACAGGGCGGCGTACCAAGCGTCGGCGGTGTTGCGCACCAATAGGCCCCCTGCCCCATCGGCGAGCGAACCCCGATACACCGCGACATCCGATGCCAGCACCGCCAATCCCAGCGCCGCGTAGTCCAGCGTCTTGATCGACGATTTGCAGCGGTTGAAGGCGGACTCGTTCAACGGTACCAAACCGATATCCCAGCCGGGCTGGTTCGCCATCCAGTGCACGAAGCCCGGATAGGACGCATGCGCGGTCGCGGTCATGCCAAGCCGGCGCACCCAGGGCGGCACGCTGCGCTGGCTGCTGAAGCCCAGCATCTCGATCTGCACCCGACTGCCAAATGCCTCGACCAGCCGGGCCAAGGCCGGCGCGATGGTGGCGAAATCGGCGTCGTGCGTTGCCGTGCCCATACACAATATGCGCACCGGCCCCACATGCGGTCCGGTCGCCGAAACCAGTTTGGGCGGCGGCGTCGAACCCCATAACCGCTCGTCCAGCGCGTTCGGCACCACGATCGCATCGTCGCGCAGCGCGGTCAGGGATCCCGCCAGCGCCGGGGTCGAGACGAACAGCCGATCCGCCCGCCGCACCATCCGCTGCACCGTCCGTGCCTTGGGTCGCAGGGTTTTGGCATCGGGATGGCTGCGGGGAATGTTCAGCAGATCGTCGTCGAGGTCGTAGTAAAGCTGTGCCCCGGTCGTGGCCGCATGGGCGGCCAGAGCGTCTGCGGCGGCCGTATCCGGAACGGCGTAGCGCTGCGTCGCCACGATATCGGCGCGATACCGCAGCGCCGTTTCCGCGTCGGCCAGGACGATATCCAACCGGCCTTCCGCCGCCGCATGGTCGAGCGGTTGCAGCAACCGGATGAACGCGCACGGCGTTGGGGCGCCATTGTCGGACCGCTCCGGCACCACCACAACGCTTGTGCGGCCGGGCCGGCGCAGGTCGATCGGGTCGGCGCGGCGGATCGCGGGCGCGGCCAGATAGTCCCTGGCATAGAAATCGGGCACCGCCTCCCGCATCGAGACGGGTGCTATAGAAACGGGGTCGGCAAGCAGGGCGGCACGCGCGGCCTCGAACGCTTGCAGCCAGGGTTCGGTATCCAGGCTCGGCTCCACCATCCACGTCAGAGGACGTCCAGCCAGCCGTTCGGTCAACGCGCCGATCCCGCTGGCGACGATGGGCAACCCGGCTTCGATCCCGGCACTGACGGTGTAGCTATAGGTCTCCGGCCAGGACGCCGGGAACCACAGGACATGCGGGGCGAGCTTGTGCAGCAGGCCGGGCAGATCGGCTTCGCGATAGCGCCCGGCGATGCGCAGGCGGCGCCGCGCGGCATCGGGGAAACTGCCCTCGACATCGCCGATCAGATGGAAATCGAACGCGGCGGGATCGGCTTTCGCCAGCACCGCTTCCACCAGTGCCGCCCCCTTGTGCGGCGCGAGGATGCCGATCAGCGCCACCCGCAGCTTGCTAGATTTTGGCTGCGAGGGACGCAGCGGCCAGGGGCCGCCAGCCACCGGTTCGTGCGGGGCAACGATGGCACGATCCCCCAAACCGAACCGCACCAACCGATCGCGCACATCGGCACTGGGGCAAAGCACCCGGTCGGCTTCCTGGAACAGCCACGCATGCTCCATCCGCCATGACAGAATATCCCGCGCCCCGTGCGACGGGCGATCGGCGATGCAGGCATTGCACGCGGCTGCCCCCGGCTCCCCGCAGTAAAGCCCGTCCAGAAACGGCAGCAGGTTCACTTGCGGGCAAAGGCCGTAATAATCGTGCACCGTCATGTCGAAGCGCAGCCCCAACCGCTGGATCAGCGCCCGCACATCCATGTCCATGCCGGCGAGGTGATGGATATGCACCCGGCTCGTCCCCGCCGACTGCAACAGTCGCACCATATCGTCCAGCCGCTCGGCTGGCAGGTGCAACACGGGATGGCCGGGCACGATCGGGACGGACAGTTCCGACCCTCGGGCGGTCGCCATCAGCATCAGGCAGTTGGCCTGCCCGGCCAGTCGAGCGGCGAGGCGATCGACATGGTGGCGCACCCCGCCGCCCAGATCGTGGCAGACCAACAGCACCGTCGGCAGTTCGGAATGCGCGAACAAGGCGGCGGTGGTGGCGATGCGATAGGGGCCGGCGTCGTCCTGGCGGACATGCCGAGCGACCTCGGCGAGGTAGGCAGGGTAGCGGGCGGTCAGGACTTGCATTGCCGAGGCGATCCGGCCCTCGGCCTCCCCGGCGAAACTGACCGAACCCTCGTGGTAAACGAAGGTGTCGCAGGCGAGGGTGTGGCGCCAGCCCAGGGCGGAGGCGCGCAGGCAGAAGTCGTTTTCCTCCCCATAGCCGCGCCCGAACGCGGCTTCGTCGAACACGCCGACGGCATCGAGCGCGGCGCGGCGAATATACATGCAGAACCCGACAGTGGTGGGCACATCGACCCAGCGACCGGCGTTGACGGTGCGGCAGACATCGTCGATTTGCCGCACGCTGCGCCCGAACGCCAGCGGCCCGCCGGCAATCCGTGGGTAGCTGCAAATCGTCGCGTTGTTGGAAAACGGGGAAACGCTGGCAATGTGCGGCGCCCGATAGGCCTGCGCCGCCAGTCGAGGCAGCCAGCCGGCCGGTACCTCGGTATCGCTGTTGAGTAGCACCACGTCGTTGGACCCAGCCGCCTGCATGCCGCGATTGACCGAGGCCACGAAGCCCAGATTGCGCTTGTTGCGCAGCAGCACGATCCGACCGTCCGCCGCCAATGTGTCGAGCCATGCGGACAAAGCCGGCTCCGGTGAGCGGTCGTCGATGGCGATGATCCGCCCCGGCAAGCGATCGGGATCGGCCAACACGGATTCGATACAACGCTGCGTTGCAGCCAGCCCCTTGTAGACGGGGATGGCGATATCCACCGTCAGGCCGGGCGGCACGGCCAACGGCGCGGCCTGGGACGGCAAATAATCGGCAATCCGGATCGGCTTTTCCGTCAGATAGCCGCGCGCCACACCGATGCGCAGGTGATACAAAAGCGGGTTTGTCGCCGCGTCGGGATACCGATCAGCGTACCAGACCGCATCGAACCGCGGATGCGGATTGCGCAACTCGACTGCACCCGCCTGCAAATAATGCAACAGCGGATTGACCCCGGTTGCCCCGACATCGACATAGCGGGCGGCGTACCAGGCACTGTCGAACCAACGATTGGGATCGCGCGATTCCGCCGCCCCGTGGATGATGAAATGTCGCAACGGATCGAGCCCGGCATGCACCACATCGGGATACCGCGACAGATACCAGGCCGCATCGAAAAAGCTGGATATCGCCTGCGCAAGGGCCGAGTCTGCAGTCGGTTCCATGGTCTCTCGGCGCTGCGGCATCGGGCTTGGGCCTATCGGAGCCTGATTCGGACTGTTACGACGCGCCACTTAACACAACCCCAGGTTTTAGCAAACGAAACACCTCTACCAAAACGATATTCAGCGCCCCCCGAATAGACGACGCATCCGCCCGGCCAGCCCCCGCGATTCGGACGGCGGCGGCCCGTGCAAACCGAACCCCAGGGATTGGGCGTCGATCGCACTGCGCATTTCCGAGCGGAATTGGCGCAATTCGGCGTCGTCCCGCCAGGGCGCGCGAAACGATTGATCGATCATCAGCGGTCCCGCAATCGCGAGGTTTCGTTCCACCTGCGCGGCATCGTGGTAGCTGGGGACATCGACGATATCCAATGCTCCGCGAATGAGTTTGTAGCGCAATTCCTCCTGCCCATCGATGTAGCGTTCGGTGCCGCCGTAACCCAGGCGCACCAAACGGCGGGTGTGTTCGACGTGTTCGTGGCCGTAGCCTTTGAAACGGGAGTCGTAATAGCCGGCGAACAGCAGCGATTGCCGCGAATAGGATGCGCATTGCGCCGTTACGAATTCGCTTAGAATCGGATCGGCAGCGGTGCCGGTGCCTGACAGAAACAGATGCTGCATCCATTTGGCGGCGAAATTTGCGTGTCCCCAACGCTGGGCAGCCTCGATCCAATCGGTTTCCCAGCCGTGGGCGGCGGGTTGGGTGTCGTCTTCCAACAGCACGACCGTTTCGCAACCCAACATTTCCGCCAATAAATACAGCGCCCGGTTCTTGTTCCACGCAATCCCCATATTCACGCCGCCGACCATCGGCACCCCGTTGTCCCGCAGCCAGGCCTGGGTGCCGTCGGTCGAGCCGTCGTCGGCCACCACGCAATCGACATCTTTGCGGCTGGTGAAACGACGCAGTTTCTCGACCGTCGCCTGCAGCACGGCCCGCCGGTTGTAAGTAACGATGCCAATTCCAATGCGCGGCACGAAATGCTCCTTCAATCGAACGCGGCAGCCAGCAGCATGGCCGCTGCCCCGCCGCCCAGCATCCACAAAGGCCCGATCCGGGTAAAGGCAAAGACGCCGGCGCCGACGACCGTAATCGCATGCGGCAGGAACCCGTGTTGGGTCGCCCGCATCAGCGCGAGGCCGCTGGCGAAGGTCAGGCCGATGGCGACCGGGGCCAACGCTTTCTCCACCACCTCCCGCCATGCGGAATGGGCCGCTCGGTGCCAGAAACGGGCGACCATGTGCACCACGAGGCACGACGGCAAGAACATCGCCACGAACGAGACCGCCGCCCCCGGCAATCCCGCCGCCTTCTGCCCAATCAGCAGCACGATCAACGATCCCGGACCCGGCGCTGCGCGGGATATCGCGAACATGTCGAGGAATTCGCCGGGGGTCATCCAATGGTAGACATCGACCGCCGCCCGCTGCATGTCGGGCATCACCCCTGCCCCGCCGCCGAACGCGAGCATGGACAGGACGATGAACAACCAGAACAATTGCAGCAGAACCGGGGTCATGTGCGGCGCCCCCACCAGGCGATCGCCAGGCTTATCGGCATCGCGATCGCCAGGACGTCCGGCAGGGGGAAGCCGGCCACGCCGATGCCCAGGGCAATGCCGGCGGTCACCGATGCCGGGCCGAGGCGGCGGATATTATCGACCGAGAGGCGCACGCCGAGCCCGAGATTCATGCCGAGGGCGATGGCGCCCATGCCGGAGAGGGCGATGCTGAACCAGGGACTGCCGCCGTGGCTGTGCAGATAGAGCGTGCCGGCGATCGTCACGATGGCAACCGGCAGCGCCGTCAGCCCGAGGAAACATGCCAAAGCGCCCGGCACGCCGCGCATCTGAGTGCCGATGAACACCGCCAAATTGACGTTGGTGGCCCCCGGTACAAGCTGCGACAGCGCATAGCCGGACAGGAATTGCTGTTCGTCCATCCAACCGCGCTGCTGCACGACCTCCCGCCGGGTCCAGGCCGCGAGGCCGCCACCGAAGCTCATCATGCCGATGCGCGCGAAGCCCACAAAGAGCGCCGCGAGGCTCGGTTTGCCGATTTCCCGATTCGCCATGCCGTCATTCAGGCCCTTACGCCATCCTGTGCCAAGGTCTTACGGGACCGGACGGCGATGGCATACCGGGCGTGGGCGAAATAAACCGCTGGGTCGGCGGTGCTTGAGGTCGCCAGTGCTTGAGGTCGCCAGTGCTTGAGGTCGCCAGTGCTTGAGGTCGGGCGCTCGGATCTTCGGCGATTTCCCCGGCGGTTATCGTGCGCTGAGAATTATACCGGCGGTAATGCGCCGAGATATTTATCGCCCATCGCGCTGGGCATTTTTACCACGACGTTTACAGCGTCGGTAATCGCCTCGAAATCGGTCGCCTCCCCCGGTTCGACGAGCACGATGTCGCCGGCCGTCCAGCGCTTGCCCATCATGGTGACCTCCCCGGAGACGATCGCGGTAATTTCTACCGCCACGCGATGGTGGTGCGTGTCTTCCCGATCGCCGGCTTTGTAGTATTTGACAGCGACTTCCACGTCTTTGGAGCGTAGCAGGGTTGGGTCGAAGTCGCCGACGAACCAGCCTTTGACCATATCTTGCAGGCGGGCGTGTTTCACGCGGCGTTCTCCGTATGCATATCGGCTTCGTAGACCGACACTTGGCGGCGGGATTTCAACGGGAAATAATGGCGGCTATCGACTTCCAGCACGCCCATGCGCTTCTGTTGCAGAATCAGTTCGTTGAATACGAGGCTGATGAAGAATTTGCCGTCGACCTGAGCGTCTTTGCGGATCATATCCTCGGCTGCCGCGACGAAGTCGGCACCGCGTGCGAACCAGTAGAAACCGGCCGTCGCATGGCGGCTGATCGGGTGCTTTTCCGCCGCCTCGACGATCAGACCGGCGTCGTCCAACAACACATAGGAATAGCGCGGGTGGATGGAATGGAAGGTTACCACTGCCGCATCGTATTCGGCTTGGCGAAAACCCTCGACCGCCGCTTTGTAGTCGATGTCCAGGAATTCGTTGCTGTTCAGAATGAGCAACTCGCCCTCGGGATCGATGTGCTTCACACACATCAGCGCAGTGCAGGCCGCGCCCTGGGTTTCGCCGGCAATCGGCACTACCGCCGATCCGGGGGCCGCGAGGCCGATCACGCTATCGATCCGAAACCGTTTCATATCCGGTCCGCGCACCGCGAATACCAATTTGGCATCCAGCCCGTTGCAGGCCCGCACGAACCGTTCGATCAGGATTTCGCCGTTGCTTTCCAACAGCCAGACCGGGGTGGAATCGGCGTCCGACGGGGTGGTGCCGCCGCCGAGAATGAGAACGCGCATGGTCATGCCGCGATCGCCTTGTTGCATTCGGCAATGCGTGCCGAGATGGCTGCGTAGGTCACGTCGTTCACGTCGCCGACTTCCATCACATGGCCGCCGGAGGCCCGAGCGGCTTTGATCCCGTTCTCGTTGTCTTCGACGATGAGGCATTCGTGCGGGGCCAGCCCCATACGGGCGATGGCGACGTTGTACATCTCGGGGTCCGGTTTCGGTTTGGAAACGTCCTGGTTCGACACGAAAAATTCGAGGTATTGCGACAAGGCAGCCTTGCGCATCATGACGTCGATGGTGTCGCGCACCGAGTTGGAACACACCGCCAGCCGATAGCCCTGCGCGCGCAGCTTCGACAGCGCGTATTCGTGGTTGAAGCGCGGCTTGCATTGCGTGTTCACGATTTCCATCGTGTAGCGCTGCTTCATGTCGTTGAGGAAATCGTGCAGCTCCGACGGCAGATTGCCCTGCGCCGACAGCATTTGCAGCTTGCGCCGGGTCGGCAGGCCGTCGAAGGTTGTCAGGTGCTCGTAACGGCTGATTTCCAGCCCGAACAGGCGTAGCGCGCGATTGAGTGCCTCGTAATGCCAATCCTTGGCTTCGATCAGCACCCCGTCCATATCGAAAATGACCGCCTTAATCATGTCCGGCCTCCGAAGTAGTCCGTCGCGCTTTCCGGCACGTCGGTGCACAACATTAGCGCGGGATGGGATGCGACGGGGGATTTTTTCAACGCCGCCCACAAATCCATCGGATCCCGCCCGTGCAACTCGGGGGAGACGATGGCCACGCGTTTGCCATCGCGCAAGAAACCCTCCACGGTCGCCGGGGTGAACCAAATCCCCTCGAAACAATCCAGCCACACTCCGATCGCCCGATCGTAACATGGGCTTGGCTGTTCGTATTCGCTCGCGCGGGTGAAGGCTGGCAATCCCAGGCGGAGTTGCACGACCAGTTCCGGCACCGTCATGTCGAAGGTGAACCAATCCTGCACGCCGCGCGCTTCCATCATTGCCTGCAACGCCTTGGCATTGCCGTCGGCCTTGATGTTCATCGCCAGCGGCAGATTGCGCCCGGCGAGGATGTCCAGCATCTGTTCCACCGAGATTTCCGACCCGTTCGGCGGATCGTGCGCAATCATGAGGTGCCGGTTCAGGTCGCGCACATCGGTTTCCGTGCCATAGCCCAGATCGAACGATCGCTGGAATGCGACGGGCCGATTTTTCTCGGCCGGTTCCTTCCAATACCCGCGATGGCTCATGACGATCATAGCAGGGGATCCGTGACTTTCTGGGCCAATGGCAAAGCAAGGAACGCATCGAGGTCGGCGGGAATGCCCAGGCCGTACATGCCGCTGCCCTCGGCGCCGATATCGTGGATGCCGATTTTCGCACCCTCGGCGATCAGTTGGTTGTAGACTGGGGCGACGTAGAATTCGTTGTTCACCCGCAGGTTGCGCGCGATCATATCGTCCGCCCCGCGCACGAAATCCGCCCCACGCCGGAAATTGTAGATGCCGACGGTGGCATCGGTGGAAATGACCTCTTTTTCCACGACGCGGGTTACCATCCCCTGCCCGTCGGTCGCGGCGAACGACCATTTGGGGTCGTCGGCCTGCATGGTCATGATCAAGCCGTCCAGCCCGCGCGCGCCCATCGCCGCGACGTAGGGATCGATCAGGATATCCACGTATTGGTCGCTGTTCGCGATCATCAGCGGCTGGTCGTTGTCGATGAATTCCCGCGCGGCGAGGACGGTGCAGGCGGCCCCCTCGGTGAGGCCGTCGAGTTCGATGACCGCGCAACCCGGCGCCCAGGCCGAAAGTTTGTCACGCAGACCGTAGGCGGCGGCGTGGGCGCGCTGGCAGATGAACACGAAGCGATGCGGCACCGACGGCGCGGTGTTGGCGATGACCAGACGGATCATCGGCACGCCGCGGACGGGGATCAACGGTTTGGGCAGGGTATAGCCGGCATTGGCGAAGCGGCTGCCCAGCCCGGCCATGGGGATGACGATATTCAGCATGGGACCCGATGCGAGGTTGCCCCCGGTTCATAGGCGTTGGCATGGGAAGGACGCAAGGAATACGGCGGCACCGAAACGGGCTTGCACGACCGCGATTGAGGTGGTTCCATCGACCTGCCGCGAACCTGACTCTGGAACTCTCGACATGTTGAACCATCTCGCCCTTTGCGAAGCGCTGGAGCGTGGCGATCCGCGACGGGCTCGGGAGTACATCGTCGAGTGGCTCGAACAGCCGGAAGGGCCGAATTTCGCCCCGCTGCAGCTGACATTTCTGTCGAAATTTGCCTGGTATGCGCGGGATTGGCAGATGCGCGACCTCGCCATCGCGCACACCGCCGATTGGAAAATCGGCCCGCACGACAGTATCGACCTGCGGGAGGGTATGGGCCTCACGTATTTTCATATCGGCATGGCTTTTCTGCCGGATACCGAGCGGGCGCTGCCGTGGCTGGATCGGGCATTGGAAGCGATCCCCGACTTGCTGCCGGCGCTGATCGAACGGGATATTCTGGTCCGAGGCCTCGACCGCGAGTCCCTCATGAATGCCTTGGGCGAGGAACTGCCGCAACGCGCCTGGCAATACGAAATAGCCGCTGCCCAGATCGGCCTGCCACCGCGTTTCCCATCGCCACCCCGCTCGGATGCCCCGCGCATCGGCGTTGCCATTCGCGGCAAATCCGATGCGCGCACGCCCGCGCTCATGCGCTGGTATCGATGGGCCATCGGCGAGCGGCCGTTGACGATCTGCACCTGGGACGACACCGACCCGGCGATCGTCGCCGAACTCCGTGCCATCTGCGACGTTGTCGTGTTGATCCCCGATCCCGCCGATCCCGGTTTTCAAAATCGCGCGCGGCAGATCGGTCTGGCGCAGGCTGTGTTGGCGGCGAATGTCGGGCGGTGCGATCTACTGTTGATGACTCGCACCGATATCGCCTTATTCCGCCCGCGTTTGCTGGACGCGCTGGCGAATGTCTGGCGGCAGTTTCCGATCGCCGACCCAAGGCTGCACGGGCGTCTGATCGTGCCCGACGTTTACACGCGGCGCTACATGACCGATCACCCTTCCGACATGGCAATGTTCGGCCACATCGACGACATGCAGCG
>JANXMB010000178.1 GCA_025354865.1 Acetobacteraceae bacterium | reverse complement strand
CCCGGCTTCCCCGACCGCCTCGTTCCCCGCACCCCCGCCGCCGCCGCGATCCTGAAGAAGCGCACGCTGACGAATCTCTACAACACCAGGGGCACGCCCGAGGGTGCCTGGCTCGACAACCTCCATCGCGATCTCGATGCCGCCGTCGCCGCCGCCTACGGCTGGCCGGCCGACATCGCCACCGACGAAGCCCTCGCCCGGCTGCTGGCGCTGAACCACGAGCGGGCGAGGGCCGCGTGAAAGCAACGCAATACTCTTGACCCCTCGGCGGTCTTCCGCCACACACCGCCGGCTTGGCAAACGGCCGGGCACGGCAGGCTCCCAGCCGTTTCCACCGCGACGCGAGAGAACCAATCCATGCGCGATACGGGCGAATTCCTGTTCACTTCCGAGTCGGTCTCGGAAGGCCATCCCGATAAGGTTGCCGATCGTATCAGCGATACGGTGCTCGACGCATTCCTGACCGCCGATCCCTATGCACGGGTGGCCTGCGAAACATTGTGCACCACGCAGCGCGTCGTGCTGGCCGGCGAAACCCGCGGCCCGGCCGATGTGACGCCGGAGCTGTTGATCCACCTGACCCGTATGGCGATCAAGGACATCGGCTACGAGCAGGACGGGTTCCACTGGCAGACTGCGAATATCGCGGTGCATCTGCATTCCCAATCCTCGGATATCGCGCAGGGCGTCGATAGCGCGGGCAACAAAGACGAAGGCGCGGGCGATCAGGGCCTGATGTTCGGCTATGCTTGCCGGGAAACGGCGTCGCTGATGCCGGCGCCGCTGCATTACAGCCACGAAATTCTGCGCCAGATCCGCGACCTGCGGAAATCCGGGCATGACTCGGTCGCCGGCCTGCTGCCCGACGCCAAAAGCCAAGTGACCCTGAAATATATCGACGGCAAGCCGGTCGGCGCCACCGCCATCGTGGTGTCCACCCAGCACGTCGAGGGCATGGAGCAAGCCGAGATCAAGCGGAAACTCTGGCCGCTGGTCGAATCGATCATGCCGCGCGGCTGGATGCCGCCGGAATCGGAATTCCACTGCAACCCGACGGGCAAGTTCGTGATCGGTGGACCGGACGGCGATTGCGGCCTGACCGGGCGCAAGATCATCGTCGATACCTACGGCGGTGCGGCCCCGCACGGCGGCGGCGCGTTCAGCGGCAAGGACCCCACCAAAGTGGATCGCTCGGCCGCCTATGCCTGCCGCTATCTGGCGAAGAACGTCGTGGCCGCCGAACTGGCGGAACGCTGCACGATCCAGATCGCCTACGCGATCGGCGTGTCCCGCCCGCTGTCGGTCTATGTCGATCTGCACGGAACCGGCAAAGACGTCGATGAGGCGAAGCTGGAGAAAGCCCTGCGCGACTCCATGAACCTGTCGCCGCGCGGCATTCGCGAACATCTGCACCTGAACCGGCCGATCTATGTCCCGACCTCGGCCTATGGGCATTTTGGTCGCGAGCCGGATGAGGCGAAAGGCACCTTCACGTGGGAAAAGACGGATCTGGTGCCGGCGCTGAAGGCAGCACTCGGACGGTAAAACCCCCGCCGGATCGCCTGTATGGTCGCAGTCGCGGCCATAAGCTGCGCCCCCGGCAGGAAGTCCTGCTCGATGTCACGTTGGAACGCCTGCGCTTCCGGGAGGAAGATGCAGCCGCGCCCGCGTGGCTGCCCGAGCTATGGCTGGAGATCGGCTTTGGTGGCGGCGAGCATGCGCTGGCGCAGGTCGCCGCACACAAGCAGGCCGGGCTGATCGCCTGCGAGGTGTTCGAGAACGGCATATGCTCCCTGCTGTCCGCTCTGGTGCCCGAGGGTGGGGAGGCGACTGCGCCGCTGCCCCCGAATCTGCGTGTGTGGCCGGACGATGGGCGGGTGCTGTTGCGGGCGCTGCCGGATGCGTGTCTGGACCGCATGTTCCTGATGTTTCCCGACCCCTGGCCGAAAATGCGCCACGCCAAGCGCCGCTTCGTCCACCCCGATCTGGTGCCCGAAGTCGCTCGGGTTCTGAAGCCCGGCGCCATTTGGCGCGTGGCCAGCGACGATCCGACCTATCAGGCGTGGGTCGCCGAGGTCATGGGCGCGCAGACAGCGTTCGACGCACCGCCCCCGGCAACCGAACGGCCGGCCGGCTGGCCACCCACTCGGTATGAGGCAAAAGCGCTGCGTGCCGGCCGACAGCCGCTGTATTGGACGTTTCGGAAGTGCCCGACGCTGCCTCCAGGCTGAAAGTGGCCTCAAGGCGGGTTGCCGTCATTCCTCGTCGTGCGGGCGGCGCACCAGGATCTTGCGTTTGCCGGACAAATTGGCGGGGCTGATGATCCCCTCCTTTTCCATCTGCTCGATCAACTTCGCGGCGCGGTTGTAGCCGATATTCAGGCACCGCTGGATGTACGAGGTGGATACCTTGCCATCCCGCACGATAACCGCAACACCTTGATCAAACAGCGATTTATCGCCGTCGCTGGCCTCCGCGATGCTGTCGTTCGTGTCGGTGTCCGGTGACTCTGTCACTTCTTCGACGTAGGCCGGTTCGCCCTGCTCGCGCAGAAAGGCGACCACGGCTTCGACCTCCTCGTCGGAAACGAACGGCCCGTGGATGCGGGAGATGCGGCCGGCCCCCGGCATGAACAGCATATCGCCCATCCCCAGCAACTGCTCGGCGCCCTGTTCGCCGAGAATGGTGCGGGAGTCGAACTTTGAAATGACCTGGAAGGAAATGCGGGTCGGGAAATTCGCTTTGATGGTGCCGGTGATCACATCCACCGACGGGCGTTGGGTTGCCATGATGACATGGATGCCGGCGGCACGCGCCATCTGTGCCAAACGCTGGACGGCTTGCTCGATTTCCTTGCCGGCGACCATCATCAGGTCGGCCATTTCGTCGACCACGACGACGATGAACGGCAGCGGCTCTAGCGCGAGGGGCTGGTCCTCGAAGGTGGGGCTGCCGGTGTCCGGGTCGAAACCGGTCTGCACCCGACGGGTGACGACTTCGCCTTTTGCCCGAGCCTCGGCGACCCGATCATTGTATCCGCCGACGTTACGGACGCCCAATTGGCTCATGGCGCGGTAGCGTCGCTCCATTTCGCGCACGGTCCATTTCAGCGCGATGACGGCCTTGGCCGGTTCGGTGACGACCGGGGCCATCAAATGCGGGATGCCCTCGTAGATCGAGAGTTCCAGCATCTTGGGGTCGATCAGAATCAGGCGGCATTGATCGGGTGAGAGCTTGTACAGCAGCGACAGGATCATCGCGTTGACGCCGACCGATTTGCCCGAACCGGTGGTGCCGGCGATCATCAGATGCGGCATGCGGGACAAGTCGGCGATGATCGAGGTGCCGCCGATGTCCTTGCCCAGGGCCAGCACCAGGCGGCCGGTGGCCTTCTGCACCTCGTCGCTGGACAGGATTTCGCTCAGGTAGACGGTTTCGCGCCGGGCGTTCGGCACTTCGATGCCGATGACGTTGCGGCCGGGCACCGTGGCGATGCGGACCGCGACGACGGACAGGCTGCGTGCGACGTCGTCCGCCAACCCGATGACGCGGGTGTTGCGGATGCCGGGCGCGGGTTCCAGTTCGTAAAGTGTCACGACCGGTCCGGGCCGGATTTCCACGATGCTGCCTTGCACGCCGTATTCGGCCAGCACCGACTCCAGCAAGCGGGCGTTGCCCTGCAGGGCTTCCTCGGTCGGGCCGGTGACAACGCGTGCGGGCGGCTTTTTCAGCAGGCTCAACGGCGGGGTGCGCCAACTGGAGTCCGGCAGCGGCAGGGTTTCCTGCACCGGCTTTCGGTAGCCGGGCGATTCCTTGCGAGGGTGCACGATCGGGGCGCCGCTCAGGGGGGCGGGCTGTGCCTCCGGCGGGCGGGTATCAATCGCCGGACCATCTTCGGAATCGTCGTCCAGCAGAGCATCTGCGGCGTGTTGCACGTCCGGCTCCGGCAGCGGGGCCGGACGAAGCTGCGGGGTGGGGGCGGCGCGCGTCGCGGCGGTCGGGCGGTTTTCCTGCGGGTCCATCGGCGCGGCGCGGTCCACGAGGCCGGACAGCCATGCGGACGGGGTCACTCGGCGGGAACCCCGAACCAGAATGTCGGCCACATCGCGCCCGCCCGATACGCCGGCCCGAGCGGCAATCGCTGTTGCGCGTCCGGCCGCCCGCCATTCGCCGCCGGAAAGCCCGAGGGACAGGACCGACAGCCCGGCGGCCGCGATCAGGCCGACGATCCAGACCCCGGCGGTGCCGACGGGTCCGAGCATCGCCTGTCCGCTCTCCAATGCGGGCGCGGCGAGCAGCAGCCCGACCGCGCCTCCCAGCCCCGACGTCGCCGGCCACGCCAGTGCTCGGGCAGCCGGAAAGCTGGCGAGTACCGCCGACAGAAGGGGGAGCGCGGCGAGCAGACAGGCCAGCCGGAAGGCAAAGCTGCCGATGCCCCGATGGGAGCCGATGCGCCACGCCCAGGCCAGCATGGCGACCCCCGGAAGCGCGCCGGCCACGCCGAAGCCTTGTAGCAGCAGGTCCGCCAGCATCGCGCCGCCGAGGCCGACCAGGTTGGCGGCGTGGCGGGTTGTCGCGGTATTCAACGAGGGGTCGAGCGGGTCGTAGCTGGCCAGCGCGATCAGCACCGCGATACCGGCCAGGGCAAGGAAAATACCCCCGAACTCCGCCGAACGGTGTCCGATCGTTGCCTTCAGGGCGGGGGAGGCGATGCGACGCGCCTCCATGTGGGGGGATCGGGTGGCCATGTGTCTTCCCTCGCGCGCACCCGGAGTTCGGATGCACGCTTAAGCATAGCCTGGAAGTCGCTGATTAATAAAGCGCTATCAGAAGACCTGCTCACCGTGCAGAACGATGTCCAACCCTTCGCGTTCTTCTTCGCGGGTGACCCGCAATCCGATCGTGGCATCGACGATTTTCAGCAGGATCCAGGAGCCAATGCCGCAGAAGGCGATGGTGGCGACGACGGCGACGGATTGGACGCCGAGTTGGTGCAAGCCGCCGATCGTTACCCCGGCCGGCGCGTCCTTGGTCGCCGTCAGCGGGCCGAAGGCGAACCAGCCGGTGGCCAGAGTCCCGATGATCCCGCCGATGCCATGCACGCCGAACGCGTCGAGGCTGTCGTCGTAGCCGAGGCGGCTTTTCATGGTGGTGGCGGTCCAGAAGCAGACGGCGCCGGCGACCAGCCCGATCGCCAAAGCCGGTCCGGGCAGCACGAAGCCGGCGGCCGGGGTGATCGCGACCAGCCCGGCAACCGCCCCCGAGATGGCGCCCAGCACCGAGGGTTTGCCGCGTAGGAACCATTCGGCGAAGGTCCAGCTCAAGGTCGCGCCGGCCGCTGCGATCTGGGTCGCCAGCACGGCCATGCCGGCGCGTCCGTTGGCGCCCAGCGCACCGCCGGCGTTGAAGCCGATCCAACCCACCCAAAGCAGGCAGGCGCCGATCACGGCATAGGTCAGGTTGTAGGGCGCCATATTTTCGGTGCCGTAGCCCAGGCGTTTGCCCAGAACCAAGGCGCAGACCAGTCCGGTGACGCCGCAATTGATCTCGACCACCGTGCCGCCGGCGAAGTCGGCCACGCCCATGGTGGCGAGCCAGCCGGTCGCGCTCCAGACCCAATGCGCGAGCGGGGCGTAGATCAGCAGCGACCAGAGGGTAAAAAACAGCAGCATGGCCGAGAATTTCATCCGATCGGCGCAACTGCCGGTCACCACGGCCGGGGTGATGATGGCGAAGGCCATTTGG
Organism: Acetobacteraceae bacterium; assembly: GCA_025354865.1. Taxonomy (GTDB): domain Bacteria; phylum Pseudomonadota; class Alphaproteobacteria; order Acetobacterales; family Acetobacteraceae; genus Rhodopila. Next base: position 10,036 of record JANXMB010000178.1, on the reverse strand, counting down.
AACATGAGGAAGACGCTCTCGGGGATGGTGGTCGGCTGGGCGTTGTCGGTGCCGGCCCCCAGGACGAAGGCCTGGTCCCATCCGTCGGCGAGCCCGTTCAAGAACAGGCGGGAGAAATCGCCGATCCAGGCGTTGCCATTGGTGAACGCGAGCGAATAGCCGGCGATCATCCACACCACCGTCATCGCCGCGCAGAGGCTGAACGACTGCATCATAATCGCCAGCATGTTCTTCTTGCGGACCATGCCGGCGTAGAACAGCGCCAGGCCGGGAATGGTCATCAGGAGCACCAGCACGGTGCACAGAAGTACCCACGCGACGTCGCCTGCCTCGATATGTTGCATATGAGAGTTTCCCGATTGTTTGCTGTGACAGGACCAACAAACGTGCCAGAATCCGGGGTAATCCGGACATGGCCCGGCAGGCCGATATGCTGCCGATTTGGGCAGCGTTGTATGCCTTCATAGTGGGCATTTGCACCGTAAGATGTCCCGACCGGCTTAAAAATCGTTGCCTGTTCGATGGGCAGCACTGCACGAGGTTACGATGGACACGCCCAATTCCCGGCTGATTGCCGACGTTTGTATCATGGGCGCCGGTCCGGTCGGGGGCAGCCTCGCATGCCGATTGGCCGAGGCCGGAATCGCCACCGTCGTCGTCGATCGGGCCGCGCTGGCGCCGATGGAACATCCGGCATTCGATGGGCGGGCTTACGCGATCTCGGCAGGCTCGCGGCGCTTGCTCGACGAAGCCGGATTATGGCCGCAACTGCCCGAAGCCGCGCAGGAAATCCGCGAAATCAGGGTCAGCGATGGGAAGGTGGGGCGGCCGGCATCGCCCCTGTTCCTGCATTTCGATTGCCAGGAACGCGGCCCCGACGCCGGCCCCTTCGGTTGGATGGTGGAAGCGCGTGGCCTGCGCATCGCCTTGAACCGCCATATGCCGACCCTGCCGTCGCTGCGCGTGTTCGCGCCGGCCGAGGCCTCGGTCGAGCGCCGGGCCGATGGCGCCATTGTACGTATTGCCGGTGGGCCGGACATCGCTTGCCGTTTGGTCGTCGCAGCGGAGGGACGCCATTCGCCGCTGCGGGAACAGGCCGGTATTCCAGTCACGCGGTTGCCGTACGGCCAGACCGGGATGACCTTCGCCGTGGCGCACGACCATCCGCATTGCGGCATTGCGATCGAACATTTCCTCCCCGCCGGGCCGTTCGCCCTGCTGCCGATGGCGCCGAGTGCGGATGCGCTGGCCGGCGGGGCGCCGCATGTGTCGGCGATCGTCTGGACCGAACGCACCGCCACCGCCGCCCGCACCATGGCATTGGACGATGCTCGGTTCGAACGGGAAGCCACCCGCCGTTTGGGCGATCACCTCGGGCGTATTCGGCTTGTCGGCCGCCGCTGGAGCTACCCGCTCTCGGCCATGCTGGCGCATCGGTATGTGGATACGCGGCTGGCACTGGCCGGCGACGCCGCGCACGGCATCCATCCGATCGCCGGGCAAGGGCTCAATCTGGGGTTCCGCGATGCGATCGTGTTGGGCGATCTCGTGGTCGAGGCAGTGCAAGCTGGTCAGGACCCCGGCAGCCCGGCACTGCTCACCCGCTACCAACGGGCGCGCCGACCCGACAATATGGCAATGCTCGCCATGACCGATGGCCTCGACCGGCTGTTCAGTTCGGATAATCCGGTGCTGCGGCTGGCCCGCGATGTGGGGATCGCCGCCGTGCATCGGCTGCCGCCGCTCAAGCGTTTGTTCATGCAGCAGGCGATGGGGGTGCGATAGCCGCCGCTCGACGCCCCGAACTACAGTAGATCGAGCGCAATTTTCCGCCGTGGCGGCTTATGCACGGCGTCGATCGTCGCCAGATCCTCTTGCGTCAGAATCAGGGCTGCCGCCGCTGCATTTTCCCGCACATGCGCGGGATTGGCGGCTTTCGGGATGGACACGACATGCGGATGCCGCAACCCCCAGGCCAGCGCGATCTGTGCCGGAGTGGCGCCATGGCGACGCGCGACCTCCGCCAAGGCGGCGGAGCGGAGCAGACGGGCCGGGGAGTGGCTCAGCGGCGAGTAGGCCATAACGGGGATGGATTTGGCGGCGCACCAGGGCAGCAGGTCGAACTCGATGCCGCGACTATCGGGATGGTACAGCACCTGATTGGCAGCGCAGCGGCCGGGGCCGAGTTCCTCCATATCGGCGGTGTCGAGGTTCGACACGCCCCAATGGCGGATTTTGCCCTCCCGCCGCAGTTTCTCAAAGGCTTCGACGGTCTCCGCGAGGGGGTAACCGCCGCGCCAGTGCAGCAGATACAGATCGATGCGATCGGTGCCGAGGCGTTTCAGGCTTCGGGCGCAGGCGGCGGGGATCCCGGTGCGGGATGCGTTGTGCGGGTAGACCTTGCTGACGATGAACAGTTTGTCGCGTTGCCCGACCGCGGCGCGTGCCACGACTTCCTCCGCCCCGCCGTCGGCATACATCTCGGCGGTGTCGATCAAGGTCATGCCTAGATCGATACCGGCGCGCAGGGCGTCGGCTTCGGCATTCCGAGCGGCGCGGTTGTCGCCCATGTACCAGGTGCCTTGGCCGAGGCAGGGAACCTGTTCGCCGTCGGGCAGCGACACGCTTCGCATCAGGCGGCAGCCTCTTCCACCACGCGCATCACGCGGAGGAAATTGCCGCCCCATAGCTTTTCCACCGCGCCGGCATCGTAGCCGCGCCGGATCAGCTCGGCGGTGACGTTGCCGCTGTCCCCGGCATCCTTCCAGTCGCTGAACCAGCCGCCGCCATCGAAATCGGAGGATATGCCCACGTGATCGATGCCGATCCGCTTCACCGCGTAATCGATATGGTTGGCGAAATCGGCGACGGTGACATCGGCCGGGCGTGCATTCGGGCGGAGGAAGCCGGCGACGGCGGTGATCTGAATCACGCCTTTCACGCTGCGGATAATGTCCAACTGCCAATCCTGCATGTTGCGCGGGTGGTCGCACAGGGCTGAGATGCAGGAATGGGTCGATACGATCGGGGTGCGGGAGACTTCGGCAGCCTGCTGCATCGTGTCGCGCGATGTATGCGCCACATCCACGATCATCCCGACGCGGTTCAACTCCCCGATCGCCGCGCGACCGATCGGCGACAGCCCGCCGTGTTCGGTTTCCCGGTCGCCGAGGTCGCGGCGCGGATTGCAGGAATCCGCCAGCGCGTTGTGCCCGTTATGGGTCAGGGTCAGGTAGCGGGCGCCGCGAGCGCGGAATTCGCCGATACGGGATAGGTCGGTGCCGACCGCGAAACCGTTCTCGACGCATGGCACGATGGCACAAACCCCGTCGCGCTTGGCGGCGCGGATATCGTTCGCAGTCGGGGTCACCCGAGCGGTGATGCCGGCTTCGGTGCGGGCCATGCCGGCGATGTGGTCGAGCATGGCAATCGCGCGGGCGAAGGCGGCGTCTTCGTTCGCCGGGGTGCGGGAGGCCTGCGGCACATACGCGACGAAACACCCGGCGGTCAGGCCGCCGCGCACCATTTTGGGCAGATCGACCTTGCGGGGGCCGTCGGTAAAGGCGTCCGGGCCGGGTGGCCAGGGGATGTCGATATGGGTATCCAGCGTCACCAGGGCTTGGTGTAGCGTTGCGGCGTCCGGGGCGATTGCGTCGTTCATGGCGCGCACGATCGCAGATAACCGCGTGACACGGAAGGGGCGGGTTCTTAGAAATGGAACTCGGAACGGGGGTATTGTTCTTTATGATCGAGCGATTTGGCCGCCGCGCGTTGGCTTTTATGCTGATACTCGCTGCGGTACCCGCCTTTGCCGAAAGCCCGGAACGTCCCGCCAACGCGTCGATCGGCTCGTGGGTGCTGTCGTGCCCGGCCGATGCCAAGGACCCTTGCCTGATGCGGCATCGCGATTGGGTTGTCGCCCCGGCAGCGGGGACGCCGAGCGCGGCGCTGGAGTTGCAGTTGCGCGGGGATGTGCTCGTGCCGGTGATTACGGTGCGCGGCTTGCCGACGGCCGCCGCAGTGGGCGGTGCGTTGGCGGTGAAGCCAACGGCGAACCTGGGTCTGGATGGCGGTAAGCGCATCGATCTGAGCTGCGGTATCAGCGGCACCTACTACGCCTGTTCGCCCGATGCCGCCGCTGTCCCCGCTCTCGCCGCCGCCCTTCCGCGTGCCCGCGTGCTGGCCGCTAGTCTGACCTTGACCATTCCAGGACTGATGGCGTTGCCGCCGCAGGAACGAACGCTCGAACTGACAGGCACGGCGGCCGCGCAGGCGCGCTTGCTGGCGGCTGGCGCAACGGGGGAGGCGTTGCCATCCTATCCCGGGCTCGATCTCCAGGGGTTCATCGATCGGGCGATGCGCGATCTTGGCTTCCCGAACGGTGCGGCGGATGTGCTGCCGCAGTTGCTGCCCATTATTTCCTGGATATGGTCGTAGCGACGCCCCGCCCGCCGATGTCGGCCACGCAATGGGTGTAAGCCCAAGTTTAAGTGATCGTACCCTTGTGCGCCGATCTAATCCGTGCATTTTTTTGGGGCGGGCACCTCAGAGGGTGCAACTCTAGGGCTGGGAATTGGATTGAATGTTGGGTCGGAAGCCCCAATCGCAGTCCCCAGTGATAAACAGGTTAACCCGAGCGCTGTTGGCACGCATTCGGGCATCGAGGGAATTGCCCTCTCGTGGCACAGCCACGGCGGGCGGGGTGAAACAGGAGGCAGCATGCACCGAACTTCGAATTCAACCGCCGGCGGCGGTTCCGCCTCGGCGCGGTTTTGCTGGCTTCTGGCTGGGGCGTTGTCGGTTGCTGGGGGCCTTGCGCTTGCGACACCTGCGATGGCGGCCGGTCCCGAGCCCATCGCGCAATGCGACCGACCGAATGCCTTCGGCAGCGATGCACAGTTGCGCGTTTCCCAACAGCGCGGCCGGGCTTTGATCGAACTCAGCAAGCCGGGCACCGCCGGACGCAAACTCGAAGTCGAGTATGGCGATGAGCTTTACAGCCAGAAATTCGGCGCGGATGGAACGATTCGCCTCGGTTTCGCTCTGACGGCGCCGGAAAATCGCTTCACCTTGACCATGAGCGAGACCGCGCCGGTCACCTGCACCGTGACGGTGCCGGACATGAACAAGATTTATCGGGTGGTGCTGCGTTGGCACGACCCCGTGCAATTCGATCTGAACGTGCTGGAACCCGGCGGACGCATGGGGGAGGTCGGCAACGTCAGCGGCGGCCGTCCGAATACCGCGCGGAAAGAAGGCATCGGTCAGATGGACATCGTCGGCGGCGTTCCGGCCGAAGATGCAACCGGCGAGATGTCGTACGTTGCAGACGCGTCTGCTGTCCCGGCCGACGGCGTGTTCGGCTTCCGGGTGGATTACGTGACCCGCGGCTCCCAACCGGACGCGCCGTATTGCGACGATAACGCGCTGGCGACTCCGCGCATCGATTTCATCCGTATCGAAGGCGGCAAGGCCGTAACCGAACGGCTGAGCATGAATCGCGCTCGGTGCAAGGAGAAGATCCCCGAGAACCGGCGTCTGATGATGGTGCGCTGATACCGCCCGACGAACCTGCCCAAGCCATGCCATGCACCGGCGCCGTGGCCCCGCCCGCGATCCCGGCAATCCGAGGAGTAATCTGTTCGTGACCAACAACCTCCCCCCCACCCCCGAACGCGGGTCATTCCCGAAACTGGCCGCCGGCCTCGCTTTGGCGATCGGTTTTTCGGTGTCGGCCTTGCCGGCGGCGGCGCAGCCGAAGGCTCAGGAAACCGTGGTTCGGTTGAACGGGTCCTATACGTTCGGTGCGAAAGCAGCCCTGGAACTCGCAACCGCGTGGGCGCGGCAGTTGAAACTGCCTGGCGTCCGCATCGACGGTGGCATCGATCCGGACGAATACGACGTCATCGCCGAAGGTGCCGAAAGCACGCAGAAGCTGGTGGTGCAGGTGCGCGCCAAGGGCACGGCGACCGGCATCGAGCCGTTGCTGCGGGGCCAGGCCGATCTTTGGATGGCGTCGCGGCAGGTGAGCGACAACGATCTGGAGACCATGCGCAGGAAGAAGGTTCCGAACATCCCGACACTGGCCCAATTCACCCAGCCGGGTGTCGAAAACGTGGTCGGGCTGGCGACGATGGCGGTGTTGGTGCACCCGCGCAACCCGTTGACCGTGTTGTCCACGAGCCAGATACGCGACATGTTTGCGGGTAAAACGACCAGTTGGGGGCAGATCGGCGGGGCCTCCAACATGCCGGTCGGTCTTTACAGCCTGGAACCCTCGTCGGGCCAGACCGAGGCATTCTGCGGCACTGTCCTCGGACTGTCCGATCCGCAGAAGTGCGTGGAATCCTTCCCCCGTCTCGCAGCGCCGCGGTTTTCGGTGCAGGATGATCTGTCGGATGCCGTGGCCGGCAACCCTTCGGGGATCGGCTTCGGCGACTATTCGCTGCGCCGTAGCGCGCGTGCGGTGGCGCTTGGCACCGCCTGCGGCACTGGCATCGAACCCACCCCGTTCCGGGTGAAAGCGGAAGAATACCCGCTCGCACGGCGTATCTATCTCTACACGATGCCCGGCCGCACGCCGTCGCCGGCAACTGTCGAGTTTTTGCAACTGGCCCTGGGGCCGGTCGGGCAGGCCGCAATTGCCGCGTCCGGCCTCGCCGATCTCGCACCCGGCAAGTCCGATGCCGACTACGGCGACGCACGCCTCGATACTGCGAACAATGCACTGGACGGCGGCCGGACCCGTATTCGGGCACCCGACGTGCGGGCGTTCGAAACCGCGATTGCGGGCGCCGACCGGTTGTCCATTACATTCCGCTTCCAAGCAGGCACCAACGCGCTCGATAGCCGCGCGGAAGCCGACGTTGCGCGTCTGGTCGCTTTGATGCGCCAGCCGGCTTACGCGCAGTCGGGGGTTTCGCTGATCGGCTTTAGCAGCGCCAGCGGCGACTACGCCGGCAACCGGGCGCTGTCGAAAGATCGCGCCGAGGCGATCCGCGACCGGCTGGTCGCGTCGGGTCTGCAAAATGTCAGTGCTACCGGCATCGGGCCGGGTGGCGCGGTGGCCTGCAACCTCGATCCCTCTACCGCGCCGCTCAACCAGCGGGTGGAAGTGTGGCTGCGTAAGCGGACCTGAATTTGTCCGACTTTGGGCGGTTGCGATGGCCGCCCAAAGATCGGCAATCGTTTTTATGTCTGCAACGTCCGATATGGCGCTGTTCCATTGGCGTGGCGTCGAGCTGAGGGGATGAGGGCAATGAATCACGATTTGAGCAGGCGCGCGGCGCTGTTGGGCACTGCGGCCCTGCTCTCGGCCGCAGCTTTGCCGGCCATGGCGGCCGAGAAAGAATTGTTGGGCGCCGGTGGCAGTACCATTCGTCCGATCATGGCGGGTTGGCTGGAACTGCAAAAAAAGAGCCTAGCGTTGAACGTCACCTATCAGGCTATCGGCAGCCCGAATGGCACGACCAAAATCCTCGCGGGGATTACCGATTTCGCCATTTTGGAAATACCCCTCAAGGACGATCAACTGGCGCAGTCCAACCTCTTTCAGTTCCCTTTGGCCTTCGCTGCGATCGTTTTTGTGGTGAATATTCCGGGGATTGCCAACAACCAATTGCAACTAACGGGGCAGTTGCTGGGTAGCATCTACGCTGGATCCATCAAGAAATGGAACGATCCCAAGATCGCAGCGGCCAATCCTGATCTAAAATTGCCGGACATCGATATTCGTCCGTTGAACCACGCCGAACCGGGCGGTGCGATGCTGGGCGATACGATCGCAGTCACGTCGTACCTGCTCGCGGCCAACCCCGATTGGCGTACCCGTTTCCCCGACGGTATCAACAAGCGTTGGGCCGTGGGTTCGATGGTGACGACCGGCGAAACCATGACCGAGTCGCTCAAAGCCATTTCCGGTTCGATCGGATATCTGCCGCTGGGTGCGGCGACGGCGGCCAAAGTTGCGATCGTGGCCAAGCGCGACGCCAACGGCAAAACGGTCGTTGCCAATCAGGGGTCGCTGCGCGCGGCAGTCGGCGCGATCGATTGGGCCAAAACACCGAACATGGTCGGTCGTCTCGTCGATTTGCCGGGCGACAATGTGTGGCCTTTGGTCATCGCATCGTACGGGATCGTTCCACGCGATCTCAAAAATAAGCCGGTCGGCCCGGCGCTTCGCGCGTTCTTCAAATTCGTGCTGACCGAAGGGGGCGATGTTTCGATCACACGCGGCGGCGAGCCGGCGCCGGCAGCCGTCCGAACCGCCGTCATGGCGCAGTTGGACAAGCTGGCCAGCTAGATTCTTTTGGACACGGATAATATTGTTCGAAGGCTCAAACGGTTCATTCGTTGTGTGATCGGCGGTTTCGAGGCTCGCACAACGAACAAAAACCGACCGAGCAAATTTTGCCGTTCCAGAGCGCGAGTGTTAGTGGACGTCTGTAAATTCCGCTGAATTCGTGTAACATTCGTTCGAGAGAGGAAGTCGTTCATGGCGAGCGTCAATGCGGGGGCCCGCCTCGACCGGTTGCCCATATCCCGTTTCCATCGGCGTGTTTTCGCGCTGGTCGGAATCGGGATGTTTTTGGACGGCTTCGACATCTATCTCGCCAGCACGGTGATCGGCGCAACGCTGAAAAGTGGCTTCGCGTCGATGGAACAAAGCGCGCTCTTCGTCGCCTCCACCTTCCTCGGAATGATGCTCGGAAGCCTTGTGGCCGGCTTCGTCGGCGATCGCTACGGCCGTAGTTTCACCTATCAGTTGAACCTGCTGATCTTCGGTCTCGCATCTGTTGCTGCCGGTTTTTCCTGGAACATGGAATCGCTGATCGCCATGCGATTCCTGATGGGACTCGGTCTGGGCGCGGAAAATGTCGTCGGTTACGCCGCCGTCACCGAATTCATCCCGGCACGACTGCGCGGACGTTGGCTCGGCGTCCTGGCGATGATTGTCAGCCTTGGGCTGCCAGCATCGATCCTGCTCGGCAGTTATTTGATTCCCGCGCACGGCTGGCGAATCATGTTCTTCATCGGTGGCGGTGGCGGGCTTCTGGTGTGGTGGATGCGTAAGACCCTCACGGAAAGCCCGCGTTGGCTCGAATCCGTCGGCCGCACCGAAGAAGCCGAGGCGATTCTGCAAGAAATCGAAGACGAATGCCGCAAAGGCCTGGGTGGCGAACTGGAGCCGGTAGCGGCGCATTTGCCGGTCGCCCCACCGCCAACCGAGCTATCGGCTTTGTTCAGGAAGCCGTTCCTGGGGCGGATCGTCGTCGGCAGCATCGTGCTGATGGTGATCAACGCCGTGGTGCACGGCTTTGTCATATGGTTGCCAACATTCTTTATTCTCCAGGGAATGTCGATGATCGTGGCATTCCATTTTGCCCTGATCATGTCGTTTGGGGCGCCGTTGGGTGCGGGAATCGCGGCCATCCTCGCCGATCGCCTCGGTCGTAAGCCAACGGTGGCATTGGCCTGCGTAGCGGCAATGGTCGTCGCATATTTTTACCCCAGCGTCCGCGATCCGATTCTATTGCCCATCGTCGGGTTGGCATTGACCGCACCGATCTTCGTGCTGATGGCGCTGCTGTTCGGTATCTACATTCCGGAGTTGTTCCCCACCGAATTGCGCCTGCGGGCGGCTGGTATCTGCAACACCTTCGGGCGTGGTGCGACGATCGTGACCCCCTTTATCGTCATCTATCTATTCGATGCGCATGGCGTTGCAGGCGTCACGGTCATCATGGAGGTGTTGCTTGCGGTGCTCGCCCTCGTGCTGGTTATTTTCGGTGTCGAGCCGGCGAAGCGCAGTCTGGAGGAAATCACCAGCGTCGCCGTGATCGCCACGACGCTGCCGCGGCGGGCGCATGGCGGTCAGGATAAACCGCCAGCCGAATAGAGCGTGATCGCCTGAGGTTGACTTCAACCTCGGGCGTGAATCACCCTCTCAAACAAAGGCTTAGACCATGATCCAACGCCGAGATCGCGTGCAACCTCAAACGATCATGGTCTAAGTCGTTGCCGGCCCGACCCTACC
>JANXMB010000165.1 GCA_025354865.1 Acetobacteraceae bacterium | reverse complement strand
CGGCCCTGGACATTCCGGAACCTGATCATTCGCACACCTTGCAAGGCTTCCGAACGGCGCATCCGAACCCCCAAAAGGGAACAGACCTACCGGACAGATCGTGTGCTACCTAAACCGGACATATCGTGTGCTAGCGACACCACAGTCATAGGGGTTGCAATTGAGCATCCGAACAGTCATGTTCGGTGTCATGGCGCAGGTTACTGACACCATCGGCACACCAAAATGCCGCAAATTCACCGACTTGGTGGGTTTTTATCAGACGAATACGGTCATTTCGGCCGCATCGTCGGGGGAATATTGCGCTGTGCGCGCGCTTCCCACGCGGAACTCATACATTACTTTTGGATGCATCCGTTGGGGGGCAATGCCTTGCTGAAATATTCGGCTTTTGCGTGGTTGGCGCTTTTATCGGTTGCGGCCTGTCAGGCCCCCCCGTCCACGACAGCGCAGGCTCCCGCACCGAAGCCCGAAGCCGCGCCGGAACCCGCTAAATCCGTCCTAGATAGCGGCATTGCGTCGTATTACGGCAAAGCCCACCAGGGGCGCCGCACCGCTAGCGGCGACCGATTCGACATGGAGAAACTGACCGCCGCCCACCCCTGGCTCCCCTTCGGGACCCGCGTGCGCGTTACCGTGACCGAAACCGGCCGCTCCGTCGTGGTCGTCATCACCGACCGTATCCCCTCCCGCACCCGGATCCTCGACCTCTCGGTCGCCGCAGCCCGCCAACTCGGCATGATCCGGCAGGGGCTGGCGCAGGTGGTGCTGACACCCGCCTGATCGGGCCTTCCCCCGCCGCAAGGCTTTTCGACCGCCGCCATTCCGGCTATGCAGGTTGGGAAATCCAGCGGAGGAAACCAACCATGGCCGTCAAGCCGAACCCCAGCCGTGAAGCGGTCCGAGCGGTGGTGCCGCGCATGATCGAACTGAGCGAGGACCTGATTTACGCGGATATTTGGGAACGCCCGAATATGTCCAAGCGGGATCGCAGCCTGTTCGTCATCGCGACGTTGGTTTCGACCTACCGGCCCGAACAGCTCAAGGGCCATATCGGGCGCGGCCTGGACAACGGCCTGACGAAGGACGAAATCGCCGAGGTCATCACCCATCTGGCGTTTTACGCCGGCTGGCCCGCATCCATGACCGCCGCCCGCGTGCTGCGGGAGGTGCTGGAAGAACGCGGACTGGTCTGACCGCCGCGCGGCCGTAACCGGCGCCAGCAATCCAACCGGGGTTAAGAATCGGCGCATGTGTGCCACACTGGGCCAAGGCGACCGGGTCAGGCCGGACATAGCGGTTGCTGGCGGTTCGGAGGCCGATGCATGCTCAAAGACGTACGCGGTTCGACAATGACGGCCGCTTCGGCCGAGGCCGTGGCGGCCTACGACGCCGTCGTCGACGGCTATGTCGGTTATGCCGTCGATATCCCGGCCCGCATGGCGGCGTTGGCGGTGATCGACCCGGATTGCCCCATGTTGCATTGCCTGCAGGGCTATTTTGCCATGCTGGGGTTCAAGCAGGCCGCGATCCCGGCAGCGAGGCAGGCCGCCGCCGATACCTGGCAGAAGGTCGTCGCGGCTACCCCGAGGGAACACGCCCATGCCGCCGCTTTGGACGCCTGGGCGAGTGGCGGGCCGGACCGAGCCATCGAGATCTGGAACCAGATCCTTGCGACCCATCCGCACGACATCCTCGCCTTCCGCCTCGCCCATTTCGTCAACTTCTGGCTCGGTCGCCCCGACGCCATGCTCGCATCCGTCCTCTCGGTGGAAAAACACTGGTCGGGGGCGGAACACGGCTACAATGCCATCCTCGGTTGCCGCGCCTTCGCGCACGAGGAATGCGGCTACTACACCGAAGCCGAGGCTGCCGGGCGGGAGGCGATCCGCCGCGATCCCACCGACCTTTGGTCCGCTCATGCCGTCGCCCATGTGATGGAAATGCAGGGTCGCCGGGGGGAGGGCATCGCCTGGGTCGAAGCCTTGCAAGCCAATTGGGACGGCAAAAACAACCTTAAACACCATTTGTGGTGGCATCGGGCTATGTTCCATATGGAGCGGCGCGATTTCGCCCAGGTTCTGTCGCTGTACGACAACGGCTACCGCGATCTCGGCTCGCCGCTGACCCAGGCCCAGCCGGACCTCTATATCGATGCCCAGAACGCCGCATCGATGCTGTTTCGGCTCGGGCGCCACGGGGTCGATGTGGGCGATCGCTGGATCGAGCTGGCGGATTGGGCGGAAACCCGCATCGGAGATTGCGTGTCCGGCTTCACCCTGCCGCATTGGGCGATGGCGCTGGCGGCGACCGGGCGGGACGATGCGGGCCGGCGCATGCTGGTAGGAATGCGCGAGTACGCGGCGTCGGAGGCCGGGATCAACGGCCGGCTGGTCGGCACCCTGGCGCTACCGATTTGCGCGGCGGTGTTCGCCCACGGCCAGCGCCGTTACGCCGATGCGGTCGCGGTCATGCGCCCGGCGATCGGGGAGATGTACCGCCTCGGCGGCAGCCATGCGCAGCAGGATGTGCTGGAGCAATTGTTCCTCGATTCCGCGCTGAAAGCGGGGTTGGAGGCCGATGTGGCGACCGCGATCGAACGCGCGGCCGGGCGCCATCCGGTGCCCCCCGAACGGCGGGTTGGCTACCGGCATGGATAGTCGTTCGGTTCGGGTGCTGGGGATCGACCCCGGCTTGCGGTTCATGGGGTGGGGCGTGATCGATGCCAGCGGCAATCGCCTGACCCATGTCGCCGACGGGGTCATCGCCACCGATAACGCCGAGTCGGTGCCGCTGCGCCTGAAGACCTTGCACGATGGGCTGGCAGCGTTGATCGCCCTGTACCGCCCAGATGAGGCAGCCGTCGAGGAAACCTATGTGAACCGCAGCGGATCGGCGACCATGAAACTGAGCTACGCCCGCGGCGTCGCGCTGCTGGCGCCGACGCTGCTGGGGGTGTCGGTGGCGGAATACGGGGCGAAAACCGTGAAAATGGCGGTGGTCGGGACCGGCGGGGCGGACAAGGATCAGGTCATGACCATGGTGCGGCGGTTGCTGCCCGCCGCCACTCTGAAACGGGCGGATGCGGCGGACGCGCTAGCGGTGGCGATCTGTCACGCGCATCACCGCTCCTCCCGCCTGGCCTGGGCGAGGCCGGCGGCATGATTGCCCTGCTCACAGGTCGCATCGATTCGCTCCAGGATGGAAGCTGCGTTATCGACGTGAACGGCGTCGGCTATCTGGTCCACGCCTCGGCCCGCACCCTCGCCGCGCTGCAACCGGCGCCTGCCGCGAGCCGGCTGCTGATCGAAACCCATGTGCGGGAGGACGCGATCGTCCTGTATGGGTTCGCCGACTCGGCCGAGCGGGATTGGTTTCGGCTGTTGACGACGGTGCAGGGCGTGGGGGCGAAGGTGGCGCTGTCGGTGCTCTCGGCGCTGTCGTCGCGCGATTTGGTCGCTGCCATCGCGGCGGGAGACAAAGCCGGGCTGACCCGAGCACCGGGTGTCGGGCCGCGTTTGGCGGTGCGGTTGTTGACGGAATTGCGGGACAAGGTCGGTGCGATGCCAACCTCCGCCCCTGGGTTCGTGGGCGCGGCCGCTCGACCGGCCTCGGTCTCGGACGACGCGCTGTCGGCGTTGATCAACCTCGGCTATCGCCGGCCGGAGGCGCAGGCGGCGATCGGTCGGGCGATCGAGCGCTTGGGCGAGGATGCGGCCATCGACGGCGTCATCCGCGAGAGCTTGCGGGAGCTGGCGCGGAATATTTAGGCGGTTGCCAGCATCCCCAGCCGGTGGAACAGGTCGATCAGCACAAGGTTCACGTTGAACTTGAAGTCGTCGGTATCGCGCACGGCAGCAAAAACGGCGGCGATGGGCCAGAGCGCGAACGACTCGACCTCCCCGTCGGCGGCGTGCGGGACGAAATCTTCTGGCAGGTTCAGGTCGTAACAATGCAGGCGGTCCCGCCGCAGGCCCTCCGGCCGCTCCATCGCATACCGTATTTCGCCGACATGCCGCACCGTGGACGCGATGTGCTCGGGGATGGCGGCTTCCTCCGCCGCTTCCTTGATCGCGGTTTCCATCGGCGACAGGCCGGCTGGGCATCCGCCGGCGACAATGTGATCCAGCTTGCCGGGGTCCAGCGCTTTGGTGGACGATCGCCGAGCGACCCAGATGTGGAGGCCGTCGGGGCGGTGCACAAGGCCGTTGATATGGACGCCGGTGGCCTCGATCCCGAAAATCGGAATAGCGCCGCGATCGATCTGCGCCACGACCGAACCATCGGCTGCGCGGACATCGAACGCCTCCCGCCGCCAGCGGCACAGGCCGCGCTGCGCCAGAGTTTCGGCGATACCGGGCAGGGCGTCGGCGTCGGTTAGATCGACCCAATTGGGATCGGTGCGGATCGCCGGAAATTCGGCCAGAGCGGCGGCAACGGGGCGTTGCAGCCAGCCGACCGGCACGCCCTGGACCAGGAAGGGCATGCGTGTGCCCGGCAGCACGGCGGTATTGCAGGCGCGCAGGTGGCGCATGAATCGAGGGTCCAAGGGCACGGCGTCGAACCTTTCCATGACGCCCGCAAAGTGCCACATCTCCCCCCATGTCACCACACCACGGCGGTCAACTCCGAACGGTCCATCCCCCGGCCTCCCCCGCAGCGGGGCAGCGGTCCGACAACGGCAACATGCGCACCGTGCTGTCCTTGGCGCCGTATCTCTGGCCCAAGGGCAATCCCGGCGCGCGGGTGCGGGTGATCGTGGCCATGGTCTTCATGCTGCTGTCCAAGGTCGTCACCGTCTATGTGCCGATCGTGTATGGGCAGGTTGTCGATGTCCTCGCGCCGAAGGATGGGCGGGCGATGCTGGCCGTGCCGGTGGCGTTGCTGATCGCCTACGGACTGGCGCGCATCGGCGGCGCCGGCTTTGGGGAGTTGCGGGACGCGCTGTTCGCGTCCGTCCAGCAACGGGCGGTGCGGCTGTTGGCGCTGCGCACATTCCGGCATTTGCACGCGGTCAGCCTGCGCTTCCACATGGATCGGCAGACCGGCGGCATGTCGCGGGTGATCGATCGCGGCGTGCAGGGCATGCAATCGGTGCTGCGGCTGGCGGTGTTCAACGTGGTGCCGACCGCGCTGGAACTGATCATGGTTACCGTCATCATCTGGCAGATGTTCGACTGGCGCTATGCCGTGGTGACCTGCGTCGCGGTGCTGGCCTATGTCGCCTACACGACGCTGCTGGCCGGGCGGCGCGGGCGCTACCGGCGGACCATGAACGATACCGACAACGACGCCTCTACCAAGGCGCTGGACAGTTTGCTGAACTACGAAACCGTCAAATATTTCAACAACGAACAGCACGAGGCCGCGCGTTACGATCACGCCCTCGAACGCTACGAACGCGCGGCGGTGCGGGTGCAGGTTTCGCTGAACATGCTGAACCTGGGCCAAGCCGCGATCATCGCCATCGGGCTGACGGCGATCATGCTGATGGCCGCCGAGGACATGCACGACGGCGGCATGACCATCGGCAAATTCGTGTTGGTGAACACCTATCTGATCCAGCTCTATCAGCCGCTGAATTTCCTCGGGATGGTCTATATGACCATCAAGCAGGGGCTGGTCGATATGGAACAGATGTTCGGCCTGCTGCGGGTCGAACGCGAGATCGTCGATAAGCCCGACGCCATCGCCCTGGCCGCGCACGGTGCCGCCGGGGAGGTCCGCTTCGAAAACGTCCATTTCGGCTACCAGCCCACGCGGGAGGTACTGAAAGGCGTCGATTTCACCGTCCCGGCGGGGCACAGCCTGGCCATCGTCGGTCCGACCGGGGCGGGCAAATCCACCATCTCCCGCCTGTTGTTCCGCTTCTATGAAACCACCGGCGGCGCCGTGCTGGTCGATGGGCACGATGTGCGCGACACGACGCAGGACAGTCTGCGCGCCGCGATCGGGGTGGTGCCGCAGGACACCGTGCTGTTCAACGACACCATCGGTTACAACATCGCCTACGGCCGGCCGGGCGCGTCGCAGGATGAAATCGAAACCGCCGCCCGCGCCGCCCAGGTGCACGATTTCGTTGCCCGCCTGCCCGAGGGATACGACACCAGGGTGGGCGAACGCGGACTGAAACTCTCCGGCGGGGAAAAGCAGCGCGTCGCCATTGCCCGCACCATTCTGAAAAATCCCCGCATCCTGATCCTGGATGAGGCCACCAGCGCCCTGGACACCCGCACCGAACAGGATATTCAGGCGGCGCTGCGGGCGGTGTCGCGGAACCGGACGACGCTGACCATCGCCCATCGCCTGTCCACCGTCGTCGATGCGGACGAAATCGTGGTGCTGGCGGACGGAAAAATAGCCGAACGTGGCAGTCATGCCGGGCTGCTGGCCCGCGATGGGATTTACGCCCAGATGTGGGCAATGCAGGCCGCCGAACAGGAAGAGGACGTGAGCGAATGAGCGACCATCGGGACGAAGCACCGCCGGAACTGAGCCTCGCCGGTTCGGTGGTGGACAAGGCGATCGAATACATGACCGACCAGAACGTGCCGCCGATCGCCATCGCCTCGGCTTTTCTGGGCGGGGCTGTGTCGCTGTTGGCCCGCACCATGCCGGACGACGCGATTGTCCGGGTGCTTGAAAATGCCATCCTGAGCGTGAAATCCGGCGAATTGCGGGGGTAAAGCCGAGCGGCGATCCGATGTAGGATGGGTGGCGTGACTGGCAGCCCGATCCCCCCCGATTTATTTGGCGAAGCGGAGGCTCCGGAAACGCCGGAGGCCCGATCCGCGCGCCCCTTGGCCGACCGATTGCGGCCGAAAACCCTGGACGAAGTGGTCGGGCAGGATCGCCTGCTGGGCCAGGATGGCACGCTTGCGCGGATGCTGGCGCGGGGTTCGCTGGCCTCGCTCATCCTTTGGGGGCCGCCCGGCGTCGGCAAAACCACCATCGCGCGACTGCTCGCAGCGCAGTCGGGCCTGCATTTCACCCAGCTTTCGGCGGTGTTTTCCGGCGTCGCCGATCTGAAGCGGGCGTTCGAGGAAGCCACCCGTCGCCGCCGGACCGGGCAGGGGACCTTGCTGTTCGTCGATGAAATCCACCGGTTCAATCGCGCCCAGCAGGACGGATTTCTGCCGGTGGTGGAAGATGGAACCGTCATCCTAGTCGGCGCCACCACGGAAAACCCGTCCTTCGCCCTGAACGGCGCGCTGCTGTCGCGCTGCCAGGTTCTGGTGTTGCAGCGATTGGACGACGCGGCGCTGGAATTGCTGCTGCTACGCGCCGAAACCGAACTGGGCCGGGTTTTCCCCCTTGATGCGGAAGCGCGTTCGGCGTTGCGGGCGATGGCCGATGGCGATGGTCGTTACATTCTGAACATGACGGAGCAGCTCGCGGCCCTGCCGCCCGGCACGCCGACGATGGACCCCGGCGCGCTGTCGGAACTGCTCGCGAAACGGGCAGCCTTGTACGACAAAGATCGCGAGGAACACTACAACCTTATCTCCGCCCTGCATAAATCCCTGCGCGGTTCCGATCCCAATGCCGCGCTCTATTGGTTCGCCCGGATGCTTGGCGGCGGGGAGGATCCGCGCTTCATCGCCCGTCGGTTGCTTCGTTTCGCGGCCGAGGATATCGGCATGGCCGACCCGCAAGCGCTCAACCAAGCCCTGGCCGGGTGGGAAACCTATGAGCGGTTGGGTTCCCCCGAAGGCGAGTTGGCGCTGGCGCAGGTGGTCGTCTATCTCGGTTCGGCGCCGAAATCGAACGCGGTTTATGCGGCGTTCGGGGCAGCCCGAGCAGCGGCGAAGGCGACGGGAAGCTTGATGCCGCCGGCGCATATTTTGAATGCGCCCACCAAACTGATGAAGCAGCTCGGCTATGGCGACGGCTACGCCTACGATCACGCGACCGAGGATGCGTTTTCCGGCCAGAACTATTTCCCGGACGGCATGGCGCGGGAGGAATTCTACCAGCCGAAAGATCGCGGGTTCGAGCGCGAGATCGCCAAGCGGTTAGCGTATTGGGCGAAGCTGCGGGCGGCAAAGGACTTGTAGGGCCCCACCGGGTGTTGGCGCACGGCGTTGCAATCGACCAATGCGCCGCGCGGCGAAATCCACCCGCGCGCGCGGCGGCGAAATCGGCTATACGCCGCCCATGACAGTCACCACTCAAGCCGTCTCCCAGGACGAAGCCGACATCCGGCTCGACCGTTGGTTCCGTCGGCACTTCCCCAATTTGCAGCAATCCACCATCCAGAAACTGTGCCGCACCGGCCAGATCCGCGTCGATGGCAAGCGGGCGGACACCAACACGCGCCTGGAACCTGGGCAGATGCTGCGCATCCCGCCGCTGCCGCCCGCGCCGGAGCCGAAGCCGATCGCCGTCGTCGATCCCGGGCTGTCGCGCGAGCTGACCGGCATGATTCTTTACCAGGATGAGGATCTGTTCGTCCTGAACAAACCCTTCGGGTTACCGGTTCAGGGCGGGCCGGGCATCACCCGGCATCTGGATGGGGCGCTGGACGCGCTGCGCTTCGGATCCCCGCATCGGCCGAGGCTGGTGCACCGGTTGGATAAGGATACCTCGGGCGTGCTGTTGATCGCTCGCAGCCCCGGTACCGCCGCCAAACTGGCCGCGTCCTTTCGCGGCCGGGATATGGAGAAGACCTACTGGGCCGTCGTCGCCGGCCGGCCGGTGCCGGTCGAGGGCCGGATCGACCTGCCGCTGAAACGCATCGGCGGCGACCGGGGCGAACGCACCGCACCCGCCGATCGCGACGATCCCGAAGGCGCGCGCGCGGTCACCGACTACCGCACCTTGGATCACGCCGCCCGCAAACTCGCATGGCTAGAACTGCAACCGATCACCGGGCGCACGCATCAGTTGCGGGTCCATTGCGTTGCGATCAAGGCCCCCATTCTCGGCGATATCAAATACCAGGAACCCGATCAGAACGACGCATTCCTGGCGACGATCGAAGGTCTGTCCCGGCAGTTGCATCTGCATGCGCGCCGTCTGGTGCTGCCGCATCCCGCCGGGGGCACCCTGATGGTGGAGGCCGATCTGCCGCCGCACATGCGCGAGACCTTCGAAACACTCGGTTTTCATGCACCGCCGGCCCAACCGGCCAGCAGGGAGGGGCGATAACATGCGCAAACTCGGTTTGGTCCTGGGCGGCCTGCTGCTGGTGTTGGCAGTTGCGCTCGGCGTTGGCATTGCGCTGTTCGATCCCGACGCGCAGAAGCCCCGCATCGTTGCGGCGGTGAAGCAGGCGACCGGGCGCGATCTGACCATAAACGGGCGCATCGGTCTGGCATTCTCGCTGCGACCGACGTTGGAAATCGCCGATGTGGCGCTGTCCAATCCGCCCGGCTTCTCCCGCCCCACGATGGCGTCGATCGGCAAACTCGACCTGCAACTGGCGCTGCTGCCGTTACTCAGCCGGCGGATTGAGATCGATCGGCTGATCGTGACCGCCATCGACATTCGATTGGAAACCGATGCCAAGGGCAACCCGAACTGGGTGTTCGCCCCGCCGGAGAAGCCCGCCGCCTCGGCCGGGGATGCAGCCAAGGACGCGCCGTCGAAGGAAAACGGCGGGAAGGCCGAACCGATGGCGTTCGTGGTCCGGACCTTGCGACTGGAGGACAGCGTGTTCTCCTACCGCAACGGCAAGACCGGGCAGACCGACGTGGTGCGGGCGAAACAGATCGAGACATCGCTCGCCGCGCTCGACGCGCCGGTGCATTTGACGGCGGCCTTCGAGCTGGAGGGGACCGCTGTCGCCCTGACCGTCGATACCGGCCCGCTGACGCGCCTGATTCAACCAGGAACGGCCCAACCCGGAAACGGCCAACCCACGCCGTGGCCGATTAAAGTGGCGGTGGCGGCGGCCGGCAGCAAAATCGACATCGATGGCAGCATCGCCAATCCGCTGTTGGGCACCGGTCTGAACTTCGCGATTGCCGGGGAGATTCCGGACCTCGCGGCGCTGGGCAAACGCGCCAAGCTGGAGCTTCCGGAGCTGAAGTCGCTGGTTCTGCACGCTCGGATTGCGGACGATGCCAGGGGCCCGAACCATGGAATTGGGCTGCACGGTCTGAAACTCACGAGTTCGGCGGGCGATATCGGTGGCGATCTGGCCGTCGTGTTCGGCCCTCCCACTGGGCTGACCGGGGCGCTGACGTCGGAAAAGCTCGATCTCGACGCGCTGATGCCGCCGGCGCAGCCGGACGCCGCCGCAGCGGCGGGAAAGGCTGGGTCGGGGAAGGCGGGACCGGGGAAGGCTGGGCCGGCGCCGGCGGGGACCAAACGGATGATTCCGGACACCCCGTTGCCCTTCGGCCAGATGCAATTATTCGCCGCCGACCTGAAGCTCAAAATCGGGGCGCTTCGCTTTGCTGGCTCCGATTTCAAAACCATCGACGCGCATATCCGGCTCCAGGACGGTGTGCTGAACCTCGATCCCGCCAGTGCCGATCTGCCGGAGGGGCATGTCGCGCTGACCCTGACGGCGGATGCCGGCAAAGTCGCGCCCCCGGTGCACGCCACAATCCGCGCGCCGGGCATCGCGATCGCACCGCTGTTGGCCGCACTCGGCGAGCCGCCCTACGCGTCCGGCAATCTGGAGATTTTGGCGGACCTGCGCGGCAGCGGCGAATCCCCGCATGCCATCGCATCGTCGCTGAACGGTATGCTCGGCTTGGCGATTGCCGGGGGAACCATCGACACCAAGCGCATCGCCGGGGCTGGCGCGCGGGTGCTGGAAGCTGCGAACCCGCAGAAGGCCGCCGGTAGCGCGACGGCGTTGCGCTGTTTTGCCCTCCGGCTGGATTTTGCCAAGGGCATCGGCACGGCACGAGCACTCAGCGTCGCCTCCGCGCTGCTGAACGTCGATGGCACCGGCACGATCGATCTGGGGGAGGAAACATTGGCCATGCTGCTGAAATCGCGCGCCACGGTGGGCAATGCCGCCGTCACGGTGCCGATCAAGGTGTTCGGACCGATGGCGGCGCCGCAGACCAAGGTGGACGAAATCGGCATCGCCCAATCCAACGCTGCCACGCTGGGCGGGCTGTTTGGCGGCAATCTGGCTGCGGGTCTCGGACGCGGGGACAAGCCGGCGGCCGGCGATTCCTGCCCCGATGCCCTGGCCTTGGCGCGTGGGCAGGCGGTTGCCGCACCGCCACCAGCCGCCGAGACCGTGCCGGCGTCCCCCGCCCCGGCAGCCGGCGCCCAACCCGCCAAACCCCCGAATGCCGGACAGTTGCTGAAACAACTGTTCCATTGAACCGAGGAACGACCGCGTGAAGCGTTTTTGGGATGAGGTTACGTTGTCGCAGAGCGATGCGGGCTATAACGTGCTGCTCGATGGCAAGCCGATGAATTTGCCGACCGGGACGCGCCTTGCGGTCGGCCCGCACCCGTTGGCCGAGGCCATTGCGACCGAATGGCGCGAAGCCGGCGGCGGCAAAGGCGGGGAAATGTCGTTCGCCGACACGCCTTTGACCCGGCTCGCTGGCACCGCGCAGGAGCGCATCGCCCCCGATCCTCTGTCCACCGTCGATGCCATCGCCCGTTACGGCGAGTCGGATTTGCTGTGTTACCGCGCCCCCGCGCCCGCACCGCTGGTGGCGCGGCAGATGGCGGCATGGCAGCCTTGGCTCGACTGGGCAACCGCGACGTATGGCGCACCGCTGCGGATCGGGGAGGGGATTGCCTACGTCCGTCAGCACAAGGACTCCATTGCCGCGTTACGCCGAGCGGTGTTGGGGATGGATGCTTATGCGCTGGCGGGGTTGGGGATTGCGGTGCCTTCGTTGGGGAGTTTGGTGTTGGGCCTCGCGATGTCCGAAGGCGCGATCGCTCCCGCCGAAGCCCATGCCTTGGGTTGCCTGGAGGAATTGTTCGAAGTCGAACAATGGGGCGAGGACCATGAGGGCCTGGACCGCCGCAACGCGGTTGGGCGGGATGTCGTATTGGCGGGGCGGTTTATCCAGTTGAGCCGAGCCTAGACCGCGATGACCGAAGGTGGATCACCGGAGGTCTGAATCGCGCGATCTAACGCTGAGCACGCTCAGACCGCGCACGCGCTGGGCTGGGCATCCGCGCCAAAAACCTCGTCCCAGGCGGCGCGGAGGGCGATATCGGCATCGTGCATCGTCGCGGGAATGCCCAAATCGGCGAGGCTGGTGACGCCGTATTCGCTGATCCCGCAGGGAACGATGCCGCCGAAATGGGTCAGGTCGGGATCGACGTTCAACGCGATCCCATGCCATCCGACCCAGCGGCTGACCCGCACGCCGATGGCGCCGATTTTCGCCTCCGTACCGCGCGCGGGATCGACGACCCAGATGCCGACCCGCCCCTGCCGCCGCTCGCCTCGGACGTTGAACCGGTCGAGGGCGCGGATCATCCATTCCTCCAACCCGTTGACGTAGCAACGAATATCCTGCGGCGGCACGCTGCCGTGCCGTTTTTGCAGATCCAACATGACGTAGGCCGTGCGTTGGCCCGGACCGTGGTAGGTCCAATGCCCGCCGCGTCCGGCTTTGTAGGTGGGGAAGCGGTCGGGGTCGGTCAGTTCCTCGGGCAGTGCCGAGGTTCCAGCGGTGTACAGCGGCGGATGTTCCACCAGCCAGACCAGTTCCGGCGCCGTCCCCGCCCGGATATCGGCGACGCGCTGGGTCATGCGGGCAATCGCGTCGGGGTATTGGGTGCGGCCGTCCGAAATCTCCCACACGGGACCGGTTGATAGCAGTTGCGTCATCGGCTATACCGCCGCCTCCGACGAACCGGTGCGGTCGTGGCGGAATGGTAGACGCGCAAGCTTGAGGTGCTTGTGGGGGAAACCTCGTGGAAGTTCGAGTCTTCTCGACCGCACCAATTTCGGATTTTTTCCATCATGACGCGACCCTAGCAGATGCCCTTCTTCGGTGCATGTGTCTGCTTACGCGCGCGGCACGGGCTTGCCAGCTTGCCGCAAACCCACGACCATCCCCTTAATCGAAGGGGATGCGAACCATGCAATACGACCTGCTTGTGACCGGTGGCGATGTCGTGGATCCCGGCGCGGGTCTGCGCGGGATCATGGATATTGCCGTTTCCGGCGGTAAGATCGTGGCCGTCGCGCCGTCCATCCCGGCCAGTCAGGCGCGCAAAACCATAAGCGCCAAAGGCCGGTTGGTGACCCCCGGGCTGGTCGATATGCATGCCCATGTCTTCGTCAACGGCCACGATATGGGCCACCGAACCGACCATTTCTGCTCCTGCTCGGGGGTCACCACGCTGTGCGATGCCGGCAGCGCCGGGTCGTCCAATTTTGCCGGGCTGCGCCATGTCCTGGATACCGAGGTCCGCACCCGCGTCCGCGCGCTGGTCAATCTGTCGGCGCTGGGGATCACCGGGACCTCCCGCGGTGGGGAGTTGCAACATTTCCCCTATGCCGACCCCGAAGGCTGCGCCCGCACCATTGTCGAAAACCCCGATCTGGCCTTTGGCGTGAAG
Organism: Acetobacteraceae bacterium; assembly: GCA_025354865.1. Taxonomy (GTDB): domain Bacteria; phylum Pseudomonadota; class Alphaproteobacteria; order Acetobacterales; family Acetobacteraceae; genus Rhodopila. The sequence continues at coordinate 17,881 of JANXMB010000165.1, read as the reverse complement.
CTGCGTTTCGGCCCAAATCTGGTCTGGGAGTATTCCAACGCCCCGGTGAAACTGGCCCGCCGCACCGCCGAGATGGCCGGGCCGAATGTGCCGATGATGATGCACATCACCGACTCGCCCATTCCGCTGCCGGAACTGATCGCCGAAATGAAACCGGGCGATATCGTGACCCACTGCTACCACGGTCGCGCGAACGGCATCATGGGGCAGGAGAAGGCGTTCCTGTTGAAGGAAGTGGTGGAAGCCCAGCGCGCCGGCATTGTCTTCGATTGCGCGCACGGCCGGAACCATTTCAATTTCCGGATGATCGAGAAAGCCCTGGATCAAGGTTTCTTGCCCGATACGATATCGACCGATCTGACCTCCACCAGCGCGACCCAGGGGCCGGTGTGGGACATGCCGACGACGATGTCGAAGCTGCTGCATTTCGGGCTCTCGCTGGAAGAAATCGTCCGCCGGTCCACCGCCAATCCGGCGAAGATCATGGGCTACGAGGGCACGGTCGGCACGCTGAAACCCGGCGCCAACGCCGATATCGCGTTGTGGGAACTGCGGGACGGCAACCATGCACTGACCGATAGCGACGGCGATACCATTGTCGCCAAGCGGCGGTTGCTGGCACAAATGACGATCAAGGATGGCCGGGTCTGGTACGAACGGCCCGCCGAATAAGAATAAGGGAGAAATAACATGGCTCGTATGACCGGCGGGGAAGCGATCGTCGACGGATTGTTGCGTCAGGGTTTGGATACGATGTTCGGGTTGCCGGGGGTGCAGGTCTACGGCCTGTTCGACGCCTTCGCCCGCAACGCCAATCGGCTGCGCCTGATCAATGCGCGGCACGAACAAACAACCGCGTATATGGCGCTGGGTTATGCCTACTCGACCGGGCGCCCCGCTGCCTATGCGGTCGTGCCGGGCCCCGGCGTTCTGAACACCACTGCCGCCTTGGCCACCGCCTGGGGGTTGAATGCGAAAGTCCTGTGCCTCACGGGGCAGGTGCCGAGCGACCTGATCGGGCGACTGAGGGGCGCGTTGCACGAATTGCCGGATCAGTTGGCGACCTTGCGATCGTTGCTGAAATACGCCGAACGCATCGAACATCCCAGTCAGGCGCCGTACCTCGTCGCTCGGGCATTTCAGGAAATGCAGTCCGGCCGACCCGGTCCGGTGGCGTTGGAAATGCCATGGGAACAATTCCACACTGCGGCGGAGGTCGTGCCGCACGACCCGCTGCCGTTGGCCCCCAATCCCCGCCCCGATCCCGTCAAGATCGAAGCGGTAGCGAAACTGATGGATGCCGCCAGCAACCCGATGATCTGGATCGGTGGCGGCGCGCAAAATGCCGGGCCGGAGATATTGGCGCTGGCCGAACGCACGGGGGCGCCGGTGGTTTCGTTCCGCACCGGGCAAGGGGTTGTCGATTCGCGCCATCCGCTCGGTTTGAATATCGCTGCTGGCTATCGGCTTTGGCCGGAAACCGATCTGATCGTGGCCTTCGGCACGCGGCTGGAAGTGCCGACGATGCGCTGGGGCAAGGCCCCGGTCGGATTGAAAATCGTCCGTATCGATATCGATCCGGCGGAAATGCGGCGATTGCAGGTCGATGTCGGTATCGTTGCCGATTCGGGCGATGCTGCTGCGATGCTGACCGGCCTTGTGGCATCCCGCCCGGTGCCGGCCAGGATTGCCGCCGCGAAGGCCGCTGCGCTGGAGGACATCCAAAGCGTCCAACCGCAAATGTCGTTCCTGAATGTCATCCGCGAGGAACTGCCGGAAAACGGTATCTTGTGCGATGAAATGACCCAGGCCGGCTATGTCTCCTGGTTCGGATTTCCGTATTATTCACCGCGCTCGTTGGTGACCTCGGGCTTCTCCGGCACGCTGGGCGCCGGATTCCCGACGGCCTTGGGGGTGAAGGTCGCGCATCCGGATCGTCCTGTGGTCGCAATGACGGGCGACGGCGGCTTCCTGTTCGGCGGCGCGGAATTGGCAACGGCGGTGCAGCATGGGATCGATCTCGTGACGATCCTGTTCAACAACTCGGCTTACGGAAACGTGCTGCGCGACCAGCGGCGTTTATACGACGGCCGCCCATCCGGGTCGGAGCTGAAGAACCCCGACTTCCAAATGTTCGCTCGCAGCTTCGGCGTGCCGTCGTGGCGGGTGACCGATGCGATGGGTCTGAAGGTCGCGCTGAAGGAGGCGCTGGCCGCCAAGGCCCCAGCGCTGATCGAGGTCATGACCGATATTACCAAGGAAACTGCGCCCTGGCGGTTCATCGCCCCCGGGCGCGGTTAATCGGGCGTTCCGGAACCGACTGGCGGGGCGTAGCGACCGAATCGGTCGTGGCCCCGCCCGAGCGGCCTGCGGGTCAGGAGATCGGTGTATCGACGACGTGTTGCCGATACGCCGCCCGCTCGCACAAGCGCCCGTACCATGCGCGGACGGCGGGGAATTCCGGCTGCTCCAGCCCCAGATAATCCATCCCGAACCAGCGATGCGCGTGCACGCCCCAGGGGATATCGGCCAGGGTGAAGGTATCGCCCGCGATATAGGCCTGCCGCGCCAGCAGCGGTTCGATCATGCTCCAGGCGCGGGCGGTCTCGGCGATGGCGCCGGCGATCGCCGCCATATCGCGCTTGTCGGCCGGCGTGCGCACCAGACCCCAGAACACCTGGCTCATGGGGCGGTTCAGCACGGTTTGCTGCGCGTCCATCCAGCGGTCGATATTGGCCCGCGTTTTCGGTTCGGTGGGCCAAAGCGGGCTGTCGGGGGCGTATTGGTTGCAAAGGTAGCGGCAGACGGCGTTGCTTTCCCAAAGGGTGAAATCGCCCTCCTGCAAGGTCGGCACCAAGCCGGTGGGATTCATACCGCGATAATCGGGGGTGTCGGTTTTGCCGAAGACGCCGCCGACGTCGATCCGCTCGAACGGCAAATTCAGTTCGCCCAACGCCCATAGGGCCTTCATCACGTTGCTGGACGTCTTGCGTCCCCAAAGAATGCGCGACACGAAATTTCCCCTCGGGTTTATGGCGGCAGCAAGCTATGCTGGCTGGGTCCGATCGGCAATGTGGAACATGATGCGTACCCCTTCCCTCCGCCTTATGGGACCGATCGCTGCGCTGCTGGCTGCCGGGGCGTTGGGTGTGGCCTTCGCGTCGGAATGGTGGGGCGGTCTGGTACCCTGCGCGCTTTGCCTCTGGGAACGTTGGCCCTATCGCGTCGTTATTGCCATCGGGTTGCTGACGGCGGTTCTGCCTCGGGGCCTCCTGCGGGCGGCGAACGCGCTGTCGGTGCTCGCGATCCTGGTGGCTGCGGTGCTTGCGGCGGTCCATGTCGGGGTGGAATTGCACTGGTGGCCCAGCCCCTTTCCATCCTGCGCCGCGCCGAAATTCAGCGGCGGCACGATCGCCGAGCGGCTGCGGGCAATGCCGGCGATGCCGTCGAAACCCTGCGACGATCCGACGTTTTTAATCCCCTTCGTGCCGGTGTCGATGGCGGCGATGAACCTGCTGTTCAGCATGGCGCTTGCCGGTTTCGTGGCGCTGGCATTGCGTCGAAAGGCCCCTTTCCGTTGACCGATCCGCGTCCCCGTCTGCCCGGCGATCCCGCCCGCCCCCTTGCCCGCATGCTGCGTGTCGATCATGCCGGGGAGTACGGCGCTCGACGCATCTACGCCGGGCAATTGGCCGTTCTGCGCAACAGCGACAAGGCCGGTTTGTTGCGCCACATGCAGGCGCAGGAACAGGTGCATCTGGACACGTTCGCCGACCTGCTGGTGTCAGAACGGGTGCGGCCGACGGCGTTGCTGCCGTTCTGGCATGTGGCGGGGTTTGCCCTCGGCGCGGTGACGGCGGCGCTGGGGGAAAAAGCGGCGATGGCCTGCACTGTGGCGGTGGAGGAAACCATCGACGCCCACTACACCGCCCAGATCGACGCGATGGACGATACGGCGTTGCGGCAGACATTGGAAAAATTCCGCGCGGAAGAACGCGAACACCGCGACATCGGGCTGGAAAACGGTGCGGAGCAGGCGCCGGGTTACCGGGTCTTGCGCCGGATCGTGAAAGCGGGCTGCCGCGCGGCGATCGCGATCTCGGAGCGTATTTAGACCGCGATCCGCCTTACCCCGCCATGGTCAATTTTTTGACGAAGGCGGAAATCCGGTGCCGTCGCAGTTCGGAGCGGGCTTTGGCGTCGGAGGTCATGTAGTTCAGCTGTACGGCGTAACGCTTGCCGATGTATTGGCGATGGCCGTGCCATGTCGCCGGGCCGTTCGGGAAGATCAGCAGGGTGCCGTTGACCGGCGGAACCTCGACGGCAAAATCCTCCAGATTGTCCGAACCGCGCAGCAGCCGCAGGCACCCGTCGCGGCGCGCCCAGGCTTCGGTCTCGGGGTTGAGATATAGCAGGACCGTGACACGTTTGGCGGTGGAGTCGGTGTGGATGCGGCCGTCCTTTGCCTCGGTCCGGCCGCGCAGCGTGACCATCGTGGGGGCGTCCTGCAAATCCAGGCCGAACTTCGTCGCGATGGCGTCGCGCAGGCGAGGCCCCTCCATCTCGTTCATCAAATCCCGCGCGGCGGCACCCATGGCCACAGAATTCGGCGGGAAGGACCCACGCTTTTCCAGCGGCGGCAGCGCGGCAACGACAGCGGCCAGCCGATCCGGCGGCACGAAATCGGGCACGACGAGGTGCGGAAACGGATCGGTTGAAACCGGCGTTGCGGTCAGGCTGGTGTAATCGAGTTCGGTCATGGCCCGCCCTAAAGCGCGATGACCGAAGGTGGTATCACCGAAGGTCTGAATCGCGCGAACAAACAATACGTTTTAGATCGCGATACGTGAGCGAGCGCGAATGTATCGCGATCTAAGTGTGTCTGTGCCGGCCGGACAGCAAGGCCTCGGCGAGGTCGCACAGGTCGTCGGTCCAAAATTCGTCGGGCACTGCGGCGGGTCGGTCGGTCAGCACCCGCATTGCCTGTTGCACCGGGATATCGGCACGCCCGCTGGTGCTCAGCGCGGTGGTGCGGGCAATCGCGGCGCAGGCGGCCTGCGTCGCCTCGTCCGCCTGGGTCAGCGCGGCGTCCATGCGGGCGACCGCAGCTGCCTTCTCCGGCTCCCCCGCCCATACGCCGATCGCCACCGCTCGGGATCGCGGATCGTTGGTCCCACCGCAGGCCCGCCAGCGGGCGTAAGCGGCCAGGGCGGCGTCGGGGTCGTAGTCCGCCCGCCCGACCAGCGTGCGCGCCAGGGCAACGGCCGGCCCAGCGTTGCCTGCGATGGCCATGCGCAAAAGGCTGCCGACCGCGCGATCGACGGCGGTTTCGGAGATCGAGCGAGGCCAGCCGAGGGTGACGCGCGGTGGACGCCGATCCTCGGTGCTGCCGCGCCATTGCCGGGTGCGCAGAGTTTCCACCACCGACGGGGCGCCGCCGAAGCAGGCGGATGGGCGGCTGAAGCCTTGGTCGTCGTAGGTGACGGGTGCGCCGTCCTCGGCTGTCAGAACGCCGCCCGCCGCGCTCAGTAGAGCATGCCCGGCGGCGACGTCGTGGGCATTGACCGGACGCAGGGTGATCGTCGCCAGACCATCGCCGACGGCCACCCGAGCGAGGCGGTAGGCAATGGAGGGCAGGGGCATGAAGCGGCCGGGGGAGACGGCGGCGCTGTGCCAAATCGGCCGCTGCCACGCGCCGTGGTTGAGAAAGACGGTGTCGGCCTCGGTCAGTTCGCGGTGGCGCAGGTCGATCCGGACCGGGGCGCCGTTGCGGACGATGCCGGGCGTGCCTTCGGCCCAGGCGATGGTGTCCTGGCCTCGGTCGGGGCTGAGCGGGGCGTAGACGACGCCCAGCACCGGGATGCCGTCGCGCAGGAGTGCGATCGAAACCGCACTGCCGCGCTTGCCTTCCAGAAACGCCCGGGTACCGTCGTGCGGATCGACGACCCAGCAATAGCCGTTGGCGGTGGCGGCGAAGGCGCCTTGCTCCTCGCCGACGAAGCGGGCCGGGAATAGCGTCATCAGGCGATCGCGCAGGTAGATTTCCATCTCGGTGTCGATGGGCGATGTCACGTGGTCGCTGAAGCGCGGGCCTTCGGGGCGCACGAACTCGGCCGCGAGCATGTCGCCGGCCCATTGGGCGGCTTCGATGGTAGCTTGCAGCAGCGCAGCGGGAGTTCCTGGCACGTTCGATCCTTTTGTTGGGGGCCAATCTAGGCGGATGCGGCGCGACGCGCTATCTGCCGCGACTTCGATATGAACACACAGGTTTACCCCATTCCCCCCGAACAAGGCCCCTTGCCGGCCTACCGCGCCATGGTCGCCGCCGGCGAGCTGGCGCACGACGACTCGCAGGCGATGGCCGCCGACCGGCTGCATGTGCTGTGGCAGCAGACGGTGGGCTACGATCCGCAGCCCGCGCCGCCCCCCGGCCGGCTCGCCCGTCTGCTCGGCCGCAAACCGCCGCCGATGGACGCACCGCGCGGGTTGTACATGGTGGGGGAGGTCGGGCGCGGCAAATCCATGCTGATGGATTTGTTCTTCGCTACCGCCCAGGTCGCCCGCAAAAAGCGCATCCATTTCCACCGGTTCATGCAGGATTCGCATGCTCGGGTACACGAATGGCGCCGAGCGAACGCCGACGCGGCGGATCCGATTCCGGCCTTGGCGGATCGGGTCGCGGCCGAGGCGGCGCTGCTGTGTTTCGATGAGTTCCAGGTCAACGATATCGCCGACGCCCTGATTCTGGGCCGTCTGTTCCAGGCGCTGTTCGAACGCGGGGTCGTGGTTGTTGCCACATCGAATGTCGCTCCCGGCAACCTGTTCAAAGGCCAGCCCGGCCGCGACGCCTTCCTGCCATTCATCGCGCTGATCGAACAGCGGTTGGAGGTCTTCGTCATGGATTCCGGCCGCGATTTCCGGCGGGAGCGGATACGCGCGATGCGGACATGGCATGTCCCGGCGGATCGGTTCGCGGATCGCGCGCTGGACCAAGCCTTCGAAGACCTGACCGCAGGGGCCGAGGTGGGGCCGGTGTCGCTGACTGTCATGGGGCGGGCGGTCGTGGTGCCGCTCGCCGCTCGCGGTGTGGCGCGATTCGACTTCGACACGCTCTGCAACACCGCCCTCGGGGCCGGCGATTACCTCGCCATTGCGCGGGCCTTCCATACGCTGGTGCTGGACGGCATTCCGCGCCTGTCGCCGGAGAATTTCGATCGAGCGCGGCGGTTCATCGTGCTGGTGGATAATTTATACGAACAACGGGTGAAGCTGGTGGCCTCGGCCGATGCGACGCCGGACCGGCTTTATCAGCGCGGCGAGAACGCAAAGATGTTCGAACGCACGGCGTCGCGGTTGGACGAAATGCAAAGTGCCGATTGGCTGGAGCAGACGCATCTGGCGGGGTAATCCCAGCCCGCGCCGCCGTTCCGCAGGACGATGGCGGGACCGGGCGGCGGTTCAGCCGAAGGTCGCAAAAACCTCCTCGACCGCTTTCATCTGATTGCCGACGGCCGAGGACGGGACGATAATCAAGTCCTTCACCCCGGCATCGCGCCAAGCCTGGACCTTTTCCCGCACCTTCGCGGCCGGGCCGAACAGGGAATTGTCCTCCAGCCAGCGGTCGCTGAAACAGCCGGGCACGTCGGCGTTGCGTCCCTCGGCGATGGCGGTTTCGATCGCGGCCATTTCCGCTTCGTAGCCGGCTTCCTTCCAATAATTGCGGTAATTCGGCAGGAAGCCGTAATTCGTGAGGGTGCGGCGGTTCACCGCCTTGGCCGCTTCCACATCGTCGGAGATGCAGGTCGGGATCATGTTGCCGATAAAAAAATTCGGGTCGTTACGCCGAGCAGTGGGCAGCGCCGCGAGCGAGGTACCCATGTGGGACAGGGAGGCATTGGCGAAGACCACGCCCTCGGCGATTTCACCGGCCAGCGCGACCATTTTCTTGCGCAACGCCGCAACGATAATCGGGGGCAGCGGGCCGAGACCTTCCTGGGCGCGGAATTTTTCGACGAAGGCGCGGATATCGCCCAGCGGCTTGCCGGGGGTGACGCCCATGCGGATATGCGAGGGGCCGTGCGCGACGCCGATCCCGAGGCGGAAGCGTCCGCCCGAAACTTCGTGCATGACGGCAGCGCTCTGGGCGAAATCCGCGACGGTGCGTTGGTAGATGGGCGCGATGGCGGTGCCGAACGCGATCCGTTCGGTTTTCCAGGACAGTGCCTCGCATAGGGACATGTTGCCGAAAGGGCTGGGGGAGAAAATGCCGGCGTAACCGCGCTTTTCGATCTCCTGCGCCAGTTCCAGCGTGCGGCGGCGGCGGCCGGGGACGGCGATCAGGCAAACGGCGGGGAGGCTGGTCATCGATTGGCTCCTGGACGGTGTCGGGCCGGAGGTTAACCCGCTGGGCGGGCGGTGGTAAGGTCGGGGCGTTGTTCAGGAGATCGTCCGCCCATGGCCAAGAAACCCGCCCCGAAGACCCGCATCGCGCACTCCGACGAAACCAGTGTCACGATCCGTGGCAAGAACCTGATGGCGGATATGATCGGTAAGATGTCGTTCACCGAGACGATGTATTTTCTGATCAAGCACCGCCCGCCCACCGCCGCCGAGACGCGGGTGCTGGATGCCTGTCTGGTGACGCTGATGGAACACGGCTTCACCCCATCGTCCCTGGTGGCGCGCATGGTCCACGATAGCGTGCCCGATCAGGTGCAGGTGGCGATGGCGGCGGGATTGCTGACCATCGGCGGGGTGTTCGTCGGCACGATGGAAGGATGCGCCCGCATTCTGTCCGCCGGCATCGCGGCCGGGGGCGATCTGGATGCCTATTGCGAGGCGGTCGTGCAGGAGCACCGTGCGGCGAAGAAAGCGATGCCCGGCTTCGGCCATCCGTTCCATAAGCCCGACGATCCTCGCCCGATCCGCCTGTTCGAGGTCGCCGAGGAAGTCGGCCTGCGCGGCCCCTACGTCGATCTGCTGCACCGGTTGAGCAGCCATGTGGATCGCGCTTTCGGCCGGCATTTGACCATCAATGCCACCGGTGCGATCGGTGCTCTGATGCTGGAAATCGGCATCCCCGCCGAGATCATGCGGGCGATCGCGGTGGTGTCGCGCTGCGGCGGTCTGCCCGGCCATATCCTGGAGGAGATGGAAATGCCGACCGCTCGGACCCTCTGGGCGCTGGCGGAAGAGCATGTGCCGTACGAAGCGGGCTGACCCGCCGTCCGTTCAGGTGCGCCCGAGGATCCCCATCAGTTCGGTCCATTCCCGCTTGCTCAACCCGCTTTCGGGTTGGGCGACCGGTTCGCCGTCCAGCATGCGCTTGACCACGGCCAGCATGGCGGCGGACAGGGTCGCGGCGCCAAGCCGGTAATCCAGGAAGGCGGCACAGGTCAGCGGCACCCAGGCGGCGAGGGTTTTCAGCATTTCCTCGGCGTAGATGCGGATTTCGTACTGGGCGTGGGCGTCGGCGCGCAACGACAGGAAATGCAGCAGATTGTGCAAATCGGTCTTCCAATACCATTGCGTATAGGTATTGAGGGTCAGGTTCATGCGCGCCAGTTCGCGGGCCAGACCGGGCCGATCGGCATCGCGGGGGGCGCCGGTTTCGTCCTCGTTCAGCATTTCGGCGTAGTGATCGTAGGTTTGCATCGCATCCCCGCGCAGGATGTCCAGCACCCGGGCGGCATCGTCGCCGGACAGCACGTCGCCGCGGCCCTGGCGGTTCGTCGAGGATTGGGCGGCGAGATGCTGCGGTTCGGGGATGTAGAACTCGCGATCCAGGATCGAATACCGAGCGGAGTATTCGTTGACGTTGGCGGTGCGGTGGCGGATCCATTGGCGAGCGACGAAGATCGGCAGTTTGACGTGGTATTTGATCTCGCACATCTCGAACGGGGTCGAGTGACGGTGCCGCATCAGGTAACGGATCAGGCCGGCATCTTCCTGCACCCGCTTGGTGCCGCGGCCGTACGACACCCGGGCTGCCTGGACGATGGCCGAGTCGTCGCCCATGTAATCGATGACGCGGACGAAGCCGTGATCGAGCACGGGGATCGCCGCATACAGAATTTCCTCCAGCGCCGGCACGGTGGGCCGGCGGGTTGTTGCGACGGCTGCTCGGGATGCCGCGATTTCAGCGCTCTGCTGCTCATTCAGGGTCATGCCCCCGATTACCCTTTCCATGGGCGCGGGGCCACCCTATATAGGGCGGGTCAGCTTGCTGACTATGGTGATAAACGGTTCGTGGAATAAACGTTGTGGACCCGGGGGCAGTGCCCGGCGCCTCCACCATCTTGCCCCGTCGTTATCCGGGGCCATGGGGGCGACACAGGTTCGACACGCGTGGTAAAGACGCATCTTTTGCCCGGCATTGTACCGCCGTTATCGGGCTATATTACAAATGCCAATGATAACCATGAGGCATTCGCGGTCGCAGCCTAAACAGCTGTGACACGCGCGGTTCGGGGGGGCACCGGGCAACAGAAGCCCCCCCACTCATCTTGCGATTGGCCGCCCCAAGACGGTGGACAGTGTGCGCCCGACAAGGCAACAACGTGTCGATGCGTACTTCATGGAGGTTCGTTTGAACCTGACCGATGCCGAGTTGGAAGTGCTTTTGGACGATCTCGAGTCCGATCGCGCCGAACGGAAGGAAACCCTGAAAGGCAGCGCGCCGGAAAAGATGCGGGAGGCGATTTGCGCTTTCGCCAACGACCTACCCAACCATCGAAAGCCGGGCGTCGTTTTCGTCGGCGTCAAGGACAACGGCACGCCTTCCGGGTTGCCGATCACGGATGAATTGCTGCTGCAACTCGCCGACATTCGGACGGATGGCAACATCCTTCCGCTTCCGACCATGACCGTCGAAAAGCGTACCGTCAGAGGGGCCGAGGTCGCCGTCGTCACCGTGCTGCCGGCGGATGCGCCCCCGGTGCGATACCGGGGTCGTGTTTGGATCCGCACGGGGCCTCGTCGCGGCGTGGCCAGCCGCCAGGATGAGCGCATACTGAACGAGAAGCGGCGACACCGGGACCTTCCGTTCGATTTGCAGCTTGTTTCGTTCGCCACGTTGGACGATCTCAACCGGACCTTGTTCGAGAGCGAGTACCTGACAGGTGCCCTGGCACCGGACATCATCGCGGCCAATGAGCGCAGTTTTGTGGAACGTCTCGCGGCAAGCCGGATGATCGAGGCGGCGAACAACCCCGTGCCGACGGTCCTGGGATGCATCGTGCTCAGCCCCCGCGCGCGGGATTTGATACCGAGCGACTTCATCCAGTTCCTGCGCATCGACGGGACCGATTTGTCCGATCCGATTACGGACGAGGAAGCGATCGACGGGCCGGTGGCGCAGATGCTGCGACGGCTCGACGACAAGCTTGAGGCCCACGTCAGGACCAGTGTCGGAATCACCACGGCGTCCCTGGAGGTTCGGAGGCCGGACTATCCCCTCCCCGCGCTGCAACAATTGACCCGCAACGCGGTGATGCACCGGACGTACGAGGAGACCAATGCGCCCATCCGGATCACCTGGTTCAGCGATCGTATCGAGATCGTCAATCCCGGCGGTCCGTATGGAATCGTCACGCGGGAGAATTTCGGCAAACCGGGTTATACGGATTACCGAAACCCCAATCTGGCGGAAGCGATGAAGGTGCTGGGCTTCGTGCAGCGTTTTGGCGTTGGTATTCAAACGGCGCAGCGGGTCCTGGCCCAGAACGGCAATCCGCCGGCTGAGTTCGTTCCGGAGGACAATGTGGTGTTCGTAACGGTACGAGCGCGGGCATGAGTGTCCCTGTCCTCGCCTTTTTCAATAATAAGGGCGGCGTCGGCAAGACCACGCTCGCCTACCATCTTTCCTGGATGTTTGGGGCGATGGGCCTGCGTATCCTCGCGGTCGATCTCGATCCACAGGCCAATCTTACCTCGGCCTTTCTGGACGAGGATCGGTTGGTCGCGATTTGGCAGGACACGCCGGATGCTCCCAACACGATCTTCCGCTGTATTCAGCCGTTACTGGAAGTCGGCGATATCAGGCCAGCGGAATGCATCGGCGTCACCGACAAGATTTCGTTGATCCCCGGCGACCTTGCGTTGTCCGGGTTCGAGGACGAACTGACCATCGTGTGGCCCGCGAGCATGAATGAGCGCAATCTGGTGCGTCCTTTCAAGGTGCTCACCGCCTTTTGGCAAACGATGCAGGCGGCGGCCAACGAACGGGAGGCCGATTTGATTCTGATCGATGTTGGACCGAATCTGGGCGCGATCAATCGGTCCGCGATCATCGCATCGGATTTCGTCCTGATACCGCTGGGGGCCGATCTGTTTTCCCTGCAAGGCCTGCGGAATTTGGGGCCTTCGCTGCGAAGCTGGCGCGTTTCGTGGAAACGACGGCTGGATAACTGGACCAATCCCAGCATCGATCTGCCATCGGGGTCCATGCAACCGGTGGGATATGTCGCCCAGCAGCATGCCGTTCGTCTCCACCGACCGGTGAAGGCTTACGACCGTTGGCTGCGCAGAATTCCGCTTGAATACCGCGTGAGCGTGAAGGGGAGCGTCGCGGATACCGCGCCGTCCATCGCGGACGACCCCGAGTGCCTCGCAATGCTGAAGAACTACCAAAGCCTGATTCCCATGGCGATGGAGGCGCGTAAGCCAATTTTCATGCTCAAGTCGGCCGATGGCGCGATCGGTGCCCATTCCTATGCGGTGCAGAGTGCCTACACCGATTACCGGATACTCGCGGAAAAGGTCCTTGCCCGAATCGGGCTTCGGTAAGCGGGCCGGCCGGAATTTCTCGGCGGACCGGAATCATTCTTCCTTCAAATCGGGCACCTTCAGGTAAACCCACACCAGATTCAGCGTCAGCAGCGTGGCGGTCACCGCGAACACCCAGTTGATCCCCAGCGTCGCCGCGACCGAGCCGCCCATCAGCGGACCCAGCGTGTTGCCCAGGAAATAGGCGGACGATGTCATGCCGTAGACCAATCCGCGTTGGGCCGGGTTGGCCAGCCGCCCGACCAGCGCATTGGCTGCCGGCAGCACGCCGCCGACGAATAGGCCGAGGCCGAAACGCTCGACGACGAAGGCGGTGTAGCCCAGCGGCAAAGCTTGCGGCGCGGAAAACAGCGCGGCGCCGGCGAGGCTGAGCATCAGAACCTTGCGATAGCCCCAGGTATCGCCGCGTTTGCCCAGAAACGGCACCGCCAGCACCCCGGCCAGCCCGGTTGCGGCGAAGGCCAGCCCGCCCAAGGTCGCGATATCCGGGCGATTTCCCAGCATCCCCCGGACATACAGGGTGACAACCGGCCCGACCGCCTGGGTGGCGAATTGGCCCATCGTCATCACCATGATCACGGGCAACAGGCCGCCGGCCTTCAGCAAGGCCGAGAGATTGGCGATCAATCCGCCTTTGCGGGCGGACTCCGCCGGTTTGGTGAATCGCTCCGGCACCAGCAGGGTCATGAAGAAGGCACACAGGCAGATGCTGCCGGCGACGAAAAACGGCAATCGGTAGCTACCGGACATGTCGGCGATGGCGCCACCGATCAGCGGCCCGATCAGGGAGCCGACCAATTGCCCGGTGCTCATCCAGCCGAGCGAATAGCCCATCCGCTTTTCGGGGACCTGGGTGGCGACCATGACGACGGATGCGGAGCTGAAGCCGGCCAACGCGCCCATTCCCGACCGCAATGCCAGCATGTGCCAGGGACTGAGTGCCAGCCCCATCAGCCCGGTGAAAAGTGCGATGCCGAAGGTCGATCGCAACACCATGATCTTGCGGCCGTAACGGTCGGACAGATTGCCCCAGAACGGCCCGGTGAAGATCGCCACGAACGAGGTGGAGGCCGCGAGCACCCCGGCCCACATATCTACGGCGGATTCCGACGTCACCCCGAGGTCCGGCAGGAACAGCGGCATGACCGGCTGCACGATGCTGAAGGCGACGCTCATGGTGAATTGCACCGCGACCATGGTCCAAAGGGTGCGGCGCCAAGTGGGGGATTCGTCGGAAACCTGTATCACCTCACGAGTGCCGCCGCGATCCGTTCCCGGGTCAGCGGCATGTCGCGCACCCGCACGCCCAGTGCGTGGTAGACGGCATTGCCGATCGCAGCGGCGGTGGGGCCGAAGGTGCATTCCCCCATGCCCAGGGTGGGCAGATCGGGGGCGTGCACGATTTCGGTGGAGATTTCCGGCACTTCCGAGAAGGTCAGGATCGGGTAGGAGGCCCAATCCAACGAGGTTATGCCGTCGCCGTCGAGCGTCACCTGTTCCTTCAGGGTCATCGATGCCGCGTGGACGATCCCGCCCTCGATCTGGTTCGTCGCGCCGTCGGGGTTGATGACCAGCCCGGCATCGACGCAGGTCCAGACGCGGTTCAGGCGGATTTCCTTATCGACTTCCAGTTCCACCGCCACGCAGGCGTAGGCGGCTTTGTTCTTGTAGCGGCTCCAGGCCAGCCCGAGACCGCGTCCGGTGCCGACTTCCCAGCGCGCGGCCCAGTTGCAGCGGGCGGCGACATTCTCGATCAGGTGGCGGGCGCGGGCGTCGGTCAACATCGACAGCCGGTAGGCGACGGGGTCCATGCCGGCGCGTTCGGCGAGTTCGTCCATGAAACATTCCATGGCGAAGACGTTGGGCAGGGCGCCGAGGCCGCGCAGGGAGGACGTGCGGACCGGCGTGCTCAAGGCCAGATGATGCACGATGCGCTTGCGGGCGAAATCGTACAGCGGTGTGCCGTTGCGGGTGCCGCCGCCGCCATTGGCCTCGGGCGGGTCGCCGGCTTTGGCCGGGGCGGGCGGGTTCGGCAGCGCTTCCTGCGCTAGGAAAAGCCCGCCGTAGATGGGGCGCTGCACGTGCGAACCGGCCCAGACCTCGGTCGTCCAATCCACCGGCCGACCGCCGGCATCGAGTTCGGCGGCGACGCGGGTGCGGTGCGCGGTGGAAACGGGTTCGAAGCCGAACTCCTCCTCCCGCCGCCATTGCATGCGGATGCAATGGTTGGGGATGTGGTGGGCAACGACGGCGGCGTCCAGGGCCGCGTCGTCGGCGCCGTTATGGCCGTAGCAGCCGGCACCGTGGGCGTGGCGGACGACGACCTTATCGGTCGGCAGACCGAGGATTTCGGCGATGCTGTTGCGCAGGGGATAGACGCCCTGGGTGTGCGACCACACCTCCAACCGGCCGTCGCGAAATTCGGCCAGACCGCAGGACGGCGCCATCGCGGCATGGGCGACGAAGGGGCGGGTGTAGACGGCGCTGACGACGGTCCCGGTGGCAGCAACCGGGGCATCGCCGACCAACCGGTCGTCGGAGGGTTGGTCAACGAACCAGGACGCTTCGCCGTGCGCGGGTGTCAGCCGGCGGGTGCCCTCCCATCTGGCGAGCGACACGGCGGCGACGGCGGCGCGCTGCACCACCGTTTCGTCCGGCCCCACGAACGCCACAAAATTCCCCAACCGCACCACCCTTATCTCACCCCGCGCCGCTCGGCGGATCGCAGTCTCGTCCAAGGCAATGAGTTGGGCGTTGCGCGACGGTTGGCGCAGCATGCGCGCGTGCAACATATCGGGACGCACAATGTCGTGGATGAAGGCGGCGCCGGAGACCTTGGCGATCAAGTCCTTGCGCGGCACCGGCTGCCCGACCACCTTGTAGGCGGAAGGCGGCTTCGGTGCGATCAACCCGGTTATGTCGGCGGCGTAATCGGCATCGGCCACGAAGCTCCAGTAATCGTGGCCGGTCGGCTGGTTGTCCAGCAGGAACGCGCCGTCCTCGACGGTCAGGTCGGCGGGGCTGCAATTCAATCGCTGGGCCAGACGCGCCAGCACACGCGACCGCAATTCGGCCGAGACTAGGCGCACCGACCGGCCGGATACCTCGATCGATTGCGACGAACTGGTGGAGCCCTCGTCCGGCGCGTCGGCGGTGTCGCCGGCCAGGATGTCGATGCGGCCGACGTCGATGTCGAGTTCCTCGGCGGCGATCTGGCTGAGTGCGATCAGCACGCCCTGGCCGATTTCCACCTTACCCACTGCAAGGCGCAGGGTCCGGCCGGCATCGAACCGCAGCCATTTTTCCAGGCGCCGGTTGTTGATGATGCTGAGGGGCAGGGTGTCGCTCATGCGGCGGCTCCTTGGCGGATCGTGGCGGCGGCTTTTTCGACTGCTCGGAGAATACGCGGGTGTGCGCCGCAGCGACACAGATTGCCATCCAGGGCGGCGACGATATCCGCTCGGCTGGGCGCCGGATTGCGATCCAGCAGGGCCTTCGCGCTCATGAGGATGCCGGACAGACAATAGCCGCACTGGCCGGCCTGTTCGTCGAGGAACGCTTGTTGCAGCGGATGCAATGTCCCGCCGGTTGCCAGACCTTCGATGGTTTCGACCGAGCGGCCGGCGACCGATCCGACTTCGCGCGAACAGGCATAATCCGCCTTGCCGTCGATGACGACCATGCAACTGCCGCATTGTTCCAGACCGCAACCGTAACGCGTGCCCCGCAGGTCGAGGTGGTTGCGCAACACGTCGATCAGCGGCGTCGATGGGTCCGCCTCTGTCGCGACGCTGCGTCCGTTGACGGACATCTCGATGGTCATGCGTTGGCCTCCCGTTATCGCGGTTGCAGTTTGCGGGGATGGCGGGCGATGCTCAAGCCCCGGCGGGCGCGACCTTGGCGCCGCCGTCCGCCGGTTCTCGGTTCAGGGCAGTCGCTCGCTGGTCCAGGGCAGATCCCACAACGCCTCGTTGCATAATTTGTCGGCCAAAACGTCGGAGATGGCATCGAACAATTGCCGGCCCTTTTCGGCGGTGGCGGCGGCGGGATTGCCCAACGACCCGGTTTCGGAGCGGCTGCCGATGCTACGCCAGCGGTAGACCCCGCCCACCGGCTCGTGGGAGGCGTTGGTGTTGTCGTGCGGGATGCGATCGGTCGCCACCAAGGCCGGGCGAACGGCCAGCATCATCGATGTCTCGGCCTCGCAGGCATGGGTCAGGCCGCCCTGGGTTTCCAGAATGCGGGCGACCGCAGCGGCGGCAGCATACCAATAGGTGAATTGCACGATCGGCGCGCCGAGTTTCGGCGTGAGGTCGTCGACGATGGTGCGCAGGGCATTTTCATTGCCGCCATGGGCGTTCAGCAGCACGATGCGCCGGAAGCCGTGCCGCAGCACGGATCGCACCACGCCTTCGATCAAGGCGGCGAAAGCGGGGAAATCCAAGGTGATGGTGCCACCGAAACTCATGTGATGTTCGGACAGGCCGGTCCAGATTGCCGGCAGTACGACCACGGGCGTGCCGCGCGCGGCCATTTTGGCGGCTGTGCGGGACGTGAGTTCCTCCCCCAGGCAGGAATCGACCTCCACAGGCAGATGCTGGCCGTGCTGTTCCAACGAAGCGACGGGCAGGATAACGATGGCATCCTGCCGCGCACGTTCGCGCAATTGATCGGCCCTGAGCCGTCGCCACTCGATTTCGTCCACTGCTTTGTCCTCCGGCGTCGCGTCGCTGGCGTAGTATTGAACTATTCGGGGCAGTTGCTCCACCTGCGATCGACGGGCGTCGCCGGCAGCCGACGCAGGCCGATGACGCTTTATGCATCGGGCCGACGGGAAACTGGGCATCGCGGGTGGCCCGCTCGATCTTGGTCGTGTACTGAGTGTCCTGCGGCGAGCTCTGGAGCAATGCCTGCACCAATCCGGTCGATCGAGAGAGAGCCATTCATGAACCTGTACCGACTGCTGCAAAAACGCAACGAGGCCGGGCGGCCGGTCCGCGTGGGTCTGATCGGGGCCGGCAAGTTCGGTTCGATGTTCCTGTCGCAAGTGCCGACGACGCCGGGTTTGGAAGTCGCGGCCATCGCCGATCTGGCG
>JANXMB010000153.1 GCA_025354865.1 Acetobacteraceae bacterium | reverse complement strand
CCGGACAAGGATCGTCCGTACTCGGCGCCCGTCATCCACGGCTCTCCGGTTCGCAGTTTCATGGTCAGGCATCCCCTTGCGCGCGCCGAGGCTTCGGCACGGTACCGATAATATCCGCCGCTGCCAGCCGCGCGAGGTCCGCTTGCGTGAGGCCGAGCATACCGATGAGGATGGATTCGTTGTCTTGGCCGAGGGTGGGGGCGACGCGGCGCACCTTGTAGGCGTCGGGACCCTCTCGCCATGCGGCCGAGGATTGCCAGTGCGGTCCGATGAAGGGCCGGTCCATCCGGTGCCAAAAGCCGCGTGCGCGCAAATGCGGGTCCTGGTCCAATTCGCCGGGCACCCGGACCGCGCCGGCCGCGACTCCGACGGCCTGCAACGCGTTCATCGCGTCGTCCGCCGATCGGGTCCGGGTCCAATCCCCAACAATCCGTTCCAACGCATCTTCCTGCGCCCGCCGCTCGGCTGTGGTCAGCGACGCGAGGTCGGGGCGCTGCATGACCGCGCAAGCCGCCCGCCATTGGAGATCGTCGCAGATGGCAATGGCAACCCAGCGATCGTCGCCGGCACAGCGGAACGCCCCATGCGGCACATGCACCCGATGCCGATTGCCGATGCGGGGGGAGGTATAGCCCAGCGCCGATTGCTCGATCAGCGACGGCGCCACGAGCGGCAACATGCACTCCACCTGGGAGATATCGATGTTCTGGCCCTGGCCGGTTCGTTGCTGGTGCAGCAGCGCGGTTATCAGCGCGGCAGCGGCATTGAAGCCGCCGATCGGATCGCCGTATGCGGTCTGGTTCATCGTCGGCGGGTGGTGCGCGGACCCGGTCAGCGTCGGCAGACCGGAGGCATGTTCCAGGGTCGAACCGTACGCGCGGCAGTCGCTCCAGGCATTGCCGGACCCGAAGGCGGGCATCGACAGCATCACCAGCCCCGGTCGCACGTCCTTCAGCACGCTGTAATCCAGGCCGAGTTTGCGCAGCACGTCGGCGGAGTAATTCTCGATCACCGCGTCGGATGAGGCGACGAGTTGCTTGAGCAGCGCCACGCCCTCGGGGTGCGCGAGGTCCAATGTCACATCCAGCTTGTTCCGATTCATCAGCTGAAACCACGGTATTTTCTCATATTTCTGCTCGGCAACGAACGACGCGCGCAGATCGGTGCCGCGCCACCAATCCGGGTATTGGCACGCCTCCACCTTGACGATTTCGGCGCCGAGTTCCCCCAGATGCCGAGCGGCGGTCGGCCCGGCCCAACCCATGGTCAGATCGATAATCCGCAGTCCCGTCAAAGCCCCGGAACCGGCCGGCGCCTGCGCTGCGGGGCGGGCCATGGCGGGCACCGACCAGATCGGATGATCCTCCCCGGCCAAAGGCGCGGTGCCGCCGGCAAGCGGTGGGGTCGCGGTCAGCAGTTGCGGCAGGCGCGGGGCCTCGAACGCCTCGTCCCCGATCCGCACCGGCACGAAGGCGCCGCGCGTGCGGTGGACCTGTTGTTCCAGCAGTTCGGCCATGGTCGGCACCACGGCCATCGGCAGCTTGAATTGCAGCGCGCGCTCGAACCATTCCTCGGCGGTTTTGGTCGCCCAGATCGGTTGGAACAGCGCGTCGATTTCCTGCGATGCCGCCAGTCGATCGGTATTGAGGGAGAATCGCTTCTCCTTCGCCAGATCGGGCATGCCCAGCATCGCACAGATCGCGCGCCACTGCCCGGGGGTGACAATGGTGACGCCGATCATGCCTTTCTTCGTTTCGTAGATACCGACGGGATAGTTGCGTCCGAAACGATTGATGCCGGGGCGCGCGCGCGATTTCCCCGCATCCCAGGCGACGGCGGCTTCGTATTCGGCGACGTTGACAGCGGTTTCGTGGATGCTGACGGAGAAAGTGCGAGCGCCGCCCGCCCGTCCGAACAAGCCGCTGGCGGTGGCGATGAACGCCGCGAGGCCAGCGATCGGCCCTTGCTGGCATTCGGTGGCCAGAATCGGCGGCCCCTCCGCCGGGCCGGTCAAGGCCACCAAGCCCGCCAGCGCGCGCGCCACCGATTCCGTGCCGGCGAACCCGCTGTATGGACCGCTCTCCCCGAACCAATCCACCGCCGTAACCGCGAGGCCCGGGTAGCGTTCGGTCAGATCGGGACGAGTGCGTTGGGTCAGCAGCACATCCGCGCCCGGCAGCAACGCGTCGAGATTGGCCGGCGTTTCGGTCACCGATTTCTTGTTGGTGTTCAGCCACGCGAACAAGCCGCTTTCGCCATTGGGCAGAACCGGCGGCATGGCGCGCAGCGGATCGCCGCCGAGCGGTTCCAGCTTGACGACATCGGCGCCGAAATCGGCGAATAGCTTGCCGCACCAATCCAGCGCGATGCCGGAACCTTGTTGCAGGATACGGTATCCGGTCAGAGGCATGCTCAGGGTCTCATGGTAAAGAAAGACTGGCCGGGCGTGCGCAGCGGGGCCACAAGGTTGGCCCATTCGCACAATAGCGGCCTTGTGTCGCGGGGATCGATGATTTCCTCGATCAGGAAAGCCTCGGCCGAACGGAAGGGGGAGCGCAGGGCTTGCAGCCTTTCGTCGATTTCTTTGAGTTTGGCGGCGGGATCGGCGGCGGCGGCGATTTCCGCGCGATAGGCCGCTTCGACCCCGCCTTCCAACGGCAGCGACCCCCAGCTTCCCGATGGCCATGCGTAACGGATGCAGGGATGGGTGTGCGGCAGATGGGCGCCGCCGCCAACGCCGAAGACGTTACGGATAATGATCGGGCACCACGGCACCGTAGATTGGTGGATGGCACTGACGGCGGTGACGGCATGGCGCATGGTGGCTGTCGATTCCGCCTCCAACCCGACGGCGAAACCGAAACAATCGACCAAATGCACCACCGGCAGGTGGAAAGTCTGCGCCAAATCGACGAAGCGGGTGATTTTGCGCGACGCGGCCGCCCCCCAGGCACCGCCACCATACAGCGGATCGCCGGCCAGGATCGCCACCGGCCACCCGTCCAGCCGTGCAAATCCCGTAATAATTGCTCGGCCGAAACCCTTCGACAGCTCCATGAAACTATCGCGATCGACCAACGAATCGATAATTTTCCGCATCGAATAGGCTTTGCGGCTGCTTTTGGGAATGGCATGGATCAGCGATTCCTCGCGCCGGTTCGGGTCGTCGGTCGGAATGGCGCGAGGCGGCAGATCCCACACGGAACTGGGGAGATAGGACAGGAAGCGGCGCACACGAGCGAAGGCTTCTTCCTCGGTATCGACGGCGTCGTCGATGGTGCCGGCCTTGACCTGCACCGCATGCCCGCCCAGTTCCATCTTGGTGCGTTTTTCGCCCAGCCGCTCCACCACCGGGGGGCCGGCGGTAAACACGGCGGAGGTATCTTTGACCATCAGCGCGTAGTGGCTGGCGGCGAGCCGCGCGGCGCCCAGCCCGGCCACGGAACCCAGGCCCATGGCGACGACCGGCACCCGGCCCATGTTCTGCGCGCAGAGCCACAGGCCGGAACTTTGGCCGACGCCGCCGGGCAGGTTGGCGTGGCCGGTGGTTTCGATGGTCTTGACGGAACCGCCGCCGCCGGAGCCTTCGATGATGCGGATCAGCGGGATGCGAAACTCCCCGGCCATCATCTCCGGCATTTGGTATTTGTGTTTGATGGACGCATCGGCAGACCCGCCGCGCACGGTGAAATCGTCGCCGAAGACCACCACCGGGCGATCGTCCACGGTGCCCCGACCGAACACGCCGTTGGCCGGCATGAAATCGACCATGGTTTTCTGGCTGGCATCGTATGTGGCTTTGCCGGCGATGGAGCCGATTTCCAGGAACGTGCCGGGATCGAGAAGGGTGTCGATCCGTTCCCGAACGGTCAGTTTCCCCGCCGCGTGCTGGCGTGCGATGCGTTCTGGGCCGCCCATTTGGCGGGCGAT
This sequence comes from Acetobacteraceae bacterium, assembly GCA_025354865.1. Lineage (GTDB taxonomy): Bacteria > Pseudomonadota > Alphaproteobacteria > Acetobacterales > Acetobacteraceae > Rhodopila. Next base: position 15,827 of record JANXMB010000153.1, on the reverse strand, counting down.
CCGCTGGCGTTCGCGGAGTTCCAGCAGTTCCGGCTCCCAGCCGTTCGATTGGTCCATTGCGGTGCTTCCGTGCGCTCGACGTTTCCGGTTTAGACCGCGACGCGTTCGCGCTGCGGTCTAACACTTTGTTTGGTCGCGCGATTCAGACCTTCGGCGTTTCCGCCGCCGGCCATCGCGCTCCGGATGGAACCACCGAGGCGCCGGAGGGTCAAACCGGCGGCGCCCCCACGTCGCCCGCGAGGTTGCGTTCCACGTCGCCCGCGAGGTTGCGTTCCACGTCGCCCGCGACGGTACGCTCCACGTCCCCCGCAACGATGCGTTTACGGCCCTCGTCGGTGTCGAGCAGCAAGGCGCCGTCGTCGGCCAGCCCGGCGAAAATGCCCTCGATGGCGTGGTCGCCGACGCCCGCACGCAGTGGTGTGCCGAGCGGATGGCCGCGTGCCATCCAGGCGTCGCGGATCGGGGGAAAGCCTTCCGTCTGCCAGACCGCCAGATGCGCGGCGAGGCGTTCGAGCAGGATGTCGCGCGCGGTCTCGACGCTGGCGATGCCGCCGCTGGAGACCAGAGTCGTGGTGGTATAGGCAACATTGGGCGGTGCGTGCAGGACGTTCAGGCCGGTGCCGACGATGGTGGCGTCGTCCACTTGCTCCAGCAGAATGCCGGCGATCTTCGCCCCGTTCACCAGCACATCGTTGGGCCATTTCAGCGTGGCGCGGGTTTGCCTGGGCAGCAGCGCATCCACCGCGTCGGCCACCGCCAACGCGGTCAGGAAACTGAGTTCCGACAGCCGCCGCAGCGGCGCATCCAGGCGCAGCAGCACCGACATATATAGATTGCCGGGCGGGCTGAACCACGCCCGTTCCCGCCGCCCTCGACCGGCTGTCTGCTCATCGGCATGCACGACCGTCCCGTGCTCGGCGCCCAACAACGCGAGGCGCCGGGCCTCGTCGTTGGTCGAACCGATGCTGTCGTGGTGCTGGATCGTGAACATGGCTGAACCTCCTGGACCGCGAAATGTTCGGACAGACCATCAGGGGATGGTTACCATGCCCGCCCACCACATATATTTGCCAGCGTTATCGACGTCATAGGCATGGGCGAATGCCAGGGTGCCGTCCTCGGCAATGCGGAACGTCGTCAACCGGCACGGCACATCGCCCGCGCCCTGGATATGCGCCACGACCATCGTCCGGCCGGAGGGGTCGATGTGGAAGGTGCGCGGATGCACCCCGTGCGAGTCGATGTTCTGCACCCGGCGCGGCATCCCGGTCTGCGGATCCAGGGCGAACACCGCCAGACTATTCTGCCCGACGTTGTCGCGGGTGCGATTGGCGACGTAGGCCGTGCGGCCGTTGGGATGGACGTGCACGGTTCCGACCAGTTGGTGGTCGCTTTGCGGCCGAGCGGCGTCCAGCGTATCGACCCGAGCGAGGGCGTCGGGCGAGAGAGTACCGTCGGTTAGGGTGAAGAACGCGATCTGGTCCTGCCGCTCCAGCGAGACGTAGACCCACGGCTGGGTCGGATGGAAATCGAGGTGGCGCGGCCCGAACCCGAAGCCGCCATTCGGGGCGACCGTCTGCCGCAAGGTCAGCACGCCCTGGGCGAAGTCGAACAGTGTCAGGGCGCCGGGCTCCTCGGGCTTGCCCTTGTCGGGGTCGAAGCCGCGCGCGACCAGGACGACCTGCTTGCCGTCGGGGGTGGCCAGCACCTGATGCGGGAAGATGCCGGGATCGATCGAGGGGGATTGCGGCACCTCCGCCCCCGGGGTGCCGTCCGGGCCGATTTTGTAGACACGCAGGGATGGCGGGTTGTTGAACGCGATCAGCAGGTGCTCCGACCGGCGGTCGGTTGCCATGTGGATCGGCCGGGTCGGCAGCGGAATCGGCGCGCCGTGCGGCGACAGGCTGCCGGAGGGATCGATCCGGTACGCGATGGCATGGTGATTGGCCCCGCCGCCCGCCATGCCGGACCCGCTATCGGAGGACACTGCATACAGGAACCGGCGATTCGCATGCGGCCAAGCGTATTGCACGTTCGCCGGGGCGGTCACGGTGCCGCGCGGGGTCAGGGTGCAAGCCTCGACATCGATATCGTACTGCGTCGTATTCGGCCCGACGCTGGCGTAAAGGACGGTCTTCGGCATGGCGGTGTTCCTTTCCCTCCTCCCGCAGCCGGGGAGGTGCGGCGCTTTGTTCCCCGCATGATCGTTCGGTTCGGAGCGGGAGGCCAGAGGCAGCGGCGATCAGACCCCAGTAATCAGGCCCCAGTTCGGGGGCGGAAGTCGTGGCGCGGCGGGGGTTCGATACCGTGCAGCGCCAGCAGTTCCTGCGCCAGGATGGCCAAGGCGTTGCCGATTTCGGCGACGCAGGCAGCGGGGTCGCCTTCGATCTCGGCCGGGGAGAATGCTAGCACGGGGACGCCGGAGACGATCAGCGTGCGGGCGCGCAAGCGGGCGGCCGCGTCTTCCGGCAGGCGCCGGGTCGGGGCGTGGCATTCCACCGCAAGGAAACGCACATCGCCCTTGCGGCACAATTTGAACAGGAACGCGGGCGAGAGGTCGCGGATATCCTGGTGGATGCCCCATCGCGTGCCCCATTCGGGATCGGGGTTCATCCCCCAATGCAGGTCGCAGCACGCGTAGTTGTAGCCATCGGTGCAATCGACCAGAAGGTAGGCGAGCAAACGCGCCAAAGTCGCATCGACGGCGAGTTCGGTGCCGATAAACAGTTCGTCGCCCAAAGTATCGAGCAAATGGCGGACCTTCGCGAGGTCGGCATCGGCGCTTTCGGTGCCGGCCTGAGCGATCGCGTCGGCGATCCATTCCTGTGCGGCGCTTTCGGCATGTTCGGACAACGTGCGGTAAAATGCGGCCGGCGGCATCGGCAGGCCGGCATCCTCCATCTGCTCCGCCACCGCCAACACGATGTCGTGCACAACCCTCGGTCGCCAGCGCGGCGAGGAATAGCGGGATGGATCGCGACCGGACATGCTGCCTCGAACGGGTGACGCCGGACGATACCGCATCGGCCGGTTGGGGATAGGGGTGGTGCCTATCCCCGATCCGGGTTTACCCCGGCACGCCCAGCGGAAACGCCTCCCGCCGCAGGAAGTCGGCGGAGTAGTCGATCTCCTCCGGCCAGGTCAGGCCCGCGCCGTCCGGCAACACCACCATGGTCGCGACGAAATAATCGCCGTCGCGCAAGGGGGTGAACCAGCCGCCGCGATCGATCACCGGCAGGAAATCGACGGTGCCGGCCACACCGTCGTTCCAGACGATCTCCACCGTATGATCGGGGCGGGCCGTTGCTTGGGCAATGTCGAACAGCCGGACCGCCACGGTTTTAGGCCAAAGCCGCCTGCGGCCCCCGCACCAGCTTGCCCGGCAGCGCGCCGGTCGGCACACCGTTGCGGAAGGTCACCCGGCCAGAGACGATGGTCGCATCGTAGCCGTGCACCTTTTGCAGCAGGCGTTTGCCGCCGGCTGGCAGATCGTGCGCGACATAGGGCTTGTCCGCCCCCAACCGGTCCCAATCGATCACATTCGCATCGGCTTTCTTGCCGACCGCCAACACGCCGCGATCGTGCAGACCGGCCGCGCCGGCGGTGTCGGAGGTCAGGCGGCGGATCAGTTCCTCGGTCTTGAACATGCCGCGTTGCCGGCCCCAATGGGTCAGCAGCCAGGTCTGGTAGCCCGCGTCGAGGATGAACGCCACATGCGCGCCGCCATCGCCCAACCCCATGATGGCGTTGGGGTTTTTCAGCAGCGTTTCGGCCATCGACAGGTTGCCGTACGCATAGCTGGACAGGGTGGTGTAGATGAAATCCGTGCCCTCGCTTTCCAGCAGCACATCGTAGGCAACCTCGGGCGGGGTGCGGCCTTCGCGGGCGGCGATGGCTTCCAGGCTGTCCTCGAACTTCGGCTCGTATTCCGGCGGGTTGCCGAAGCGGAACATATAGCCGTACGACAGCCGATGCATCAGCGGGAAGGTGCTTTCCTTCTTCGGATCCTCGCTCAGGATCGCCGCCCGCACGGCCGGATCGCGCATCCGGCGCACCCGCTCCGCCAAGGGCAGATCGGCGATCGCCTTGTAGCTGGGGCAGCCGGAGAACGGGTTCTGGCTGCCGGTCAATCCCAGCAGCACGCCCACCGCGCGCGGCCCGAACACCGGCCTGATCGGCAACCCGTCGGCCAGCGCCTGCTCGGCATGGGCCAACAGGTCGCGCCAGACCTCGGGCCGAGCATGGCGTTGGGTCAGGGTGAAGACGGCGGGGCGGCCGCTGGCTTCGATCACGCGCCGCAGCATGGCGAATTCGGCGTTATGATCGGGCGCCCATTCCGATACCATTTCCAACATGCCGGACCCGGCATCCTTCATGCCCAGCGCCAGGCCGCGCAATTCTTCCTCCTGCACCCGCAACGTCGGGGTCGGATCGCCCTTCAGCGTCTTGTGCGACAGGCTGCGGGAGGTGGAGAAGCCGAACGCGCCGGCTTTCATGGCATCGCGCGCGATTTCGCGCATTTGGGCGATGTCGGCCTGGTTGGCGTTTTCGAGTTGCAGCGCCCGCTCGCCCATGACGTAAACCCGCACGGCGGCGTGCGGCAGCAGGGCGCAGACGTCGATATCGCGGGGCTTGCGTTCCAGCGCGTTCAAATACTCACCGAAGGTTTCCCACTCCCATGTCAGGCCCTCGTTCATGACGGCGCCGGGAATATCCTCCACCCCCTCCATCAATTCGACCAGCTTCTGCCGATCGGCGGGCTTGCAGGGGGCGAAGCCGACGCCGCAATTGCCCATGACAGCGGTCGTCACCCCGTGCGAGGACGACGGCGACAAATGATCGTCCCACACTGCCTGGGCATCGTAATGGGTGTGGATATCGACGAAGCCGGGGGTGACCAGCCGGCCGGTGGCGTCGATTTCCTCGGCGCCGGAGCCGGCAAAACTGCCGACGGCGACGATGCGGTCGCCTTGCATGGCGACGTCGGCGGCGAAAGGCGCGGCGCCGGTGCCGTCGATGACGGTGCCGCCGCGAATGACCAGATCGTAGTCTGCCAAGGGACTTCTCCTGCCTGATTGTGCCCGATCCTGCGCCGAGGCGGCATTTCGCGCAAGATTTCGCGCCAGGGCGGGAAAAATTGCGGTGGGCCATACAACTGCACCTACCGGATGGGAAACGGCGCTTCACGGGGGGTGGCAACAGGCCGTAAACTGTGGGGTATGACCGATGCTCGCGCCGCTGCCTTTGCCCGACTCCGCCAGCTTGCCGATCGGCCGGATGGGCGGCGCATCGCTCCGCTGTTCGCCGCCGACCCGCATCGCGCCACGCGGTTCGCGGCCACGCTGGACGATCTAACGCTCGATTTCTCCAAATCCTCGATCGACGATACCGCCCGCGACGCGCTGTTCGCCCTTGCCGAGGCCGTTGGGCTGGACGATTTCCGGCAGCGGCTGTTCGCCGGGGCGATGGTCAATCCGACCGAACACCGCGCCGCGATGCACATGGCCCTGCGCGCGCCGGCCGATGCCGGGTTACGTGCTACTCTGGGCGGGCAGGACGAAGATGCCAGCGCCATCGCCGCAGCGGAACGTATCCGCATGCACGCTTTCGTCGACGCCGTTCATCGCGGCGCTCGGACCGGGGCGACCGGCGCCCGCTTTACCCATGTTCTGGCGATCGGGATCGGCGGGTCCGACCTTGGGCCGCTCGTCGCCACCGAGGCATTGACCCTCGGGCGCAGCGACACGCCGATGCAAACGCGCTTCCTGTCCAACGTGGACGGGCATGCGTTTCTGCATGCGACCGAGGGCCTCGATCCCGCGCGCACGCTGGTTCTGGTGGCATCGAAAACCTTCACCACCCTGGAAACCTTGTCCAACGCCGACGCCGCCCGCGCCTGGATTGCCGAGGCGCTGGGGGAAGCCGCCGTGCCGCTGCATTTCGCCGCGCTCTCGACCAATCTGCCGGCGGTGGCCGCGTTCGGCATCCTGCCGGGGAACACCTTCGGCTTCCGCGACTGGGTCGGCGGGCGGTATTCGCTCTGGTCGCCGGTCGGTCTGACCATCGCGCTCGCCGCAGGGTGGGATCGGTTCCAGGCCATGCTCGACGGCGCTTGGTCGATGGACCGGCATTTCCGGGATGCGCCGCTGCGGGAAAACCTGCCGGTGCTGCTGGCCCTGGTCGGGATATGGCATGTCAACGCGCTGGGCTGCGCCACGCATTGCGTGCTGGCCTACGACGATCGCCTCCGCCGGCTGCCAGCCCATCTGCAACAGGTGGAAATGGAGAGCAACGGCAAGCGCACGACCCTGGCCGGGACCGACACCGGCTGGGACACCTGCCCCATGTTGTTCGGGGAGCCTGGGACAAACGCGCAGCATAGCTTCATCCAACTGGTGCATCAGGGTACCAGGACGGTTCCGGTCGATTTCATCCTCGCCGCCAACCCCGATCACGATCGTCCCGATGCGCATCGGGCGCTGGCGGCCAACGCCTTCGCCCAGGCGGAAGCCCTGATGATCGGCAAGTCCGAAGCGGCAATCCGAGCGGAAATGGCGGCGCGCGGCATGCCTCCGGCGGCGATCGATGCCATCGCGCCGCATCGGGTCGCGCCCGGCGACCGCCCGTCGAACACCATCCTGTTCGATCGGCTGGATGCCTTCGCGCTGGGTCGGCTGATCGCACTCTACGAGCACAAAGTCGCCGTACAGGGCTGTTTGTGGGGGATCGACAGCTTCGACCAATGGGGGGTGGAACTCGGCAAGGTGCTAGCCGGCGGCATTCTGCCGGAACTGGCTCCAGGCGCCGCGACCGGCACGCACGATTCCTCCACCGCCGCCCTGATCGCCCGTTTCCGCGCGCTGCGGCACGAGACGTGACCGCCATCCGCATCCTGTCGGAAACCACCGTCAACCGCATCGCGGCTGGGGAGGTAATCGAACGGCCGGCGGCGGCGGTCAAGGAATTGGTGGAAAATGCCCTCGATGCCGGCGCGACCCGGATTGCCGTCTCGCTGACCGGCGGCGGGATCGATCGGATCGAGGTTGTGGACGACGGCATCGGCATGACGGCCGACGATCTGGCGCTGGCGGTGCTGCGGCATGCGACATCCAAACTCACCGACGACATGCTGGTACGCATTTCCACCCTCGGCTTCCGGGGGGAGGCGCTGCCCTCGATCGGCGCCGCGGCGCGCCTGTCGATCGTGTCCCGCCCGCGCACGCAGGATCACGCCAGCACGATAACGGTGGAAGGCGGACGGGTGAGCGAACCGGCACCGGCCGCCGGCGCGCCGGGCACCCGCGTTGTCGTCGCCGACCTGTTCTATGCCACGCCCGCCCGCCGCAAATTTCTGAAAATCCCCCGCACCGAGGGCGACCATGCCGAGGCTGCAGTGCGCCGCCTTGCCTTCGCCGCCCCGCATGTCGCCTTCCGGCTGGAATCGGACGGTCGCGTCGCCTTCGACCTGCCCATCCAGGACCGCGCCGCTCGGGTGGCCGCCTTGCTGGGCGCCGATGCGGCGGCGGCGATGATCCCGCTCGACGCCGAGCGCGGGGCGATGCGGATCGGCGGGTATGTGTGCTCCCCGGCGGTAAACCGAGCGACGGCGAACGCGCAAAGTTTGGTGGTGAACGGGCGGCCGGTGATCGACCCCACGTTGAAAAGCGCCATCCGGGTGGCGTATCGCGACGTGCTGGAATACGGGCGGCATCCGGTGGTGGCGCTATACCTCGATCTGCCGCCGGACGAACTGGATGTGAACGTCCATCCGGCCAAAACCGAGCTGCGCTTTCGCGATGCGGCTGGGGTGCGGGGGTTGGTGATCGGCAGCATCGCCCGCCTGCTATCGGGCGCCGCCGGGACCGATATGCCGGCGCCGGCTTTGATGGAACACCGACCATCGATGCATTTGTGGCAGTCCCGCCCGTCCCCCCGTCGCGGCGGGATTCAGGCGCTGCCACTGCCCGAACCGATGGCCCGCGACCCGATGAACCTCGGCGGGATGCTCGCCGAGGCGCAGTTGCCGCTGCATGCCGAACCCTATGCGCGCATGCTGGCGATGCCGGCGGAACGATCCCCGCATCCGTTGGGTGCCCCGGTGGCGCAGGTGTTGGACACCTATATCATTGCGGTCGCCGCCGACGATTCGCTGGTTCTGGTCGATCAACATGCGGCGCACGAGCGGTTGATGCACGAAGCCATCCGGTCCCAGATGCTGGAAGGCGGGGTCCGCACCCAGCCCATGCTGCTGCCGGCGGTGGTCGATCTCCCGTCCGCCGACGCTGCCCGCCTGCTTTCCCGCACCGACGAACTCGCGCGTCTCGGCCTGGAAATCGAGGCATTCGGCCCGGGCGCAATCCTGGTGCGCGCGCTGCCGGCGGCATTGGGCGCACCGGAGCCGGGACCGCTGCTACGCGACCTCGCCGACGAATTGGAGGAAATGGAGGAAACCACGGCACTGGCCTCCCGCTTGGACGCGGTCGTCGCTCGGCTTGCCTGCCACGGCAGCATCCGCGCCGGGCGGCGGCTGAATGTGGCCGAGATGGATTCGCTGCTGCGGCAGATGGAGGCCACGCCGCGCGCCGCCACATGCAGCCACGGCCGGCCGACGTTCCTCAAGTTATCGAAATTGGAAATCGAGAAACTGTTCGGCCGGCGTTAGAGTGCGCCGGGGTCGCACTCTAACGCTTTGTTAGGGCGGGCGATTCAGACCTACGGCGTGCCGCCTTCGGCCATCGCGCGCTGAGACCGGATCGTGAGGGTTACTCGGCGGCCGTCGCGAATTCGGCTTCGTGGCGTTGCACCATCTCGTTGTAATTGTCGCGGTAGCGGCTGTTGATGTGCAGATGCGCCGCCAGGGCCGCGTCGTCGCGTTCGGCTTTCGGCGGCTCGATCATGTCGAAATGGCCGTATTCGTCCTTGCCGCGCACCAGCATCGCGCTCATGCGCACCGATGTCGTCGTCTTGACCGAGGTCGGGATGTAATTCAGCCCCAGGCCGATGCGGCGATGGCTGGCGTTGTTCGGGCCGGAGCGGTGGATGGCCAGCTCGTGGTGCAGGGAGAACTGGCCGGCCTGCAATGCCATCGTCTCGATGGTGGATTGATCGATGTCCTCCATCACTTCCTGGCCGGCGCGGTTGATGCTGTGCTCCAGCCGTTTCGGCGCGTGGTACATCTGGCGCGGCTTGCCGTGGAACGACACCGCGTCCATGCACCCGGCCTCATGCGAGGCGTCGTTCAGCGCCACCCAAGCGGTGATCAGGGTTTGCGGCGCCAGTCCGAAATAGGTGCCGTCCTGATGCCAGGCGGCGAAGGTCGGGGACTGCGGTTCCTTAATGAAGAACGTGCTGGTCCAGATCAGGATGTTCGGCCCGACGATATCTTCCACCGCGTCCAGGATGCGGGGATGCATCGCCAGCTTGGCGAACCAGGGCGAATGGGCGAACGCGTGGGAGCGCCATTTCAGTTCCGCCTTGGCCACCGGGCTACCGAGGTCGGTTTCGAAGCGATCCATGCCGGCGCGGCATTCGGCCAATTCATCGGGCGCAAGCGCGTCGAACGGATACAGAAATCCGTCCCGGTTGTAGGCATCGACCTGCTGCTGACTAAGCCGTTTCATCGATGGTTCCTCCTGCTTTGGGACATCATGCCGGATTCCGGGGCGCCGAGCAAAGTCCGCGCATAGCTGCCCTGTTGGGGCGTTTTTGCCAATTCGGGTTGTCGTCGGAGGAAAAACTGCCAAAAGTCCTGACCGGAAACTACGCCAAGGACCGACCATGATGACCCGCCCGATGGCGCGCAATCTGCTGCTGCTCGCGACCTGCCAGGCGCTGGGTCAGGCTGTGAACACGATGATGTTCACATCGACGGTTCTGTCGATCTCCACGATCCTGCATATCGCGGATTGGGCGACGTTGCCGCTGACCCTCCAGCATTTGGGCGTGATGTTGTCGGTCTTCCCGGCAGCAATGCTGATGCAGCGGATGGGGCGCCGCTTCGGCTTCCGCATCGGGTCGATTTTCGGCATGGCGGGCGCCGCGACCTGCGGCCTGGGCCTGTATTTCGGGCAATTCCTGGTCATGTGCGCCGGCGGGCTGATCCTTGGGTATGCCGTGGCCAATCTGCAAATGTATCGCTTCGCCGCCGTCGAGTTGGTGGATGCCACCCTGCGCCCGAAAGCCATTGCCTGGGTCACGGCCGGCGGGGTGGTTGCGGCCATCCTCGGCCCGACCCTGGCGCGCTGGACCCACGACCAGATGCAGCCTTTGTATATCGCGACCTACGCGGCGATGTTCGGCCTGCACCTGACGATCTTCGCTGTCATGAGCTTCATCCGCTTCCCGCCGGTCGCCGCCCCGACCAAGGCCGAGGGCACGCCCCGCCCGCTGCGGGAAATTGCCACCCAGCCGACATTCCTGGTCGCGGTCACGGTCGGGATGATGTCCTTCGGCACAATGTCCTTCCTCATGAGCGCATCCCCCTTGGCGATCGTGGCCTGCGGACTGCCGCAGACCGAGGCGCATTGGGTCATCCTGCTGCATGTGCTCGGCATGTTCGCCCCGGCCTTCTTCACCGGCTCGCTGATCACCCGGTTCGGCGTGTTGAATATCATGCTGGTGGGCGCGGCGGTGCTCGCGGCCGGTGTCGCTGCGGGGGTCGAGGGCCTGTCGGAATGGAATTTCCGCATCGCGCTGATGCTGAACGGCGTCGGCTGGAACTTCATGTTCGTCGGCGCGACCACGCTGGTCACCACCACCTACCGCCCGGTGGAGCGCGGCAAAGCCCAGGCGCTGAACGACTTCCTGGTTTTCGGCACCACCGCGACATGCAGCCTGTTGGCCGGGTTGCTGCAAAATCGCCTGGGTTGGCTGCCGCTGAACCTGCTGTCGTTCGTGCTGATCGGCTGCGCGACGCTCGCCGTCCTGTGGCTGCGCTTCAGCGGCCGCCGGCTGGCGATCGCCTAATTCCGTTCGGCCGGTCGATATTACTTGCCCGCTTGCGCCTGCATGCGTGTCAGGCGGGCGGCGGCCTCGCGATCGCCCAGCGCGACAGCCCGTTGATACCAGGCGGCGGCGATCGCCGTGTCGGGGGCGCTTGCTCGGGAACCGATTTCGGCCAGGAACGCGGGATCGTAGGTCTTCGCAAGGCCGGTGGCCGCCGGGCCGGACCCGGTTGACGCGGCGTGTGCGAACACGTTCTGCGCCCCGATGACATCGCCGGAACCCAGCAGCCGGTTGCCGCGCGCAATAAGCGCCGAAACGGCTTCCGCCTCGCGGCCGGATTCGACAGGACCGGGGACGAACAACGTGCGCACCGCGTTGCGCAATTCCGGCATACGGACCCAAAGCACGGTGGATAGAACGGCCAAAACCGCCAGCACCGCCGCCGAGGCCATTTTCGGAAACACCCAGCCGGTCACGCGCTTGCGGCGTTGTCGCTGACGCTCTTCCTCGACCAGACGCAGCCGCAGGAGTTGGTGCCCCTCGGTCGGTGGCGGGCGCGGCGGGCGGAGGGCGTTCGACGACAGCGCCACGGGTTCGGGTGCCGGTTCGGGTGCCGGTTCCGCCGCTACCGCTCTCCCGATCCGGTCCATGGCAAATCGAGCAACAATGCGCTCGGCGGACAGGCTGCCGGATTTTGGCAGGCGGTCCCACATGGCGGCGGTGCCGGCGAAGACGATTTGCAGGCTCAGATCCTGGCCGACCGTCGTCGGGCCGATCAGCGCCAAATAGTTCAGACAATCGGGCGTCAGCAGGTGCGTATCGTCGATCATCAGCACGATGTGGCGCTCGTCGCCGACCGGCAGGGCAATCGCCTCGAAGAAGCGTTCGACCCGATCGGCGCCGGTCTGTCCGAAGCCGACGACCCGGTCCATGACCCGTTGCAGATCGAGCGGCTGGCCGTCGTCGCTACCCACCCGCACAACCCGGCAGCGGTTGCGCATCAACAGGTCGTCGATCCGATCCAGCATGTCCATGCGGGCGGTGCGGTCGTCGCCGACAAGGGCTATCGATGCCTCGTTCGCCAGGACGGCTTTGACCAGTTCGCGCTCCAACGCGGGGTGCTCCTGTTGCGGTGCACCCTTCCTACAGCAACACGCAATGCTCCGGCAGGAAGGAAACGGTCACCGCGCTGCCTTCTGTGTAATGTTCTGTCGGCGGACGCCGTACGATCAGTTGTCCGGCGGGCCAGTCCACCACGTATTGGATGAAATCGCCGTGGAACATGCGCCGGTGGATGGTGCCCGCCACCGCATTATGGGTCTGCGGCATCGGCGTCAGATGGATGTACGACGAGCGGAGGGCAACCTTGTCGCCGCCGCGCCCGTTGGGGGGTGCCTCGATCTCCATCCGCACGCCGCCCTGGCCTTCGAAGATCAGGGTGCCGTTGGGGCCGGGGCCGGCGACCTTGCCCCCGACGATATTCGCCGCCCCGACGAAATCGGCCACGAACAGGGTATTGGGGCGGTTGTAGATTTCCTCGGGCGTGCCGATCTGCTCGATCTTGCCGTTGCTCATCACGATCACGCGGTCGGAAATCGCCAGCGCTTCTTCCTGATCGTGGGTGACATAGAGCGAGGTGATATCCAGCCGGCGCTGCAATTCGCGCAGTTCCACCCGCATTTCCGCGCGCAATTTGGCGTCGAGATTGGACAGCGGCTCATCGAACAGCAACACGTTGGGGGAGAATGCGATGGCGCGCGCAACGGCCACGCGCTGTTGCTGACCGCCGGACAGGTTGGACGACGGGCGGTCGGCGTAGGCTTGCATCTGCACCATATCCAGCACGCGGGCGACACTGGCGGCGACCTCGGCCTTCGGGGCTTTGCGCACCCGCAACCCGTAGGCGACGTTTTCGAACACCGTCATATGCGGCCAGATGGCATAGGACTGGAACACCATCGACACGCCGCGCTTTTCCGACGGCACGTTCCGCCGCTCGGCGCTGGAATAAACCGTCTGCCCATTCAGCACGATCGATCCGCTGGTCGGCGTTTCCAGCCCGGCAATCGAGCGCAGCGTGGTGGTCTTGCCGCAGCCGGAGGGGCCGAGAAGCGTCACCAACTCCCCGGGCGCAATGGCGAACCCCACGCCGTCCACGGCGGGCGCACCTTCGCCGTAGCGGACCACGAGGTCCTTGACCTCGATCCTGGGTGGAACTCCGCTCATACGACGTCGCCTCCGACTTTTCGCGCGACCCTGAACAGGATCGCCACGGCGATAAACACCATGACTGTTTGCATCAATGCCATCGCGGCGGACAATTCCGAACTGGACGACAGCCAGGAATTGACGATCGCCGGGGCGACAACCTTCGAATTGGGTCCCATCAGGAACACCGACACACCGAGTTCGCGCACACTGGCGATGAAGATCAGCAACCACGCGGCCACCAGACCCGGGCGCAGCAGCGGCAAAGTGATGGTGCGCATCTGGTAGGTCCAGGGGGCGCCGCACACGCGGGCGCATTCCTCTAGGCTTTTATCGACCTGCAACACCACGCCGGCGATCGTGCGCAATCCCAGCGGCATGAACACGGTGAAATAGGCGATGCCCAGCAGCCACAATGTGCCGTAAATCGGGATCGGGATATTGATCCAGGCCCATAACAGCCCGAGGCCGAACACCAACCGCGGCACGGCTTGCGGCACCATGACCAGGAATTCCATCGCGCCTCGGCCGGGCATCCGGGATCGGTAAATAATCCAGGCCAGCACCCCGATCGTCGGCACGCCCAACGTCGCGACCACGATGCCCAGCAGCAGGCTGTTGCCGAAGGCGGGCGCGAGGGACCCCATCGCCAGCGCGGTTTCGTAGTTGGCAATGGTGAATTGCATCTGGCTGACGACGACGGTCGCAAACCGCTCGAACGAGGTCAGGGTCAGCGCCATCAGCGGCAAGATCACCGCGACGACGATGTAGCCCCAGGAGATCGCCATCAGCAGCCACCGGATAGCGCCGATTTCCATCGGCCGGGGCCGGAAGGCTTTCCCGGAAATGGTGGCATAGCTGCCTTTGCGCATGATGAATTTGGCGGCGGCCAGGGTCAGTACCATCGCGCCGGACAGCGACAGGCCCATCGCCGCCGCTCGGCCGTAATCCGGCGGGTAGGACAAAGTCGCCTCCCATATCGCCGTGGTCACCACGAAGAAGCGGCCGGGGATGCCCAGCACGAACGCGGCGGCGAAGGAGCCCAGCATTTCCGCGAACACGAAGATGGTGGCCGACAGCACGCCGGGGGCGACCATCGGCAGGGTGATTTTCAGCGCCGTGCGCAGCTTCGACGCGCCCAGCACGCGGGAGCTTTCTTCCAGCGATGGGTCCATCGATTTCATCGACGCGGCGATCATCACGAAGGCGACCGTGCCCTCGAACAGGGCCATGACCCAGGCGATGCCCCAAGGGGAGTAGATATTGAAGAAATCGCTGGAAAATCCCATCGAGCGCCAGACCTGATTGACCAGTCCGGTTTTGGGACCGAGCAGCACGCCCCAGGAAAGGGCGCCGATCAGGGGGGTCATGTAGTAGGGCAGTTGCATCAGCCGTTCGAGCCGCGCCCGCCCGGGGATCGCGGTGCGGGTGATGATCCAGGCCTGGACGAAGCCGAACAGCACCGCCATCACGGTGGCGAGGCAGGCGACCCAGAGCGTGTTGAGGATGATTTTCGGTTCCTCGAACAGCTCCCAGTAGTTGTCCATGCCGTATTCTTCCGGCGGGAAGATCTGGGCGTCGCCGATATTGAACGACTCGGTGACGAGGTAAATCAGTGGGTAGAACACCAGCACGCCGCAGACGAGCAGCAGCAGCGGTGCGATCCACATATTGGTTCCGGACGACCGCATGGTTCAGCGCATTCCCGTCAATTTGTTCCACTCTTTTACGTATGCCGCGTGCGACTGTTCCAAGGCGTGCCAATCGTCGGGAATCAGCAGCTTGAACTCGGTCGCTTTCAGCCCGCCCGGCGGGGCTGGGGCGTCGGGGCGCAGCGAATGGGTGAACTGGTATTTCACGTTGGCGGTTTGACCGGGCAGGCCAAGGAACCAATCCAGGAAAAGCTGCGCGGCGGCGGGATGCGGCGCTTCCTTGACGATGCCCCATGGCTGCGGCGTGGCGGTCAGGCCGCTGGGCGGGACGACGAAACCGACCGGTGCGCCTTTCGCTTTCATCGTCAGGTAGCCGGAATATTGCGCCGTCATCGCGACCTTGTCCTGCCCGTTCACCAGCCGATCGAACTGTTGCACGTAGCTATCGAACGCATGCGGGCGGGACGGTTCCAGCTTGGACCAGAAATCGTTGCCGTACAGCTTGCGCAGCATGAACCAAGTAGTGTGTTGCAGCCCCGATATGGTTACTTTCACCGATACCGCATCCGCCCATTTCGGGTTCAAGAGGTCGGGCCAGTCCTTCGGCGCCTCGGCCTCGGTCACCAATTTGGGGTTGTAGGCGATCCCGGCGGCGACCAGCGCGCCATAGGTGTAATCGCCTTCCGGCTTGCTGCGATATTCCGGCTTATAGGCGTCCGTTTCCGGCGACACGTAGCGCAGATATCCGTTGCGCTTCTGGAAATCGAGGGCGAACCCCATATCGGCGGGTTGCAGGATATCGGCAGTGAAAACCCCGGCCTGCCGTTCCGCGAGGATACGCGCGTAGAGCGCCCCGCCCTGCAAACGCAGGTAGCTGGTTTGGATTTTCGGAAAGGCTTCGTGAAACCGCGCGAGCATTTGTTCCGTGGCCGATTCGGGATCGGTCGCATACAGGACCAGCTTGCCCTCCTGCTCGGCTTTTGCCACATCGGCGCAGGTTTTGAAGCCGTCCATCTGTAGCGG
>JANXMB010000152.1 GCA_025354865.1 Acetobacteraceae bacterium | reverse complement strand
CGTCGGCGGCAGCCTGCTCTGCTACGTCGCCGCCCCGGACGGTGTGAGCATCGAACTCATGCAGTGTTGACCCCCGGCTCCAGCAAGCAGGCATCGCCGTACGAGTAAAACCGGTACCCCGTTTCGATGGCGTGCCGGTACGCCGCGCGCATGCGGTCCGTGCCGGCGAAGGCGCAGACCAGCATGAACAAGGTCGAGCGCGGCAGATGGAAGTTGGTCACCAGCACATCGACCGCGCGAAACCGGAACCCCGGCAGAATGAACAGCGACGTGTCGCCGTCGAACGGCTGCACCGCGCCGTCCGCCCCGACCGCGCTTTCCAGCAGCCGCAGGCTGGTGGTGCCAACCGCGACCACCCGCCCGCCGGCCTGCCGAGCGGCGGCGATCGCGACAGCAGCCCCGGTCGAGACAATGCCGCGCTCGCTATGCATGGTGTGCCGTCCGACGTCGTCGTCGCGCACCGGCAGGAATGTGCCGGCACCCACATGCAGCGTCACGGTCGTCCGCCGCACGCCCCGATCCGCCAGCCGCGCCAGCAGTTCGGCGGTAAAATGCAGCCCAGCCGTCGGGGCCGCCACCGCGCCCTCGTGCTCGGCGAACACGGTGCGGTAATCGGCGCCGTCCTCGGGCAGCGGGCCGTTGGGGCGATCGATGTAGGGCGGCAGAGCCAACGCGCCGGCCTGCCGCAAAGCCGCCGAAAAATCGTCCCCCGCGCAGTTGAACGCCAGCGCCACGCCGCCATCGGGGTCGCGCGCGCGGACCTCGGCCGTCAGGCTGTCCGATCCGTCGAAGCCCAGGATATCGCCGACCCGCAGGCGCCGAGCATTGCGGGCCAGCGCGTGCCAGGTGCCGTCGGGGCGGGGTTGGTCCAGGGTGATGCCGATCCGCGCCGCCCCTCGTCGCGCCGAGAGTTGCGCCGGAATCACGGCGGTGTCGTTGGCGACCAGGATATCGTTCGGCCGCAGCAGGTCCGGCAGATCGGCGATGCCTCGGTCCGTCAACCCGCCCGCCGCGACATGCAGCATGCGGGCGGAGTCGCGGGGGCGCGCGGGGTGGTGGGCGATGCGGTCGGGGGGAAGGTCGAAGTCGTAGGCTTCGATGCTCATGCCGGGGTCGGCGCCACCCGGCGTAACAGCCGCACCAGCGGCACTGCGATCGCCACCGCCCAGAACTTGCCGACGATCTGCCCGGCGAGGAAATCCAGACTGCCGAACGCCAGATACAGGAAGACGACCGAATCCACTGCCAGCCCGACCAGCGACGACGCCACGACGGCCAACAGCAGCCGGCGTTGCTGCAACGGGGTGTAAACGGCGCAGTCGGCCAACTCGCTCAGGGCAAAGGCCACGCCGGAGGCCAGCACCAGCGCGCCGGGGGCGATCAGTGCCGACAAGGCGGTGCCGATCGCGATCGCCGCCAGCCCTGCCCGCAGCCCGAGGCAGCGTTGCACCACATCCCGCAACACCAGCGCCGCGCCCACGGTCAGCACACCCGACGGTGCCATCAGCCCCGGTGCCACCGGCACCAAACACGGCCCGTTCGGTATGCAAACCGTGCCGACATGCCCGATCATCCAGTTGGCGAGCGGAATACAGGCCAGAAATGCCGCAAAGGCGCCCCAGCCGATTGTCGAACGCTGTTCCATCATCGGGCCTGATACGATGCGATTTCGACCAGATTGCCGTCGGGATCGCGGCAATAGACCGACACGATCGGTCCCAGGGCGCCGGCGCGCTCGCTGGGGCCGGCGACGATCTGCACCCCGCAATCGTGCAGGTGGCCCACGACCTCATCCGGGGGGACGGCGGTGATGAAGCAGAAATCGCCGGTCCCCGGCGCGTCGTTGGCGCCGGTCGGCCATTCCGAAATCGGCGTGCCGGAGGGGCGAACGTTGATCTTCTGCCCGCCGAATTTCAGCGCGGAGCGGCTTTTCGGGCCGAAATCCTCCCGATCCATGCCCAGCACACGCTGATACCAAGCGCACGCGATCTCCACGTCTTTCACGTTCAGCACGATATGGTCGATACGGTCGATGGTAAATCGCATGGCGGTTGGCTCTTCCGTCGTGAACGCCGCACACGTAGCGGATTTCCTCCGCTCGGGGAACCGGGGTTGGCGACGGGGCATCGAACGTCGATATTCGCGCCCCGGCAACCGCCGCTGCCCGAGGCCCGATCATGTCCGCCGATTCCACCCGAGACCCCACGCAGGCGAACCGCCGCGCGCTTTATTCCGACAATCGGCTGAAACTGGGGCTGTTCGGCGCCAACTGCTCCTCCGGTCGCGCCGTCACCCTGGTGCCGGAACGCTGGAGCGGGTCGTGGGCCGACAATCTGCGGCTGGCAAAGATGGCCGACGCCGCCGGGTTCGAGTTCATGCTGCCGGTCGGCCGCTGGAAAGGCTACGGCGGGGACACCGATTATCAGGGCGAAACCCTGGAAACCATCGCCTGGGCCACCGGCCTGCTGGCGGCCACCGAGCGTCTGACGGTGTTCGGGACGGTGCACGCGCCGATGTTCCATCCGTTGGTCGCGGCCAAGCAGTTCGCCACGGCCGACCATATCGGCGGCGGGCGGTTCGGGCTTAACGTCGTCTGCGGCTGGAACGCCGATGAGTTCGCCATGTTCGGCGCCGATCTGCGCGACCACGAAACGCGCTACGAACTGGCCGAGGAATGGCTGCAAATCGTCCGCCGGGCCTGGGGGGCGGAGGAGGATTGGGATTTCGCCGGCCGCCATTTCACCCTGCGGCAGGTCAGGGCGAAACCCAAGCCGGTGGGCGGCAGCCGCCCGATCGTAATGAATGCCGCCGCGTCGGAAACCGGGCAGGCCTTCGCGCTCCGCAACTGCGATGCGCTATTCTCGATGCCCCCGAAAGGCCGGCTCGACCTATTCGCCGCCCATATTGCGGGTGTCAAAGCCCAGTCGTCTTCCGTGGATGTCTACACCGTCGCGGTGGTGACCTGCCGCCCGACCGGCCGCGAGGCCGAGGATTATTTCCGCCACTGCGCGATCGACCATGCCGACTGGGCAGCGGTGGACCGGATCATGGCGATGCGCGGCGATACCAGGGAACGCTGGCCCGACGATTTCGAGGAACGCCGCCTCCATCAGGCGCTAGGCATGGGCGGCGTGCCGGTAACCGGCGATCCCGATACGGTGGCGCGACAGTTGGCCGACATCGCGGCGGCCGGCGCGCGCGGCATTGCTCTGTCGATGGTGAACTACGCCGCCGAACTCCCGTTTTTCTGTACCGAGGTGCTGCCTCGGCTGGCGCGGCTGGGTTTGCGGACGGGGTAGGGGGCGTGTCCCGACGAACGGCAACCCGCCGGCACCGAGCCGAATCGGTCTTGCAATGGGCCATCTAATCGCCTTAAGAAATTCAAAGAATCCGATATAAAAAATTGGAGCGACTTGAGAAACTTTAGGAATCCGATATACGAAGTTGGAGCGACACGGTGAATCATCTCCAGGCCGTGCCCGTCCGGATAGCCGAATGTCGGACGTGGAATAGAAGGAGACTTGGAGTCCTTCCGCTACCTACGGGGTGACCGTAAGGCAATGGTCACCCCGAAGCCCGCCGCGTCGCCGAACCCAGCGCCAGCATCGCGCCGCCCGCCAACAGGCCCCAGAACGCGCCGCTGACACCCAGGAAACCTTGGCCGGACGCGGTGACCAGAAACGTAACAACCGCAGCCTCCCGCCCATTCGTTTCTGAAACGAACCCGAGAAGCGCCGAACCGAAAGCGCCGAGCAGCGCGAGGCCGGCGACCGCCTCGATCAGAATGGGTGGGGTGGCGGCGATGAAGGCGGTTGCCGCGCCGGCCAGCAGGCCGAACACGATGTATGTCAGCCCCGCAACCACCGCCGCCCAATAGCGCCGGGCCGGGTTCGGATGGGCGTCCGATCCGGCGCATAAAGCCGCCGTGATCGCCGCGAGGTTCACCGCATGCCCGCCGAACGGGGCCGCCAACAGGCTGAATACCCCGGTCGTCACGAACAACGGGCTGGCCGGCGGGCGGTAGCCGTTCAGATGCAGCACCGCCATGCCCGGAATATTCTGCGACGCCATCGTGACCAGAAACAGCGGCACCCCCAGCCCCAGCGCGGCCGCGAGGGTGAAAACCGGGCGCACCGCAACCGGGGCGGGCCAGAGCGATCCGATCTCCGCCGGGATGCCCTGCAAACCGATCGTTACCGCGACTACCAGCACCGCCGCCGGCACCGCATACAGTCGTTTCCAATGAAACACCGCCGCCCACACCAACACCATCGGCGCGGCGAGCAGCGGCACGCTCCCCATCGCCCGCACCGGCGCGAGGCACAATCCCAACAGCACCCCCGCCAGCATCGCATTCGCCAGCGCCGCCGGAATCCGCTCCACCGCTCGGCCCAACGGCTTCCACAGTCCAGCCAGCACGATCAGCACGCCGCAGACCAGGAATGCGCCGATCGCTGCGGGAAATCCGCCGTCCGGCGCGCCGGATGTCGCCAGCAGCGCCGCCCCCGGGGTGGACCACGCGATGCTGATCGGTTGCCGCCGCCACAGGCTGAGCAGCGCCCCGGCCAGCCCCATCGCGATCGCCAGCGCCATCAGCCCGGACGCCGCCTGCGCGCGCGTCGCCCCGACCGCGATCAGACCTTGCAGCACCACCACGAAGGAGGAGGCAAAGCCGACGAACGCGGCGAGCAGGCCGGCGGCGATCGGTTGCATGGCGCTACCGGTGCAGGATCGAAACGGGCTCGTGCACCGGATCGGCGGTCAAGAAACCCATGACGGCGTCTTCGAGCACAAGACACGTCAGCGGCCCGCCGAACACCGCCCCGGTGTCGATAGCGATACGATTGTGCCGCACCACCGCATGTTTCACCGGGGTATGCCCGTGCACCACGACGGCGCCGAAGTCGATCTCGGAATAGAGGAACGCCGAGCGCATGCGGAGCAGATCGTCCTTGGCCTGTTGGTGCAGCGGCACGTTGGGGCGGACGCCGGCATGGACGAAGGCGTACCCGCCCTCCCGATGCATCGTCGGCAGGGTTTTCAGGAACGCGATATGCGCGGCCGGCACGGCGTCGGGCCACGTCTCCCGCGGCGAGTCGGGATCGATGCCATAGCTTTGCAACGACGGCCTTCCCCCGGCGAACAGCCAGTCGGTGGCGGCGGCACGCTCCCCCGACAGCGCCTCCAGCATGGTGAATTCGTGGTTGCCCAGCAGGTTGACGGTTTCGATCCCGACGATCGGCGCCCCGGCGATCAGCCGATCGAGCACGCCAGCCGTATTGGGGCCGCGATCGACGTAGTCGCCGACATGGATCAGCACGGGGCGTTCCACCGGCCGCGCCGCGAGGTCCCGGGCGATGGCGGTGTGCAGCGCGTCGAGTTGTTCGGCACACCCATGGATGTCGCCGATGGCATAAACCCGCCGTCCGGCGGGCAGGGTGGCAGGTGCAGGTGCGAGTTCGATCATGCGGCTTGCGCTACCAGCGGTCCCCCTTGTCGTGCAAGAGGCGAGGGCGGCAGCGGCCTGCGTCAGCGTCCGGTGATGACGAACTGCCCAACGATTCCGGGGAAGGCTGCGGCTTCCTTCTCGCGCCAGACGAACCGAACGGTCAGCGGCAGATCGAGCGCCCGAGCGATATGGCAGGCGGCTTTCCATGCGCCGTTAGCGTCCTGCCCCTGCACCGATAGGTCGAGTTCCGGCAGGTGCCGGTAGCCCTCGTCGGTTTTCTTCCCCACGAGAAAGGGTGTGGCAATGAGTTGTTCGAGGTCGGCGGGCTTCGTCGCGCGCGCCTTCGCTGCCGTGACGGCGGCGATGAGCAGCGCGTTCCAGTTCGTCTGCGCGTGCGTCAGCGTTTTTCCGCAGAACTCGATCGACAGGACTTTGGTGTGGGTCAGCGACGGCGGCCCCAGCGGACTGAATGTGCGGATGTTTTTGTCGTCGCGCGGGGCCGCGTCGGGTGCGCCGTCGTGGGCCTCGTAGAAGTCGATCAGGCGGCCGATGACGGTCTCGATCGTATCGACCAGCGGCTCGGCGTGTGTTTGCAGACGGGCGAATGTTTCGGTGGATAGCTCGATGGCGGGGGGCATTCGCGGCTCCTTGGGGTAAGGTAAAATACGGTAATACCATAAATACAGATATTACCAGCCGTATACCATATAAAAATAGCGGGGCGGTTTCAAATGAGAGATCGATGCTATAGGTATTATTGCCTTTAAATGAATTTATAGCTTGACAAAAGGATAGTATTCCGATAGGTGTGTTCCTGTCGGAAATTCAGTAGCGACTGCAAATTTCCGTCGAATGCGTGTCGGGCTATTGCCACGCGATTCGGGCTAACGCATAGTCTGCCTGTGGGCTCGGCCCCGGGGTTCGCCATTGCGAGCCGGAAGGCCCGGAGAAATCCGGGCCTTTAGCTTTCTCGCGGAGCCCCAAAGCAACTATATTTTATCCCTCCCGCACTTATTTCATCCTCCGTTAGATGAACGTCGATTATGCGCCCTCGCTCCATGAGTTTGCGAAATGGCGGGTAGGATCGATCGTATCCCGATTTCGCCATCGGGTAGAGATAGAGATCGGCGATCTGCATCAGCGGGGATGACTTTGTGCGCCGCTGGGGATCGCCCAAAATCGACCTTTGGAAATCGCTGGCCACAAGGCACCGGTACTGCCCAGAGGTCCCCGGATCGAACGGCATTCCGTCGGTTTTGAGTGCGCGTGCATAATCGAGGATGGCACGATCCTCCGTCTTGCCTGCGGCTTCGTAAAAAACCTCAAGGACGGCGTTTGTCTTTTGAGCGAACTTTACGGCGCGCTCGATGAGGATGCAGTAAGCCGTTTTGCACATCGTCCACCGTTGGGAGCCGTATTTTTCGCGATAGCGTTCGATGTAGCCGGGGCGATCGATGACGCACGCGATCCCAATCGCCTCGATCGTCAATAACAGCGCTTCCAACTCGGTATAGAAGTCGCCGCATTCTCGATCGTCTTGCCGGAGCCATCGAAATTGATCCCGCTTTCCGCGAATTTTTGTGGAGTGCAAAGGTCCGTCTACGGCGAATTTCGACCTGAAGCGATCGTACAGTTCATAAATTTCACGCAGTTTGTCCCGGTTAACGATAATGCCGCCCAGAGCGAAATGATCCATCCCATCGTCTCGGTTCGTTTGCGCACGGTCGGGGTTACGCGACCCAGAGTCGTCGATGTAGATCTGCAAAACATCCACTTGAAAGCCCATGCCCTAAAGAGTCCCGTTCCGAGATATCAACACGACGTGGCTATGTGAAGCCTTCAAGGCGGCTGGTTCGCCCTCGTCGGCTTCGTAGCAGTCGATCGGGCGGCCGATGACGGCCTCGACCAGCGGCACGGTGTGTGTTTGCGGGCGGGCGAATGTTTCGGCGGATAGCGCGATGGGGGGTGCCATTTGCGGCTCCTTGGGGTGCGATATACCGAATATTACCATTAATGTGGCGCGAATCCTGCGAAATCGCTAGATAAAATGTCTTTGGTAGATATTATCCATAATTAAACGAACACTGCGCCCCCGCAGCTGCACGGGCGGCACCAGCACCCCCCGCCACCCCACCCGCTAAAACCCCAATACCGGCAGCACCACGCCGCTCGGCCGCTCCGCATCTGCAAACACCGTGTTGACCGCAATCCGCTTCCGCCGCGCTTGCCCATCCGGCTCCCCGGTGTTCGGATTGACATCGAATTTCGGAAAATTCGACGACGAAACGTCCAGCCGAATCCGATGCCCCACTTGAAAAAGATTGGCGATCGGGCCGAGG
>JANXMB010000119.1 GCA_025354865.1 Acetobacteraceae bacterium | reverse complement strand
GAGTTGCGGGTAGAGTTGGTTTGAAAAATCGTAGCGTGGGCTGCCCGAGCAACCCACGCGACAGCTTATTTCAGTCTCATATCGCGCGAACTGAACGCTTTGAAAGGTTTGACCTTACGATGTCGATGGCAATGCCCTTTGAGACAAAGAGTTCGGCGAGTTGGGCGTCGAGGCCCCGCGGCGCAGCCGGCCCAAGGCGTATCCGATAAATCGGAAAATCATTTGCCGATCCCCAATTTTGAAGCGGGATGTCGAGATAAGAAATGATCTCACCGTTCCGTTCTCTGGTTCTATAACAGTCACTCCTTAGGATGCTTCGCCGGGAGCCATGCACGAAAAACCGGTACTCTTCCTCCGATTCCCAGCTATCGTGCTTGAACATGCTCGAAATCATGAAAATATGGTCGCACAGTTCTTCAACGTTACTTCCATCCCATTTGTCGATGATCCTAGAAATACCACGCCGTAAATCATCTGATTTGTACTATATTGGACAAACAACAGCAGTCAGATCTTCTCGGACAAATCTGTCGACGTGTTTCTTCGGATTGTTAAAGGCAGAAGCCCTGAGTGTCAAAATAACGCCTTTTCCTTCGTCTCCATAATTAATCCATTGAGATAAATCGTCATCTTTGAAAGTAAAACTTCCACTGAAAAAGCGGCAATCCCGAAATACATTCGCAGTGCAACGGCCGAAGCGATTTGCATCGCCGTGCCGCCCCCGCTCCTTCAGGATTTCCGTCGCGATCTCTATGCCATGCGAAATTTCCGACGGATCATTCAGATGCGCGCGTTCAGTGAACCAAAATTTCCCGCTTTCCAAGATTCCTAAAGCGCCGCGCACGCTCGTATAGTGGTGTACAGCGGGCATTGATCCTTGGTTTAAGCGCTCATTGATGAACTCCCCAATCGGTTCCCACAGGCTGCTGGTCATCGTATTCCTACATGCATCGACCGCGTGCTCTTGGGTCAGCGCCGTGGCGCAAAATGGCAGAGGACGCCGCACACCGGCGGAAGGCGCTGCGCGTTTCCGCCCAACGCGATATTCACATGGATGTATTGGTGCGGTCGAGAGGACTCGAACCTCCACAGGGTTTCCCCCACAAGCACCTCAAGCTTGCGCGTCTACCATTCCGCCACGACCGCACCGTGGGAAGCGCTGGGGTATAAACGAGGACCATGAGCACTTCAACCGCCCCCCTGCCGCTGCAATGGCAAATCTCGGACGATCTGACGCCCTATCCGGACGCCATCGCCGCAATGCAGACCCGCGTGGCCGCAATCCGTGCCGGAACCGCGCCGGAATTGGTCTGGCTGGTCGAGCATCCGCCGTTGTTCACCGCCGGCACGTCGGCTGACCCGGCCGATTTGCTGAACCCGCTGCATTTCCCCACCTTCAGCGCCGGACGCGGCGGGCAATGGACCTATCACGGGCCGGGCCAGCGCACCGGCTACGTCATGCTGGACCTGACGCGCCAGCACGGTCCGGTGCCGCCGCGCGATGTGCGGCAGTACGTGTGGGCGCTGGAGGAATGGCTGATCCGCACGCTGGACCGTTTCAATGTGCGCGGTGAGCGGCGCGAAGGCCGCGTCGGCATCTGGGTGGCGGATCGCGCCGCCGGGACCGAGGCCAAGATTGCCGCCATCGGGGTGCGGATCACCCGCTGGGTCAGTTGGCACGGCGTGGCGCTGAACGTCGCACCCGACCTGTCGCATTTCGGCGGCATCGTGCCCTGCGGCATTCGGGAGCACGGGGTGACCAGCCTGCATGCGCTGGGCATCCCGGTCACATTGGCCGAAACCGACGCCGCGTTGCGGCTGGCGTGGCTGGAGGTGTTCGGCGCTTAACCGAACAGGCGGCCAACCACGTTGCCGATGGCCATCACTACGCCGCCCCACAGAAACGCCGAGCCCCAGTTGGCCAATTGGAATTGCAGCGCCGGCATTTCGAAAATGCCGCACAAGATCGGCACCGTGGCGCGCAGCGGGCTGAAGAAGCGGCAGACCACCACGCTCATCCAGCCCCAGCGCAGAAAGAATCGCTCGCCGCGCGGCAACAGGTCCGGGTAGCGGGTGAACGGCCAGCGCTGCCACGCCCGATCCTTCAGCCGGTCGCCAATGCCATACGACACCCAGTCGCCCAGTGCTGCACCGATGCTGATGGCAATCCACACCGGCCAGGCCGACGCCCCGCTCATGCCCACCAGCGCGGTGATCGCGGCAACGACCAGCGAGGTCGGCACGACCAGCGAGATAAACGCCAGCGATTTCAGGAAGGCCAGCAGAAACGCAATCGGCCACACCCATTCCGCGTAAGATTGGAAAAATCCGATCATAGCGTGCCCAAACGATAAAACCCCGGCTCGCTGACCGGCTCGGCGGGTTCTTCGGCAATGTGCAGCACGCTGGCGTGGCGCGGCCCGCGCTGGCAGGCGCGCAGTAACTCGGCCACCGCCGCCGGATCGCCGCTCAGCAGCGCCTCCACCGTCCCGTCGCGCCGGTTGCGCACCCAGCCGGACAGCGCCATCGCCTCGGCCTGCGCCACCAGCCAGTCGCGATAGCCGACGCCTTGCACCCGGCCAGAGATCTGCAATCGGGTGGCGATCATGCGCGCAGCAATTCCAGGAAGCGGGCGGCGGCGGCGAGATCATCGGCAACGTTGACCCGCCGCTCCAACGCCTGATCGTCGGCGCCCCAGAACTCCTCCTGATACAACTCGTCCAAGATCGACAGCCGGTGCGCTGTGGCAGCATCGAGTTCGCCGCCGGCCAGCGCCAATCCCAACACAAGACTGCCAAGTGTCGGCACAGCAACGCCGAGTGCTGCGAGCGCCAATGGGTGCAGACTGGCCACCGCACCAGCCAGCGCGGCCAGCGCCTGCGGCTCCTGCGGGACATGAACGATGCCGGTGGTCACCGCCAGCTTGGCGCCAAAACGGCGGTCCGACCAATCAAGCCATGGCTGCCACTGCGCCGCCTGCCGTTCGGCCAGCACGGGCGGCGCGGCGGCGCGGTAGCACAGCAGATCGCTCTGCCCGTACTGCGCCAGTTCCAGCACCACGGGTTCGGGGTTCGCGGCAATCCGTTCCTGTCCGGTACCAGCGATCCGGGTTAGCGGCAGGTCGGCATATGACATCTCGCCGCCCTTGCTGCCGCCGGCCGCTTGCCATTCGCCAGCCACGGCCAGCGCCAGCGGCCGCACCGGCAACAACAACGGCGCACCGCCCGGCACCCGTACCGGCTTGCTGTCCAGCGTGACCTGCCAGCCGCCGCCGGCTGTCGCAATGGTGGCGTTATCCCAGAAGCGCTTCATCGTCCGCCCTCAATGCAGCAGATTCAACGGCGGCACGGCGGGCTTGGCGAGCGTGCCGGCCGCTGGACCTGCCGGCGCCGTGGCGGACGGCGTGGATATCACGGCGGCGGGCGGCAAACCCTGCACCGAAGCGAGCGCTGGCGGACATGGATCCGGCATTTTCTCGACAACGGGCGCCGGCGCCCCGACAGGCGCCGGGCGCAACGTACCGCGCGCCGGTGGCGCCGGCACCGGTGCAGCCGGGGCGTCGGGCATGGGCTCAGGCGTCACCTTCAAGTCGGCCAGCGCGCCTTCGACCCGAACTGGCACAACAACGGCCGCCGGGGCAGCGGTGTTGCCCGGCCGCAGCACTGGCCGCAGCACTGGCCGCAGGCGCAAGGCCAGTGTTTCGGGTCCCAGATGCAGCATGCCGCTGGCCTCCACCAGCAAGCGGGGCGTATCGCCCATCAAGGTGGTGACCGTCGCCTCACCCTTGGCAATCTCAACGCGCCCGGCCAAGCAGCGCAGCTTGCTCCGGCCGAGGCCGCTCAACAGGCCGTCCGGCACATGCGCCGACTTAAACACGCTGTCCGCCGGCGCCAGCAGGGCATTGTCGATGTCGCCATCGGTGAGCGTCAGACCGATATGCCCGGTGGCGCTCGCCGCCAAGGCATGCGCGGACCGGCCCGCCGCTTGCAGATCGGCTTCAATGAAACCCATGCCGCTCACCACATCGGAATCGCCGAACAAGGAGGCGACGGCGGCAAGCGTGACCGAGGGCGCCCGCAGCCACATCGACAGCGACGGCGGATCCGCCCGCGAATCGAGCGAAATCCGCCCATCGACCCGTCCCCCCGGTGCATCCCCTGTCAGCGGGTCGGCCGTCAGCTTGCCGGCGTCGAGCACCACGCGGCTGGCGATGTTGCCATAGCCAACGCCGTTGTTTTGCAGCTTGGCGATGCCAAGCTTCAGGTCGAGGTCAGCACGGCCAAGCCACGCGAGCTCGATCGGGTCGGTGGAAAATAACGCTGCCGGCTTCGGCGCGGCTTTCGGGATCGCCGCAGGCGCCTGGCCAACCTTACCCGGGGGGGGCTTTGCGGCAGACGGGAACGAACTCAACCGGGCACGCAGCTCATCCATATTGATCCGCGCCGCCTTCAGCGATCCGCGTACCGAAGGCCGCGTGCTCAGCGTTACCGCCAGGTCGCCGCTGATGTCGCCCTCGGGGAACACGGCGGCGACACGGCGCATCTTGAGCGTGCCGCCCTGCGCCAGCAGTCCCTCAACGGTCGCCTCGATACCCACCTGCTTCCACTCGGGCAGCGGAAAGCCCACCAAAGGCGCCAGCGCCGCCAAGTTCGCCGCCCGGCCCACCACCACTAAGTCCAAACCCGACAGCGCACGCGGCAGTCGCGCGGTGCCCTTGACCGTCATCAACGCGCCCGCCGCATCGGCCCCCAATTCGACCGGCACCGGCCGGGCCGGCGTGGCGTCCTGCGTGAGCGATGACAGCAAGCCGACGGTGCCCGACAAGTGCACCGGCATGTTGTTCGATATGAGATCGACATCAGCGCTCACTGGCTGTTCAGGTCCAGGCGCCAAGATCTCGCCACGCCGGATCGACACGCCCGGCGCCACCGACGGCACGGTCAAGCCAATCACATGCAGGTTCATGCTCGACAGCACCGGCGCGGCCCCAGCTTTCTTGCTGACCGAGGCGACCATCGTGCCGTCGCGCAATTCTGGCAACGGTGCCGCCAGCAACGGCAAAATCGGCGTGATGTCGCTGGCCGCCACGTCGGCCGTCAGTTTGTAATCGCTATCGCGCAGTGCGTGCGTGATGGCGCCGCGCACCGATATGCGGAACCCCTCGGTCTTTGCGCTGACATCGATACTCCATGGCAGCGACGCATCCGGATCGAGCAAACGGCTCAGCGCACCAATCTCGCCACTGAGCAACAAGCCGCGCCCGCCGCTGACCAGCTTTCCGGACAGCAGCATCGATCCGCCGATTTGTTCCGGCTTCGCCTCCAGGCGCGGCACATCCCACGCAGCGCTGCGGCCCCGGCGGGCATCCCGCCAAGCGATCCGCATGGCTTCCA
Source organism: Acetobacteraceae bacterium (assembly GCA_025354865.1). Classification (GTDB taxonomy): domain Bacteria; phylum Pseudomonadota; class Alphaproteobacteria; order Acetobacterales; family Acetobacteraceae; genus Rhodopila. The sequence continues at coordinate 1,306 of JANXMB010000119.1, read as the reverse complement.
CACGAACTTTACCCAGCGCGAAGCGGCCACTGCCGGCAGCACTTGCGGCTTGCGCCGCGGCCCCAGCCTTTGGCGCCGCATCGTCAGCCACAGCAGGCTCGGGGGTCAGCAGCCAATTGGCCGCCCCGTTTGCGTCGGTTTCCAGCAGAATGTCCGGCTTCACGATCCGCACTTCGACCAGTTTCACCCGGCTAGAGAGCAGCGAGAGCAGGTCGATGTCAGCCTCGATCTGGCCGGCCGTCACCATCGCGGGACGCGAACCGCCCGGCACATTGGCCAGACTCACGTCTTCCAAGGTGATGGTCGGAATGAACCCGAGCGACATCCCGATTGGCCCGCCAATCGTTACGACGCGCCCCGTCGCGCGCTGTACGATGCCCGCAATCTGGGGTTTGTAGCCGTCCCAGTCGATCACCCAGTCTGCAACTGCAATCCCAATCGTGGCGACAGCGGCAACTATCCCGGCCACGTAAAACATTGGCCGGGCGAATGGCTGGATCGTTTTGGCAAGTGACTTACGGTGTTCCGGCATTGAGGCCCATCATGCACCTATCCGTCGTATATAGTGCAGTGCAGCGCGGAGCGTCACCCAATCCGATGTGTCATTTCCACTGCGGCGCCGCCGCCGCCGGCGCGGTGAACCCCAGGTCACGGAATGTCGCCAGCATATGCGGCGGCAAGTCCGCCTCGATGGTCAGCGAGCCGCCGGACGGGTGCGGCAGCGTCAATCGACGTGCATGCAAATGTAGTTGCTCGGACAATCCTTCAACCAGCGCGGTATTGCCGGTCTCCCGCCATTCGCCATACGCCGCATCGCCCAGGATCGGCGCCCCGAGCGATAGGCAATGCACCCGCAACTGATGCGTGCGCCCGGTCAACGGCGCCAGTTCCAGCCACGCCAGCTTGCGCGCCGCGTGATCCAGCGTGCGATAGTCGGTAATGGCGTGCGCCGCGTCCTTGTCGTCCGGTTCGGCGATGGTGACCCGCGCGCCGCGCGTGGCCGAAAACGACGGATCGCCGCGCGACAACGCTATCTCGACCCGCCCCGACACCGGCACCGGACGGCCCTTCACCACGGCCCAATACACCTTCTGCACTGCGCGCGAGCGGAACGCCGCCGCCAGACTGGCCGCCACACCGGGCGAGCGCGCCACCACGATCACGCCGGAGGTATCGCGGTCGAGCCGATGCACCAGCCGGGGCTTGTCCTGCGGCGAGGTGGCCAGCACGCGCAACATGCCGTCGAGATGCTTGGAAATGCCCGGCCCGCCCTGCGTCGGCAGTCCGGCGGGCTTGTTCAGCACCA
>JANXMB010000105.1 GCA_025354865.1 Acetobacteraceae bacterium | reverse complement strand
TCCTCGGCCAGGGCGGCTTCATCGAGGTGCAGCGCATCCGGATCGAAGGCGGGAAGAAGGTCGCCGCATCCGAATCCGGCCTGACCGTCGGCATGATTCTCGGCGGCTAGGACAAAATCGGGCGGGCGGGCATTCGCGCTCCCATACCGGTCGGACGAACGGCCGAACGGTATGCGCGTAGGGTTGGTGTGGCGGCTGCGCGCGAAATCGACATGCGCGTAGGGTTGGTGTGGCGGCTGCGCGCGAAATCGACATGCGCGTAGGGTTGGTGTGGCGGCTGCGCGCGAAATCGACCTGATACCAGCCGACCGACCGCTTGCATGAGACAGAGGTTCGGTCGGCTGGTATCATGTTGCCGCCCGGCGCGGCAAACGGTAGCTTCCCGCAACACTTCGAAGCTGGATCCGAACTTTCATGCTCGCCCGCCTGTTTTTGGCCGCTGCGGCGCTTGTCGTCGCGGGCGCAAATGCCGCCAACGCCCGCGACCTGACCATCGCGGCGCGCAGCGAAGCCTTGGGCGGCGTGCTGACCGAAGCCTATCTGCACCCTTTTTCCGCCGTAACCGACATCGGCGCGGTCGGCTCATGGTGGGATGGCGGCCTAGACACAATGCGCGAGCAGCTCAAAGCAGCCGACAATACCTGGGACCTGATCCTGGTCGATTCGGACGAACTGGCGACCGGTTGTGCCGAGGGGCTGTTCGAAAAAACCGATTGGGCGGCGGTCGGCGGCAAAGATCGCTACCAAGCATGGGCGGTTGCCGATTGCGGGGTGGGCGCCATGCTCACCAACATCGTGTTGGCCTGGGACAAAGACAAATTCCCGGTCGCCCCGTCCTGGAGCGATTTTTGGGATGTCGCCAAGTATCCCGGCAAGCGCGGCCTGCGGAAGGACGTGCGCGGCGCGTTGGAAATCGCCCTACTCGCCGACGGGGTCGCACCGGCCGATATCTACAAGACCCTGGCCAGCAAAGACGGCGTCGATCGGGCCTTCCAAAAGTTGGACCAGTTGCGGCCCTATATCGTGTGGTGGAACAACGGGGCCGAGGCCGCGAAAATCCTGGGTTCCGGTGACGTGCTGATGACCAGCGCCCCCAGCGGCGCGATCGCGACGGCAGCCCGGCTCGATAACCGCAATTTCGGCCTGCAATGGACCGCCAGCCTGTTCGATGTATTGAGCTGGTCGGTCGTCAAAGGCAGCCCCAACCTCCGCACCGCACAACAATTCGTCTACTTCGCGGGGCTGCCCGCCATCGAGGCGCGGCTGATCCGCCAAGCCGGTCTGGTCGGCCCGGCCAAAGGTTTGAACGAGGGCCTGTCGCCCGAACTGCTGGCGATTTCGCCCAGCAATCCAACCAACATGGCAACCGCCCTGCGCGTCGATACGGTGTTCTGGCACGACAACCAGGCCCGGCTGCGGCAACGCTTCGACGCATGGTTGGGCAAGTAACCGCCGCGATCCGCAGCGAAGAACGCGACGGGATCGCCGTGCTGATCGTGTCGGGCCGGCTGGATGCGCAAGCCGCCGGGCAATTGTGGCGGCAGGCGTTCAAAACCGCGCGCGGCGCGCAGGCCATCGCTCTCGACCTCTCGCAGTTGGAGTATTGCGATATGTCCGGGGCCACCTTGCTGGTCGGGCTCCAAGCCGCGCACGGCGGCACCCTCCCCCCGACCGGCGCCGCCCCGCACGTCGATGCCCTATTGCAGCGGGCGCGCATCGCGGCAAAGCCGCCGGCAGCGCCACCTACAACGCGTGCATCGAGCGGCGCAACGGGGACGAGTCCCTTCGCCGGGATCGCCGATACCATCGCTTATCTGGGGGAGGTCGCGGTGGCCATCGCGACCTTGCCCGCCCGACGCCGCATGCTGCGCCTGCCCGACCTCCTGCGTTATGCAGACCGAGCGGGGGTGCGAGCGATCCCGTTGGTGTTGCTGCTGGGATTTTTGATGGGGTTGATCCTGGCGTTTCAGTCGGCTGTGCCGATGCGCCGGTTCGGGGCGGATTTGTATGTCGCCAACCTCGTGGCAATCAGCTTGGTGCGCGAACTCGGGCCGCTGCTGTCGGCGGTGATCCTGGCCGGGCGCACCGGGTCCGCCTTCGCCGCCGAGATCGGATCGATGAAAGTCAACCAGGAGATCGATGCGCTGGCGACCATGTCGCTCGATCCGGTCACCATGCTGGTGCTGCCCCGCCTGATTGCCGCGATGCTGGTGATGCCGGCCATGGTGCTGGCGTTGGATGTGGCGGGATTGCTAGGGATGGCCACGGTCATGAAAGCGTTCGGCTACCCCCTGATCACCGTCGCGCATCAAGTGCAAGCCGCCGCCAGCACCGGGGACCTGCTCGGCGGCCTGTTCAAAGGCATGTGTTTCGGCGGCGCCGTCGCCGTCATCGGCTGCCGCGCCGGGCTCGCCACCGGCATTGGCCCCAGCGCGGTCGGACAGGCGGCGACAGCAGCGGTGGTCGGCGGGATCGTCGCCACCATCCTCCTCGACGGCCTCTTCGCCCTGCTCTTCTATCGGCTCGGCCTTTGACCGTGCTCCGCGTCGATCGGGCCAGTCAGCGCTTCGGCAGCCGCACGATCTTTCGCGACGTCTCGTTCGAGGTCGCCAAGGGGGAGGTGTTCGCGATCCTCGGCGGCTCCGGCTGCGGCAAATCAACCCTGCTGAGCCAGTTGATCGGCTTGCGGCCGCCCACCTCGGGGGAGATCGCGGTTCTGGACCAGATCGTCACCGGCCCCAACGGTGCTGCCGGGCGGCGTAGCATGCAGCGCCGGATCGGCGTCATGTTCCAATCCGGCGCCCTGTTCGGGTCCATGACCTTGCTGGAAAACATCGCGTTACCGCTGGAAATGTTCACCGACCTGCCACCCGAGGGCCGTGACGCCGTCGCTCGGGTCAAGCTGGGCCTCGTCGGCCTGAGCCACGCCGCAGGCCTGATGCCGGCCGAGATTTCCGGCGGCATGGCCAAGCGCGCTGGGATTGCCCGAGCAATGGCGCTGGATCCGCCGTTGTTGTTTTTGGATGAGCCGTCGGCGGGGCTGGATCCCGTCGCTTCGGCGGAACTCGACAAGCTGATTCTGGATTTGCGGCACGATCTGGGAACCACGTTCGTGGTGGTGACACACGAACTGGCGTCGATCCTGGCGATCGCGGATCGGTGCATCGTGCTGGACCGCAACGCCTACCCCGACGGCGGCGGCACGATCGCAGTGGGCAATCCGCGCATCCTGCGCGACGAGGCGACACATAAGATGGTACGAGCATTCTTCCGGCGCGAGATCCCCGTATGCCCGGGGCCGGCATGCCCGAGGCCGGAATGACAGAGGGACGCAGCGCTTTCCTGCGGGTCGGCCTGCTGATCCTGGCCGGGGTCGGCGTGTTGGTCGGCTTGGTCTGGTTCCTGGGCGGCACCCGGATCAGCGATGGCACGATCTACGAGTCCTATTTCGGCGAGTCGGTCCAGGGGCTCGAAGTCGGGGTAGCCGTCCGCTATCGCGGCGTCGCAGTCGGACGAGTCACCGATATCGGCTTGGTGACTGCCGAATACGGCGTCGGTTCGGATACCAGTCTGGATCAGACCACCTACCGGCTGGTGTTCGTGCGCTACATCGTCGATTCCAAGCGCCTCGGACGGGTGCCGGACACCGAAACGGCGGTGAAACTGGGATTGCGCGCGCGCTTGGCCTCCGCCGGTCTGACCGGGATTACCTACATCGAACTCGATTTCCAAAACCCCGAGAAGAACCCCAGCATGGTGGTCCCTTGGACCCCGATCGGCGCCTATATTCCGTCCGTCCCAACCACCTTGTCGCGGGTCGAGGACGCCACCAAGGTGCTGATCGAAAAGCTGAACCAAATCGACATCGTGCGTTTCGCCGATACCGCCAACAAGCTGCTGGAAAACACCAACCGGCTGGTCGCGGCGATGGAGGAGCAGGTGCGCGGCGCCGACCTGCCCGGCCTGACGGCGAATATGCGGCAAACCTCCGACGCGCTGCGCCGGCTGGCCGACAATCCCGATATCGGGCGCATCCTCGCCGGCTCCGCCGCGACGACCGAGAAATTGACCCAGGCGATCGCCCAGCTCCCACCATTGATTGCATCGGTCCAGGCGGTGGCGAAGCGGGCCGATGGCGGGGTCGCCGATACGCAGCAGGCGCTGGTGCCGCTGCTGCGCGACCTCGCGGCGGCAAGCGCAAACCTGCGGGACATCACGGCATCGCTGCGGCGCGATCCGGCACAGGTGCTGACCGGGCAACCGCCGCCGCGACAAACAGGAAACGGGCCATGAACCGCCGACTTCTGCTCGCATCCCTCGGCGCACTCGCCGGATGCTCGGTGTTACCCGCCCGCGACTATCGGCAGCGCCGCGATTGGACATTGACGGCGCAACGCCCGGCGGTGGTGCCATTCCGGCCCGGTGGGCGGGTGCTGCTGATGCGGACCGTCGCCGCCGCCCCGGGGTTGGAGGCACGCGGCGTGCAATGGCTGCTGCGCGACGGCAGCTTAAACTCCGATTTCTACGAACAATGGGCGGTCCCGCCGGCCGAGGCGATCGAAGAAGCCCTGCGCCGTTGGCTGTCCGATTCCGGCCGGTTTTCCGCCGTCGTCGCCCCCGGCAGCCGCATCGACGCCGATTTCGTGCTGGAAGCCGAGTTGACGGCGCTGGTCGCGGATCCCCAGGCCGGCACAGCGCGGGCCGCTTTGGCGCTGGTTTTGGCGGAACCCAAGGGTGCCACCACCCGAGTGCGGATGCAGCGCACCGAAACGGCCGAAATCCGCTTGGACGGAACCGATGTCGTCGCCATGGTTGCGGGACTGCGGGCGGCGACGATTGCGGTGCTCGATCGCGCCGAGACCTCGATCGGCGCGGCGCTGCGGTAAGCGCCGCAAGATCGATCGGCGGATCAGGCCGCCCGCGCCAACGCCCGCCAGACTTTCTCCGCCGTGATCGGCATGTCCATCTGGGTCACGCCGTCGCCTGCCAGTGCATCCAGCACCGCATTGACCAAGGCCGGCGGCGAGCCGACCGCCCCTGCCTCCCCCGCGCCTTTGACGCCCAGGGGGTTGGATCGGCAGGGGATTTCCAGCAACTCGATCTCGATATCCGGCAGATCGTCCGCCCGTGGCAGCGCGTAATCCATGAAACTGCCGGACAGAAGCTGGCCGGATTCGGGGTCGAACACGGTGTTTTCCAACAAGGCCTGCCCCATACCCTGGGCCACCCCGCCGGCAACCTGGCCGCGCACGATCAACGGATTCACCGTCTTGCCGAAATCGTCCGCGACGGCATAGCGCGCCACCGCGACGTGCCCGGTTTCCGGATCGATCTCGACCTCGGCGATGTGGCAGCCGTTGGGGAAGGTGTGGTTGTCGATCGGCGCGATTTCCGCCGCGTCGAGTGCCTTGGGCCGTTTCGCCGCCAATGTCAGAATATCGACGCCGCGATCCGTGCCGACGATCGAAAACCGCCCCTCGGCGAAAACGATGTCGGCAACGGCGGCTTCCAGTTCCTCGGCCGCCGCTTCGCGGCCCTTGGCGATCACGCTGGACGAGGTCAACAGGATTGCCTGCCCCTCCGAGTAGAGCGACCGCGCCCCGCCGGTGCCGCCGCCGACCGGGATGATGTCGGTGTCGCCCTGGCGGATGCGGATCAAGTCGCCGTCGATCCCGAGTTGGGTGGCGGTCAATTGGACATAGGCGGTTTCGTGCCCCTGCCCGGTCGATTGGGTGCCGACATAGACATCGACGAAGCCGTCCTCGGCAAAACGAATTTCGGCGCGTTCGGTGGGATCGCCGCCCGTGGCCTCCAGATAGTACGCGAAGCCGATCCCGCGCCGTTTGCCGGCCCGAGCGGCGGCCGCGCGGCGGGTGCCGAAGCCGGCGTAGTCCATTTTCGACAGCGCCGCATCCAACACGATCCGGAAATCGCCGCTGTCGTAGGTCTTACCGACGGGGGTGCTGTGCGGCATCGCCTCCGGCCCGACCATGTTGCGCCGCCGCAATTCGGCGCGATCGATGCCGAGTTCCCTTGCCGCCGCATCGACCAGACGTTCCACCAGATAGTTGGCCTCGGGTCGGCCGGCGCCGCGATAGGCATCCACCGGCACAGTGTTGGTGAACACCCCGATCACGTTGGCATGGATCGCCTGGAACCCATAAATGCTGGAGAGCACCCCGGTCCCCGCATAGGTCGGGATATACGGCGCGAAGGTGGAGAGATAGGCGCCCATATTGGACACATTGCGGGTCCGCAGGGCGGTGAATTTGCCGTCGGCGTCGATCGCCAATTCCCCGAGGGTCAGGTTGTCCCGCCCCTGCGTGTCGCAGACAAAAGCCTCCGACCGATCCGCCGCCCATTTCACCGGGCGCGCCAATTTCCGAGCGGCATAACAGGTCAAAATATGCTCGGCATACAGAAATAGCTTCATCCCGAACCCGCCACCGACATCCGGCGTGATCACCCGAAACTGCTCGGCATCCACCCCGAACACCGGGCCGATCAGGTTCTTCACCAGCCAGCCGCCCTGGGTGTTGGCATGCAGCGTCCAACGCGCAGTCGCAGCGTCGTAGGCGGCGACAGCGGCCCGCGCCTCGATGGAGGACACCACGATGCGATTGTTGACGACGGTCAGGCTGGTGACATGCGCGGCCTTGGCGAAGGCGGCGTCGGTGGCCGCTTTGTCGCCGATATCCCAATCGAAGCAGACATTGCCGGTAGCCTCCGGCCAGACCTGGGGCGCGCCGGGCGCCATCGTGGTAGCAAGGTTGGTGGACGAGGGCAAAATATCGTAGTCGATCGCCACCAACTCGGCCGCATCCCGCGCCGCCTGCATGGTATCGGCGACGACAAAGGCCACGGGATCGCCGACATGGCGCACCTTGCCCTCGGCCAGCACCGGGTGCGGCGGGGCAACCATATCGGTGCCGTCGGTGTTCTGCACCGGGGCGGCACAGGGCAGCCCGCCGATTTTGTCCGCTGCCAGATCGGCGGCGGTATAGACCGCGTGCACGCCCGGCACGGCGCGCGCCGCTGCGACATCCAGCGCCGCGATCGTCGCCGCCGCATGCGGACTGCGCACCACCAGCCCGAAAAGCATACCGGGCAGCGCGATATCGTCGGTGTAAAGCCCATCGCCTTTCAGCAGGCGGGGATCTTCCACCCGACGAACGGGTTGTGCGAGGCCGAACTTGGTGGCGGTCATGATGGGGTGCTCCCGTTGCTGGCGCAGGCGTCAGCATGCACGCAGCACCCCCGGCTGGCCAAGTGCCGATTGGCACGATTGTCGCTTACCCCGGCGCGTCCTCGGGCCGCACCGTATCCGGTCCGGCTGCCTTTGTCGGCATCGGCACAGCCTGCGGCGAAGACACCCGGACCGCCGGATGCATCCCCGTGCTCGGCTGAAATGCATGCCGAGGACGCAACTTATTCTCCGGCGCCGGCTGATGCTTCGTGTGCTGCTGCTTATGCCAGTTCTTCACGTCGTCGAGGGTGACAAACCCCTTCCCCCCGGTATCGATATCCGCAAAGTGCTTAAAAATACTCGGGTATCCGGTCTTGGCCTGATCCGCCGTCAAATGCCCGTCATGCGCGATATTGGCATTGGCGAAATGCTGTTCCCACGTGACCTTCGGCGCGCCGGGCTGCTTCGGGGCATCCTCGGCCGCAGCCGCCATCGCCCAGCACGGCAGGGCGAACAGGGCGGCGAGCAACGTACGTTTCATCGTGAACCTCCTGGGGTTTGAACGTGAAACCCAGGATGCGCAGGGAATGGTTAACGAACCGTAAACGCCGGCAAATTTATTTTGACATACAATCGCGTAGCACCTGAATCGCGATCTCCACCCCGGCCCGATCCACATCCAAATGCGTGCAAGCCCGCACCCGATACGTGCCCATCACCGAGACCGAAACGCCCTGCGCCCGCGCCCGCATGGCGAGTTCGTCGGCAGTCAGACCGGTGCCCTGGACGTCGAAAAACACCAGATTGGTCTCTGGCATTTCCACCGCGATGCCCGGCCCCTGCGCCAGCCCGCGCGCCAGAACCGCCGCGTTGGCATGGTCTTCCGCCAGCCGATCGACGTTGCAATCCAGCGCATACAGGCACCCGGCGGCGGACAGGCCGGCCTGCCGCAACGACCCGCCCAAGCGTTGTTTCCACCGCCACGCCTGGTCGATGAAGGCCGTCGAACCGCAGAGCACTGCCCCCAGCGGCGCGCCCAGACCCTTGGTGAAATCCAGCCAAACGGAATCGCAGCGCGCCGCCATATCGCTCGCGGGGATGCCCGCTGCCACGACCGCGTTCATCAACCGCGCCCCGTCCATATGGGTCGCCATGCCCCAATCCTGCGCCGCGTCGAGCACGGCGTTCAGCGCGTCCAACCGCCATACCGAACCGCCGCCGAGATTGGCGGTCTGCTCCACCGACAGCAGCGTCTGCGGCGGGGCGTTGCGCCGTTTTTCCCGAAACGCGGCCTGCATGGTCGGCACGTCGAACATACCGCGAGCGCCGCGTAGCCCGATGACAACCGCGCCGGCGAGGGCGCCGGGTCCGCCACCCTCGTTGGCGACGATGTGGCTCGCCTCGTGCGCCAGGATTTCATCGCCCGGCCGGCAATGCACCGCGATGGCGATCTGGTTGCACATCGTGCCGCTGGGCAGGAACACCGCCGCTTCCTTGCCGGTCAGCGCCGCCATGCGATCGCACAGCGCGTTGACGGTGGGGTCGTCGCCGTTCTGTTCGTCGCCGACCTCCGCCCGCATCATCGCGTCCAGCATCGCGGCGGACGGGCGGGTCTGGGTGTCCGAATAGAGGTTCACTCGCACCGGCGGCAGGGCGGGATTGGGGCGGGACGGGGCGTATACCATGGGATTATCGATCCTCGGGGGCGTGATTCGGTGCGCCGAAATTCCGTGTTTCCGCCAGCGCCAGCGTGTCCAGACCGGCTTCGATATCCATCATCCGGTCTTCCCGCACGATGTGCCACCGGATCAGCTTGTCGGCCGCGGGTTCGGTTTCCCAGTCCGGCTGCCACGGGCCGTCGGCGATGTCGTCATGATCGTCGGGACGCAGCTCGATCAGATCCGGCAATTGCGCCAGCTTCGCCGTATAAAGCGCGCAAGCCTGGATAAACGCCGGAATCGCCTCCAGCAGCGGGTCGGCGAACGACTTGATCGCGATCCAATCGTTGAGCGTCAGCCCAGCCTTGGCCGCCCGCCGTTCCTCGTAGGATCGCTGCCCGGCTTTCAATGAGGCCACGCGTTCGGCGACCTCCGCCGAGCGGTCGGGACTGACATGCAGCACGCCATAGCGGGCACCCGTGAGCGCCTCGGTATCCCCCAGCGCAAACAGCGACACCGACGACTCGGTGTTGCTCGGGGTAATATCCACCAGCGTGCCATCGGGTTCCTCCCACACCGCATGCCGCTCCGCCGTCAGCAGCACCTCGGGCCATTCGCGCAACCGCCAGCCATAGCGGATCGCCCCGCCGTCGGCAGCGATGCGGGCGCGAATACCGGCATCGGTCCAGCCGTAAATGCCAAGATGGTCGTCGCGCAGTTCGATCGTCGCAGCCTCCCCGGCGCCGAGTTCGGCCAGCAGTGCTTGCACATGCGGGGCGGCGGGGTCGGGCACGACTTCGCCGCTGAAAAGATCGTCGTCGAGTTCCAGCATCGTCGCGGAAAGCTGCGCTTTATGGTCGTCGCTCAGTTTGGGCATCGGTTCTCAATATCGGTTTGGGACGGTCACCAGCCGATCTGCCGGACACAAGGCCTTCATCGTCCGATTCGCCGAGCGGTTCAATGCCCGCCGCCGTGCCTGACGGGGATGGATCGATCCCCGGACGGGGATAGTGTATGCCCCGACCGACGCGATGCAGCCGCCGATCGCGGGGTAAATAGGGTCCGGCGATTCACGGCACCGGCGATTCCGAGGCCGCCGATCGCGGGGTAAATAGGGTCCGGCGATTCACGGCACCGGCGATTTCGCCGCCGCCGATCGCGGGACTGGGAGCCATCATGTCCATCGACACCGTCATCGAAGCCGCCCGCGCATTCCTAGGCGAGCGCCTCGCCACCAATACGGCCCTGCGGGAGCATCACTCGCACGGTCAGGACACGCAGCCCCCGGTGCTGCCCGACGCTGTCGCTTTCGTCGAAACGACCGAGGAAATCGCGCGCTTGCTCGCCTTGTGCCATGCCGCGCATGTGCCGGTCGTGCCGTGGGGGGCGGGCACGTCGCTGGAGGGGCATGTCACCCCAGTTCGCGGCGGCATCACCATCGATTTGTCGCGCATGACGGCGGTGCTGGACGTCAGTCAGGCGGATATGGACTGCCGGGTGCAAGCCGGTGTCACGCGGGAGCAGTTGAACACCCATCTGCGGGATTCCGGGCTGTTTTTCCCGGTCGATCCCGGCACCTCGGCCTGCACGATCGGCGGCATGTGCGCCACCCGCGCATCCGGCACGAACGCCGTGCGCTACGGCACGATGCGGGAAAATGCGATGGGTCTGACGGTGGTCATGGCCGATGGACGGATCATCCGCACCGGCGGGCGGGTGCGCAAATCCTCCACCGGCTACGACCTGACGCGGCTCTTTGTCGGTTCGGAAGGCACGCTGGGAATCATCACCGAAATCCAACTGCGCCTGCACGGCATCCCCGAGGCGATGTCGTCCGCCACCTGCCAATTCGCGACTTTGGGCGATGCGGTGGAAACGGTGATCGCGATCATGCAGATGGGCATCCCTGTCGCCCGCATGGAATTGCTGGACGAGGTGCAGACCGCCGCCTCGATCGCCTATTCGAAGCTGGAGGGGTTGGAAGCGCTGCCGAGCTTGTTTTTCGAATTCCATGGCACCGCCGCATCGGTCGCCGAGCAGGCCAAACAGGCGGAGGAAATCGCCACCGGGTTCGACGGCCGCGCGTTTCGTTGGGCCACCGATCCGGCCGAACGCAGCAAGCTCTGGCAGGCGCGGCACGACGCGCTATGGGCTTGTTTGGCGCTGAAACCGGGACATCAGGGCGTGGTCACCGACGCGATCGTGCCGATCTCAAAGCTGGCCGAGGTTATTCTTGGCGCGCAGCAAGACATTCTGGCCAGCGGGCTGACCGCACCGATCGTCGGGCATGTCGGCGATGGCAATTTCCACACGATCATTCTGGTGCCGCCCGAACCGGACGGGCTGCAGCGGGCCTGGGAACTCGACAAGAAGATCGTCGCCCGCGCTTTGGCCCTGGGCGGTTCGTGCAGCGGGGAGCACGGGGTCGGCATCGGCAAACGGGAATTCCTGGAAACCGAGCACGGGGCGGATGCGATGGCGGTGATGCGCGCGGTGAAGCAGGCGCTCGATCCTCGGGGACTGATGAACCCAGGAAAAATCTTCCTGAATTGAACGCCACCCGGCCCTGCTCGGCATCGCCCGAGGCGCCGGTTTTGCCCGATCTGTTGGCGCCCGACCTGCGGTTGGTGGTCTGCGGATCGGCCGCCGGCACCGCTTCGGCCCATCGCGGCGCCTATTATGCCGGGCCGGGCAACAAGTTCTGGCCCATCCTGGCGGAAATCGGCCTGACCCCGCGCGTCCTGCGGCCGGCGGAATTCCCGTTGCTGCGCGATTTCGGCATCGGACTGACCGATCTGGCAAAACATGCTTTCGGCCCCGACCGCACGATCGGCCGAGGGGATTACGATGCCATCGGCCTGGAAGTTCGCATCCGCGCTTGTCGGCCGGCGCTGCTGGCATTCAACGGCAAGCGGGCGGCGGAAATGTTTCTGGGCCAAAAGGTTGCATTCGGCGCGCAACCGAGCCGCCCGGATTTTCCGGCGATCGTTGTGCTGCCCTCGACGTCCGGTTTGGCCGCCGGACATTGGGATGCGGCGTGGTGGCACGCTATGGCCGAGCGGGTTCGCCAGAACGACTTCGCACCATAATTAGGCGGGAATGCGCACCGGCATCGACACGATTCCGCGGATCAGGTTGGAATAGCCGCGCTTCGGTTCCTCCACGACTTCGATCATCGGGAAGCGCTTCAGAATTTCCTCCCACAGGATCGTCAGTTGCATTTCCGCCAGACGGTTGCCGACGCAACGGTGAATGCCGAAGCCGAACGACAGATGTTGGCGCGGGCGGGCACGATCAATGCGGAATTCGTTGGCGTTTTCGATGCCGTCCTCATCCCGATTGCCGGAGATATACCACATCACCACTTTATCGCCCTTGCGGATCGATTTTCCGTCGAGTTCGGCATCCTCCATCGCGGTGCGGCGCATATGGATCACCGGCGACTGCCAGCGCACGATTTCCGGCACCATGCTTTCGATCAGCGCTGGATTATGCCGCAATTTGGCATATTCGTCCGGATTGCGGTTCAGCGCGAGCAATCCGCCGCTGATCGAATTGCGAGTGGTATCGTTGCCGCCGACGATCAAAAGCAGCAAATTGCCCAAAAACTCCGCCGGCCGGCTGGGCAGATCGCGGGTGGCTTCGCCGTGCGCCAGCATCGAAATCAAATCCGGTTTCGGCGGCAGGGCCGCACGCTCTTTCCATAGGATGGAGAAATATTCTACCGCTTCCTGCAACACCGCATCCCGCTTGGCATCCGAGTCTATTTCGGTTCCCGCCCTTGTGTTGACCGATGCAACATTCGACCAATACGTCAGCTTGCGCCGATCCTCGAACGGGAAGTCGAACAAGGTCGCCAGCATCTGCGTCGTTAGCTCGACCGATACAAGATCGACCCAATCGAATACCTCCCCGCGCGGCAGACTATCCAGAATGCGGCAGGCGCGTTCCCGAATGGTATCGGCCATGCGCGCCAGATTCATCGGCGCGACGATCGGCGACACCACCTTGCGCTGCGCGTCGTGCTTCGGCGGGTCCATCGAAATGAAACTGGGCCGGCGGAAATCCATCGGCACGTCGCGGATGGCAATGCCGCCCATCGTCGCATCGGACGAAAACACCCGATGGTTGGTATCGACGGCCATGATGTCCTTGTATTTGGTCACCGACCAGAACGAGCCGTACATACCGGCCTCGGTCCAATGCACGGGATCGTCGCGCCGCAGACGAGCGAAATAATCCTGCCAGATATCGTCTTGATAGAGGCGCGGTTGGCTGACGTCGATCGCCGAGAGCGGCATGGTCCAGGGGTTTTCGATATCGACCGGCGCATTCATGGCGTTTGCTCCTTTGTTGCGGGATCCGGTCCGATCGCACCCCGTTTTCCGCCCGCACGCCGTTACGGCGTTTCCCGGCGACGGTAACGCGGCGGTCGGATGGACGCAAACATCTTCCATCCGACGCGATTTCAACATGTTCTTGCACAATCCTGCCATGGTGCGGGATATAATGCCGCTATGTCGCGCTTTCTTGCCCTGGCCGTTCTGCTGCTGCTCGCCGCCTGCGGTGCCTCGACACCGGGGCCGGACCGCGTTGGCGGCTACGTCGGCGGCACAATCCCCCTCGAATGCGCCCCCTTTGCTCGGGTGCTCAGCGGGGTGAACCTGTATGGACCGGCGGGGGATTGGTGGTGGAAGGCGCAGGGCAAATACGCGCGCGCTTATACGCCGAAGGTCGGTAGCGTGCTGGTTTTTGCCAAATCCGCCCGCCTGCACGATGGCCACGCGGCGGTGGTAACCAAGATCGTTTCCAGCCGGCAGATCCTGGTGACCCAGGCGAACTGGGTGCACCACCGGGTGACCCAGGACCAGCCGGCGATCGATGTCTCGGCCGCTGGCGACTGGAGCGAGGTGCGAGTCTGGTGGCCGCCATCCGATCAGATGGGCGTCACCGAATACCGCACGATGGGTTTCGTCGAGGCCGGCCGCCCATCCTCCCACGAGATGTTGGCCGCCCGCACGCCCGGCGCCATTCGGATCGCTTTGAACGGGGAGTAGGGCTGCGGCGGCTTTAGATCGCGATGCGTTCGCTCTCGCTCACGTATCGCGTAACAGGGGCAAAAGTCCGGGCAACGTTTCATTTTCCCCTTGCGTCGATTCGGCGCGGTGGACTCTCTTCCTCATGTGCCGTTACCGCCCTCTCTCTCCGCCCTGACCCGCGCCGAGCTTGAGGCTCTGCTCGTTGACCT
>JANXMB010000096.1 GCA_025354865.1 Acetobacteraceae bacterium | reverse complement strand
GCGATGTTTCAGCGCCAATTCCATCACACCCGACCCCAGGACCGCCCCAACCTGCGCCTGCGCCACGGGTCCGGCGTGTCGCTGGTGTTGAGCTTGAGCGACGGGGACGCGGGGTAGTCGAGCGCTTTGGGGACGGCTGGCGGCTGAATCGCGCGACCGAACAAAACGCCAAACCGCGATCAATAAGCGATAGCAAAGGGGCCTAATATAGCTGTGCGCCTCCTTTCCGATTTGGGGCGCTAAGTTCCGTCTAACAGGCTGCTGAAAAACTCTTCTCGACACCCTACCACGAAAGATTGAGTCGCAGCGCACCGACCTCACGAAACATTCGGTCGCCCAAGCGGCGTCTGCGATTCTTTTTGACCAATCGTTGCCGGTCCGCCGGACTTTTTCAGCAGCCTGCTAACGTCTTATTTGATCGCGCGATTCAGACCTCCGGTGATTCCACCTCCGGTCATCGCTGGCTAGACCAATCGGACCCGCACGCTGCCGAGACCCTCGAACGCGACTTCCACCGCGCCAGGGGCCTTCAACCAAACCGGCGGGGTAACGCTGCCCAGCATGACCACCTGCCCGGCTTTCAGGCCACCGAACGCGGCCGCGACATCCGACCCGGCGAGCCAGGCCAGACACGCGAAGGGATGCCCCATCAGATCCGACGACACGCCCTGATCACGCACCATGCCATCGACCGAAATCCGTCCCTGTAGCGCGCCGAGGTCCAGCGACCGCCAATCCACCCCGCTTGTGACCGTACCGAGCACGGCGGCGCAGTGGTAGACTTGGTCGGCGATCAGGGTTGGCGTGCCCAAGGTGCGCAGGTCGTCGTAGCGATTTTCGACGATTTCGACGCCGGCCACGACTTCCGCCACCGCATCGGCAACCGTCTGCGCGGTGTATTCCCCTGGCGGCAGATCGCGCGCCAAGCGAACCGCGATCTCGCACTCCACCCCCGGCTCGATAAACGACGCGAACGGCAGATCGACCGATGCTCGGTGGACATTTGCAGCGGCCATGAAGCCGGCCGCCGGCCCGCTCAGCCCGAGGTATTCCTGCATCCGCTTGCCGGTCGCGCCGATCTTGAAGCCGGCGGGTGCGGACGCCCCGACCAGCGCAGCCAGCGCGACCTGCGCCGCTGCGCCCTGTGCCACGGTAGACGGGGCGCCGGGAAACGGCAGAACCCGGCAGCGATCCCGCCGCATCCGATGCAATTCGGCAGCGGCGGCGGCCGGATCGAACATCAGGGTCGCCCCAGTTCGTAAAGCGCGACAGCAGCGGCGGCGGAGACATTCAGGCTCTCGACCACGCCGCGAATCGACAGACCCACGATCTCATCGCAGGTTTCGCGGGTCAGGCGGCGCATGCCCTCCCCCTCGGAACCGAGCACCAGGGCGACCCGGCGGCCGGCGAAAGCGGCGCCGGAAAGCGGGGTGCCGCCGGCATCGAGGCCGATGCACCAAACATTGGCCGCCTTGAGCGCGATCAGGGTGCGAGTGATATTGACCGCGCGCAGCAGGGGCAGAATCTCCAACGCGCCGGATGCCGCTTTCGCCAATGCGCCGGTTTCGTCGGGTGCATTGCGGTCTTGCACGATCACGCCGGCCGCGCCGAAAGCGGCGGCGGATCGCATGATGGCGCCGACATTGCGGGGGTCGCTGACCTGATCCAACACCAGCAACGGCCCCGACCGTTCCAGCACGGATTGCAACGACGGTTGCGGCAACGGATCGGCCAGCAGCGCCGCGCCCTGGTGCACCACCTCGCGCCCGAGCAACTGATCCAAGCGCGCGCGGTCGGTGCGTTCCGGTTGCAGGGGCCAGGAGGCTTTGAATTGCTGCGTTATCGCGGCCTCCGCCTCTTCGGTCAGCAGCAGATGGCGCAACCGCCGGGACGGATTGGCCAGCGCGGCGGCGATGGCATGGTGACCGTACAGCCAGACCGCACCTTTCGGCGCATCGGGGGCGCGTTCTTCGCGCGGCGGGCGCGGCTGCGGCGCGCGCGGTCCGGCACCATGCGGGCGGAACGGTTTTGGGCCTTTTTTAAAGGCTTCTCCCTCTCGCGGCGGTCGCGGAGCTTGGGCTGCTTTCGGTGCATGCAACGTGGTTGAGGCGTTCGCCCGATCCCGCCCCGGCGCCGGCGGTCGGGGACCTTGTCCCTGTCCCGGCCCTTGGCCCGGCCCTTGGCCCGGCCCTTGGCCCTGCCCCTGGCCCGGCCTCCCTGGGGGGCGCTGCGACTGGCCGCTCGGTCCCTTGTAGGGCCCACGATCGGAGGAAGGGGGACGACCGGAGCCGCCGCGTCTGAAGTTACCCGGAGTTTTCATGCCTCCGCGTATAACCGCCCCGGCGCGCCCACGCCAGCGCCGGGACTTCGATCCACCGCCGCAGCGCCATTGCGGCCAATAACGGCAACCCCACCGCACCGGGCACCCAAAGGGCGGCAAACCATCTGCCATCCCCGGCGGCCCAGACGCCAAGCGCGACGCCCAACAGTTTCTGGATCGGTTCGTTGGCGAGATAGAGGCTGTAGGATAAGGCCCCAAGCCATTGCGCCGGCCGCGATCGTAGCATCGCCGATAGCAACCAGGGCCGGGTTTCGGCGGCCAGGCAGACGGCCCAGACCAGCGGCGGTGCCAACTTGCCCCACCCGGCTTGCCACCACCCTAAGGCCGAAACCGCCACGAACACCGCCGCATAGCGAAAACCGCCGCCGGTCGAGACCATGCCCAGCACGAAATACAAGGCCTTGTTTCCCAGAAAGGCCCGGCTGAAATGCCAGCCCTCCGGCGTGGTCGCCGCCCATAGCGCGCCCGCCGCACCCACCGCAGCCAAAACCCACCACCCGCGCCGGCCCAACAGCAGCGCGAGGACGTAGAACTGCCACTCGGTCGAAAGGCTCCATGCCGCACCCAGGAACGCGACCCAGATGTCCGGCAGTACCGCGTTGGGGAACAGCCCATGCGTCATGGTCAGATGCGCGGCGATCTCGATCGCCCAACCGGACGGCCATCCCTGCGACCAGATTGCAACGGCTGGGCTGTCGGGGGCGATCCAGGGCATGCGATCGAAGCCCGTCGGCAGCGGCCGCACCGCAACGGCCAGCGCGAGCATCGGCAGATAAACCGGGAAAATCCGCGCTATCCGGCCGACCAAAAACGGCGCGGCGCGATAATCCGCACTTTCCAACGAACGGGCGATCGCCAGACCGCTGAGAATGAAGAACACATCCACCGCCGCCCCGCCGTGCGACAGCAAGGACGCCAGCGGCGCCGGGATCGCGGCAAACGGTGCCATGTGACCCAGCATCACATAGACCGCCAATATGCCGCGCAGCCCGTCGAGGCACTTCAATCGCTCCATACGGCCGGTATGCGCCGGGAGCGATTAAGGAAGCGTTAACGGCCGGAGATAAATCAGGGCTCCTCGTCGGCATAGCCAGCGCCGTACTCGGCCTGCCAGGCCTGTTCGCGCAGAAAGACCTCCGGCGCTTCCAACCCGACGTCCAGCACGATCGTCATGGCTGCGACGGACATGTAGTACGACACCAGCAATGCGAAATCGACGATCTGCCTTGGGGTGAGGAACTTGTGCACCGCCTCTTCGATGCGCGGCGGGGGGCGTCGCCATGCGGTGATCTCGAACGCGAACTCGCATAGCGTCAGTTCCAGCGGGTCGAGGTCGCGCGGCGCCCGTCCTTCGCGGATCAAGCCCAGTTGTTCCCGCGTTAACCCGGCCGCGAGGCCCAGCGGCGCGTGATGCTGCCAGCCGTACGACACGTCCCGCAGCACCACCAGGATCGCCAATTCCCGCTGCTTTTCGGTCAGGGCGGTGCCATACCGGCAATACTCGCCGAACGCCGCGAACGGCCGCAACCCGTCCGGCGCATGGGCGATCGTGCGCATGAGGTTGGACACATAGCCGCGACTGGTCGCGATCTGGTGGAAGGTTTCCTCCAACTCGGCATCGTCGGACTCGTCGGCCGCATGTTCGAAATCGTCGGAGATGGAACGGCGCTCCCGCGCTGGAGGTTACCCGTCGGCGCGCGGTACCCAGGGGATTTGCCGCAGTTCGATGCCTTCGTCGGCCAGCGCCTCGGCCTCGTCCGCCGTGGCTTCACCGTAGATACCGCGTTCTTCGGATTCCCCGCGATGGATCTTGCGGGCTTCCTCGGCCAGTTCGGGGCCGACATAGTCGCAATTCTGTTCGATCTCCGCGCGAAGCTTCTGTAGCATCGACACCAATTGCGCCGGAATGCGTCCGCCGCCCGTCATGGTCGGGACTTGCGGCATACCCTCCGGCTTCGAGGCCGCCGCCGGCTCCGGCGGCGCCACCGCCCGGCTTGTCGAAACCGCCGGGGTCATCAGCGCGCGTTCGACCTTGGTATCGCCGCACATCGGGCATTCCACCAAGCCAAGCGCCGCTTGTTTGTCGAACGACGCGCTGTTGGCGAACCAGCCGTCGAACCCGTGCTCGGCGGAGCAACGAAGGTTGTAGTGAATCATGCCAGTAACGCGTCCAACTTGCCGGCCCGATCCAACGCAACCAGATCGTCGCAGCCGCCGATGTGGCGATCGCCGATGAAGATCTGCGGCATCGTGGTGCGCCCGCCCGACCGCTTTGCCGCTTCGCCCCGAGCGGCGGAACCGTGCGGCGCGTCGATTTCCTGGAATTCGGCGCCCTTGGTCGTCAACAGGTGCACCGCGCGTTCGCAGTAAGGGCACCAGGGTTGGGTATAAATTTGGATGTTTGCCATGGATACGTCCTTCATCCTGGAATGTCGTTCGGTTGCGGCGCTTGCGCAAGGGGGTGAATAAGGGCCACCACCGCTGCAATACATGCATCCCTCCCCTCCACGCAGCCTCGTTCCAACCATCCGGCTCGGACATCGCGCAAGATGGCCCCGACCTGCGGCCCAGGCGCCACGCCAAGCGCGAGGATGTCCCGCCCCTCCAGCGGAAAAATCGGGCGGGGGATAGCCGCCAGCCGATTGCGCAATCCAACCCATCCGTCGATCGACGGGGATTCGGACGACGCGGCAATCTGGGCCAGCCAGGTCCGGCCGATAAGGATATCCGCCTCGCTGTCCGCCAAGGCGCGCCGCAACGTCGCGTCGTCGTCGGCCGGCTTCAGGATCGACGGTTGCCGCAGCGCGACCAACCGTAGCCGATCCGAACCGGAAAATTTCAGCCGCATCGCCAGATCCATCGTGTCGCCGGTCGACAGCGCCGCCAAACGCAGCAGGGGATCGACGGGCGCCCCCACCGCAAGCAGCGCGATCGCCCCGGCCGGGGCAGCGCCTTCCGGCAGGAGTGCCGCCAACACGCCGCTTTCCGCCATGGCCCGGATGGCCGAGCCGGGATCGGGGACCGCCAACAGGCCGGACAATTCGTGCCAGACCCGCTCCGCCGAGAGCCTCGACAGACCCGGCACGCCGTGGCCGATGGCCGCCATCGCCGCCGGATCGGGTACCCCCGCGCCGTAACGGGCGAAAAAGCGGAAGAAGCGGAGGATGCGGAGGTAGTCCTCCGCGATGCGGGTCGCGGGATCGCCGACAAAGCGCAACAGGCCGGCGCGCAAGTCCGCCGCACCGCCGAAATAGTCGTACAATGTGCCGTCGCGACCCATCGACATGGCGTTGATGGTGAAATCGCGCCGCGCCGCGTCTGCCCGCCAATCCTCGGTAAAGGCCACGGTCGCGCGACGGCCGTCGGTGGCGACATCGCGGCGCAGGGTGGTGACCTCGAATCCGCGCCCGTCCACGACGGCGGTCAGGGTGCCGTGTTCCAGCCCAGTCGGTACGGTCCGAATCCCGGCCTTAGACAAAGCGGTTGCCATTGCATCCGGGGGCAGCGGGGTCGCCATATCGATATCCGCCACCGGCCGCCCGATCAGCGCATCCCGCACCGCGCCGCCGACAACGCGCGCGCCGGGCAAAGCATCGAACAGGCGCCGCACGGCGGGATCGGCCAGGAATGCGGGGGGATCGGGGATCAAGGGGTCCGACGGTCGGGGACGACGATGCCGTTTTCGATCCGGCTGGGGATGTAGACGGCGTCCGGCGGTTCGGTTTCCTGCACCCGAAGCCACACCAGCCCACCAACCAGCAGGGCGATAACCGCACCGATGGCGACGATGGAGACAACGCCGGGCACCTTCCCCGGCGCCCATATCCGCCAGGCAACGATTGTTGCCAGCGGCGCCAGAAACAAGAGGATAGAGAGGACGCGGATCATCCGCGCCGTCGTCCCGACCGCCTCATCCGCGCAACTTTCCCGCCAAATGCACCAATATCGCCGCCGTCGCGCCCCAGATGAAGTGCTCGGCGTGCGGCCACACCCAGAACTCGCGCGAACGCCCGGCCACGTCGCGGGACTCCCGGCGCGGGGCGTCCGGGTCCAGCACGACCGAAATCGGCAGTTCGAAGACGAACTCCACCTCGTGCGGGGACGGGCGATATTCCAGCCCGGGTGGCAACAGCCCCAGAATGGGCGTGATGCGATAGCCCGTGCCGGTCACGTAGTCCGACATGCGGCCGATCACTTCGACATGCGCGGGGTTTAGGGCCACTTCCTCCTCGGCCTCCCGCAAGGCGGCGGCTTCCGGGTCGGCATCCTCCTTATCGATACGTCCGCCGGGGAAACTGACCTGCCCCGCGTGCTTCTTCAGGTGGGCTGTGCGTTTGGTCAGCAGAATACTGGGCCGAGGCCCGAGGATCACCGGCACCAAAACGGCGGCGGGAACCGGCGGGTTTTCCAATGCACCCATGATTTCTTCGCCATAGACCACCGGCGGCATCAGCGGTTGGGCCGCGATTTGCATCAGGCGTGCCCGCAGCGCATCCGGACTCACGCGCCGATATCCCCATCTTCGTCGTCAAGCGGGAGGTCGCCGAGCGGGAAGAAGACCCCCTGGCTCCAGACACCCAGAAGGTCGCGGCCGTCCACCGTCTCCGCCACTGCGATCGCCACCAGCTCGTAATAGGTTGCTCGATTGATCCGAGCCTCGATCGGATGGTGCCCGTCGCCGGGGCGCACAACGAGATAGGGTGTCGGTTCGTCGCCGTCGGGCGCAAAGGCGATGCGGATCGGATGGTCCGGCCCTGCGGCGACAACCTGATCGACATTGGTCCGAAAGGACAGCACCTGCGATGCGCCATCGCCGGTCCAATCCAACTCCACCGCCACGAACGGCGCGTCCTCCACCACGATACGGCCGCGTTCTGCCGGGGTGCGCAGCCAAAAACTGCCGTCTGCTTCGCGCCGCAGCACGCTGGCGAACAGGCAGACCATTTCCTTGCGATCGATCGACGACCCACGATACAGCCAGCGCCCGTCGCGGCGAATGGTGAACGGCAGGTCGCCGCATTCCACCGGAACCCGGCCGACCGGACGAGGCGATGCGCTCGCACCCGGCGTTGCCAGACTGGGCAGCCTTGCATCCGTGGCAACGATCGTATTCAAAGCCGCATTAACGGGCACAGCGTCGTTCACGTCTCCGTCTCCCACGGCGAGGATAACTTCCTCTCCATGTTCGGATATAGGTAGCATCGGCCGGCGGCGCAAAGTGCCATTATGCGGCCGGCGCCGATAAAATCGAAAGGAACCCGCATGCAGGCCGATATCGTGTCCCAGGTCGAGGACCTGAGCACCCGCATCCGCAAGGTCCGCGCGGCCATCGGGCGAACGATATTCGGCCAGGACGATGTTATCGACCAAACGCTGATCGCGCTTCTGTCAGGCGGTCATGCGCTGCTGGTCGGCGTCCCCGGTCTCGGAAAAAGCCGCCTTGTCGAAACGATCGGCACCGTGCTCGGGCTTGGCACCAAACGCGTCCAATTTACGCCCGATTTGATGCCGGCCGATATCGTCGGCAGCGAGGTTTTGGACGAAACCGACGGGCGCCGCAGCTTCCGCTTCTTGCGCGGGCCGGTGTTCTGCCAATTGCTGATGGCCGACGAAATCAATCGCGCCAGCCCGCGCACCCAATCGGCCCTGTTGCAGGCGATGCAGGAAGGCCGCGTCTCGATCGGCGGGGTGGAACACAAGCTCGACGCCCCGTTCCATGTCCTCGCGACCCAGAACCCGATTGAACAGGAAGGTACCTACCCGCTGCCGGAGGCGCAACTCGATCGGTTTCTGCTGCAAATCGACGTCGGCTACCCCGACGAAAAGCAGGAGCGGGCGATGCTGCACGCGACAACGGGCGCGCACGATGTCCAGGCGGAACCCGAACCGGGATACAGCGCGGAGCGCCTCATGAACGATCGGGCCTTGGTGCGGCAGGTGCCGGTGCCGCCGGATGTGGTCGATGCGATCCTGGCTCTGGTGCGCGGCGGTCGGCCGGAAACGCCGGACAATCCCAATAAACTCATCGGCCGCTTCGTCGCCTGGGGGCCGGGGCCACGGGCCGCGCAGGCTTTGATGCTGGCTGTCCGAGCACGGGCGTTGCTGCAAGGTCGAATCTGCCCCAGCACGGAAGATGTCTATCGTCTCGCCCATCCGGTCCTACGGCATCGCATGGCCCTGAATTTCGCCGCTCGGGCGGAGGGCATTGTCCTGAACGACCTGATCGATCGGCTGGCGGAACCGTGGCGGCCGATCGCCCCGCGATAACCGCCCGACAGGCGGAGGCTTTCGCCTCCCGTCTGCCGCCACTGCTGGTGGCGGCGGAGCGCGTCGCCGCGACGGTCGCGCAAGGCCTGCACGGCCGCCGCCGGGTCGGCCAGGGCGACAGTTTCTGGCAGTTCCGACACTATGTCGCCGGCGATGCGTTGAACCGGGTGGACTGGCGCCAATCGGCCAAATCCGGTCAACCGGCATCAGCCGGATGGTTCGTCCGAGAAACCGAGTGGGAAGCCGCACAGACCGTGTGCCTCTGGCGGGATTCCTCCCCGTCGATGCATTGGCGCGGCGACGGGACGGTGGAAAAACAGGAACGCGCCGGCCTGCTCGCCCTGGCCCTGGCGGCACTGCTGCTGCGCGGCGGGGAGCGGGTGATGCCGATCCATCCCGGCGCTCGTCCGGTGGTCGGACGTCTGGGGCTGGAACGGCTCGCGCTGGCGCTGGAAACCGATCGCGACAACGCCGGATTGCCACCCGATACGCCGCTGCCCCGCCACGCCACCGTCGTGCTGATCGGCGATTTTCTGTCGCCGTTGCCGGACATCGAAGCCACGATGGCACGCCTCGCGGCGACACCGGCACGCGGGTATGTGCTGCAAATCCTCGATCCGGCGGAAACCGCGCTGCCCTATCGCGGGCGCACCCGCTTTCGCGGCCTGGAAAACGATGGCGAAGCGATCGTCCCGCGTGTCGAGTCCATTCGCGACGACTACCGGCATGCCCTGGAAGCGCATCGGGCCGGGTTGGCTGCCATTTGCGCGGCGGCGGGCTTCGGATTCGGCGTCCACCTAACGGATCGACCGCCGGAAACCGCGCTGCTGGCGCTTTACGCCGCTTTGGCCCCCACGCGATGAAAGGGCCGCGATGATCCTGGTGTTTCCCTGGGCACTGGCCGCCTTGGCCGGCCTGCCGCTGCTGTGGTGGCTGCTGCGGGTCACCCCCCCGACCCCGCGCACGGAAACCTTCCCGGCCTTGCGCTTTCTACTGAACCTGCGCGCGACCGAGGAAACACCGGCCCGCACCCCCTGGTGGCTGCTGGCGCTGCGCCTGTCGGCAGCGGCTTTGGCGATCCTGGCCTTGGCCCATCCGGTGCTGGATGCCGGCAGCGCGCTGCCCGGCGACGGGCCGGTGTTGCTGACCATCGACAATGGTTGGGCCTCGGCGCCCGGTTGGTCGAGGCGCCTGGCGGCAGCCAACGATGTGCTCGATCGGGCGGAACGCGCCGGGCGCAAGGTCGCCCTGCTGGCGACTGCGGTGAACCGGGCCGGCAACAGCCCCGCCATCGTCGCGCCGATGCCGGTTCCCGACCTACGCGCCCGGCTGGCAGCGCTGCGCCCCGAAGCCTGGCCGGAAAGCCGACCGGTCGCCACCGCCGCGCTGCGCGGCTGGTCGCACCCCGGCACGACGACGATCTATATCGGGGACGGTCTGGCGGGCGACGGATTTCCCGCCTTCGCCGAAGCCTTGGCTGCGACCGGCGCCGTCACCCAAATCTGCTGCGACCCCACACCCATCCGCGTCTTGCGCACCCCCCTGGCCGAAGCCGATCGGCTGGTCGTTCGCTTGTCCCAAACGCCGCAGCCCGTCGCCACGCAGGTCGGCGTCCTCGCCCAAAGCGGCGATGGGCGGATATTGAGCCGAGCAACGATCGGGATTGCGGCGGGGGAGGCGGCTGGGACGGCGGGGATCGTATTGCCGACGGAGCTGCGGAACATTCTGACCAAACTGGTGCTGGACGCCCCGCCCTCGGTCGGGTCGATGGTCTTGCTGGACGAACGATGGCGCCGACGGCCGGTCGGGCTGTTGTCCGGCGATCCGATCGCCGCCGACGCCCCCTTCGCTGGCACGCTATTCTACCTCAACCGTGCGCTCGGGCCCTATGGCGAGGTGCGAACCGGCGACGCGAAAACCTTGTTGGAACGGCAGTTGGCGGTGCTGATCCTGGCGGATCGGCCATTGCCCGACGGCGCAGAACGCACCGCCATCGCCGAATGGGTCGCCAAAGGCGGGCTGCTCATCCGTTTCGCCGGTCCTCGGATGGCCGCTGCCGAGGCGCCGGACAAGCTGCTGCCGGTACGTCTGCTCGGCGGCGACCGGCAATTGGGCGGCGCCCTGTCCTGGAGCAAGCCGACCGGATTGGCGCCCTTCGCCCCCAACGCCCCCTTCGCCGGGCTGATCGTTCCCAGCGAGATCGCCATCGAACGGCAGGTTCTGGCCGAACCCGATGCGGGCTTGCCGGAGCATACATGGGCAACCCTCACCGACGGGACACCGCTGGTGACGCAGGCCCCCCTTGGCGCCGGGCGGGTGGTTCTGTTCCACACGACGGCCAACGCCGATTGGTCCAATTTGCCGCTGTCCGGGCTGTTCGTGGACATGCTGCGGCGGCTAACGGCGATGTCGGCCGGGGTAACCACCGGGGCCGAGGCAACCGTGCTCGCCCCCGTCGAAACGCTGGACGGGTTCGGCGCCCGCACGCCGCCGCCGCTATCGGCAATCGGTCTGGCGGCCAATGCTTTTGCCGTTACCCCGGTCTCCGCCCAGCACCCGCCCGGGCTGTATGGGCCGGAAAGCAACCGACAGGCGCTGAATCTGGGGTCGGCGCCCGGCGAATTGGCGCCCACACCCCCGATCCCAGGATCGCGCCAGGAACCGCTGACCGACACACCGCCCGAGAAATCGCTGGCCCCCGCGCTGATCGTCGCCGCCTTTGTGCTCCTGGCGATCGATACGATCGTATCCCTGATGCTGCGCGGCCTGTGGCGTGCCCGCTTGTCCGCAGCGGCACTGGCGTTGCTGCTGCCGATCCTGCTGGCGCCCCCGGCCCGGGCGCTCGACATCGTGGCCAACCCGGCGCTGGCGACCCGCCTGGGATACATTGCCACCGGCAACGAAGAAATCGACGGCATCGCCCGCTCGGGGTTGAGCGGCCTGTCCGACTTCGTCAATCGCCACACATCCGCCACCCTGGTGCAGCCCGACGCGGTCGAGCCCGGCACCACCGATCTGAGTTTCTATCCGCTGCTTTATTGGCCGATCGTCGTGGACGCGCCGAAGCTCGATCCCGCGCAAATCGCCGCGCTGAACGATTACATGAGCCGCGGCGGCATCGTGCTGATCGATACCCGCGGATCGGGTTCCGGGGCCGGCTTCGCACCGGGGACCGAGAACGCGTTGCGCCGCATCACGCAGGGGCTGAACATTCCGGTGCTGGCGCCGCTGACGGCCGAGCATGTGCTGTCGCGATCCTTCTACCTGTTGACGGATTTTCCCGGCCGCTTCGTCGGGGAGGCCGTTTGGGCGCAGCGGGATCAGGACCGCGCCAACGACAGCGTCAGCCCGGTGATTATCGGCGGCAACGACTGGGCGGCGGCCTGGGCAGTGGATGCGGCCGGCCGCAACCCCTACGCCGTTATCCCCGGCGGGCAGCGCCAACGAACGATGGCCTACCGTTTCGGCCTCAATCTGGTGATGTATGCGCTGACCGGCAATTACAAAGGCGATCAGGTGCATATCCCCGCCATTTTGCAGCGGCTGGGGCAATAAACCATGCAATTGGAACAGGCTTTCGCCGCGCTGCGCTTCGATCCCGCCATACCGCTTTGGGCATTGGCCGCGCTCGGCGCCCTCGGGCTGGCGACGATCGGCTTCGCGGCATGGCGGCGCGCGCGCGGGACGGTCCTGCGGGCGGTCGCCTTCGCGGTGTTGCTGCTGTGGCTCGCTGGCCCCCGTGCTATTCAGGAAACGCGGGAGCCGTTGCCGGATATCGGGCTGCTCGTTGTAGACCAAACTGCGTCGATGTCCGTGGGGGACCGAACATCGCTGACCGAGGCCGCCCGAGCGGCGCTGGTCGCGCAGGCCTCCCACCTGAAGGACCTGGAACTCCGGGTGCTCACGGTGCCTGAGGGCGGCAATAGCGGCACCCAGCTTTTCGCCGCGATCGAAGGGGCTTTGGCGGACATCCCACGCTCCCGCTTTGCCGGCACGATTGCCATCACGGATGGACAAATCCACGATATTCCGGGCGTCGTGCCCGGCGGCGCGCCGCTGAACGTGCTCATCCCCGCGCAGGCCGAGGAAACCGACCGGCGCTTGCGGGTGATCGAGGCGCCGAGCTACGGCATCGTCGGTAAGCCGGTGACGGTGAAGGTCGCCATCGAAGACCTCGGCACCGCCGGACATGGCACCGCGACCCTGACCATCCGCCGCGACGGCGAACGACCCGTCGTCCAAACGGTTCCCATCGGGCGGGAGCAGATACTGACGCTGCCGATTTTGCGCGCCGGCCCCAGCATCGTGGAACTGTCGGCCAGCCCCTTGCCCGGCGAAATCTCCCCCTTGAACAACCGGGCGGTGATCGAAATCAACGGGGTGCGCGACCGGCTGCGGGTGCTGTTGATCTCCGGCGAGCCCCATCCCGGGGAGCGTACCTGGCGCCGCCTGCTGAAAGCCGATCCCTCGGTCGATCTGGTGCATTTCACCATTTTGCGCCCCCCCGAGCGGGACGACCTGACGCCGTTGAATGAGTTGGCGTTGATCGCGTTTCCGGTGCGGGAGCTGTTTCAAGACAAGATCGGCGAGTTCGATCTAATCGTCCTCGACCGCTTCCAAAACCGAGGCTTGCTGCCGCTGCCCTATCTGGCGAACATCGCCCGCCGAGTGCGGGAAGGCGGAGCGCTGCTGTTGAGCGTGGGGCCGGAATTCACCGGACCGACCAGCCTCGCGCTCACGCCATTGGCATCGGTGCTGCCGGCGACCCCGTTGCGCACCAAAGGCACCATCGAGGAGAAATTTCGCCCCCGGATCAGCGATCGCGGCCAGCGCCATCCGGTGACCGAGGGATTGATCGGCAGCAATCCGCCCGGCGATCCGACGCAAGCCCCCGTTTGGGGCGATTGGTACCGCCGCATTCAGGCCAGCGAGGTGCGCGGCGATGCGCTGATGCAAACTCCGGACGGTCAGTCGGTCCTGGTCCTCGGCCGAGCGGAAAAGGGGCGCACCGCGTTGCTGCTGTCGGACCAGATCTGGCTCTGGTCGCGGGGGCACGAAGGCGGCGGCCCGCAAGCGGAATTGCTGCGCCGCATCGCCCATTGGGCCATGCAGGAACCCTCCCTCGAAGAAAACGCCCTCACCGCTCGGATTGCCTCCGATGCCGGGCAAGGCAACCGGCTCACGATCGAACGCCGCTTTATCGAGGCCGAACCGCCGGGTGCGGTTACCGTGACCGCCCCGGACGGCAAGACCGCGTCTCTGCCGCTGGCGGAGATCGCGCCCGGCCGAGCGTCCGCCACCATGCTTGCCGCGATGCCCGGCGTTTGGCGCATCGACGACGGCACGCGCACCGCTTACGCCGCCGCAGGAGCGGCCAATCCGCAGGAAATCGCCGATCTCCGCGCCACCGCGACCCTGGTCGGCAGGCTGGCGCAGAACTCCGGCGGCGGTGTCCATTGGCTCGGCACCGCCGCTGCGCCCGACATCCCCGACCTGCGCCGGACGGAGCCGGATCGGGCAGCGTCCGGCGGATCCTGGGTCGGGCTGCAACGCCGGCACGACCACATCGTGACCGGAATCGCCGCAGCCCCCCTGCTGCCACCATGGCTGGCGCTGCCGTTGCTGCTGATCCCGATGGTGCTGGCATGGCGGCGCGAGGGGCAATAGCGATGCCGATCTCGGTCGTTGTGCTTTAACAGGCTGCTGAAAAACTTTTCTCGACACCCTACCACGAAAGATTGAGTCGCAGCGCACTGACCTCACGAAACATTCGGTCGCCCAAGCGGCGTCTGCGATTCTTTTTGACCAATCGTTGCCGGTCCGCCGGACTTTTTCAGCGGCCTGTTAACCCTTCGTTAACCTTTCCCTGCCATGCTGCCATCGACGATGGGAGTTTCGGATGGACATGGCACAACGGCGGCGCGTGTTGGGCGCGGTGCTCGAAGCGCTGGAGGCGGGGCTTTGGCAGGTCGCGGCTGCGATGGCCCGCACCCTGCCGGCCGACGACGACGATGGTATGTTGTTGCTGGGCCTCGCATTGGCCGGCACCCACGACATCGTCGGCGCATCCGCCCTGCTGGTCGAAGTCGCCCGCAAACGCCCAGGCCACGCCCATCCCTGTACCGATTTCGCCCGCCTCTACCCGGACGGCCCCGTGGCCCCGCTGTTCCAAGCCTGTTTGCGAGCAGCCCCGGACAACGGCCGACTGCGGCGCGATTTTGCCGCATGGCTATTGGAGCGCGACGCCCCGATCGAGGCCGAGGCAATCCTGCGCTCGGAACAGGGCAGCGCGTCCGGCCAACACCTGATGGGACTGGCGTTGACCGAACAAGGCCGGTTCCGGGAGGCGATTCCGCATTTCGAGCGAGCGACGATGCTCGATCCCATCCCGTCGATGGCATGGGCCAATCTCGGCATGGTGTTGAAGATCGAGGGCCGTTTCGCCGAGGCCCTGTCCGCCTACGAGGAAGCCGTCCTCCGCAGTCCCGACGATGCCACCATTCGCCTGAACCGCATGGTGGCCCTGCTGCATGCCGGGCGCTGGGCAGAAGCCTGGGCCGAAGGGGATTGGCGCCTGCGCCTGCCCGCGTATCGCGGGTTGCCGGAAAGCCGCCTGTTGCCGCGCGACGCCGACCTTCGTGGCCGAACGGTCCTGCTGACGCACGAGGAAGGGTTCGGCGACACGATCCAGTTCCTGCGCTACGTGCCGCTGCTGGCCGAACGCGGGGCACGGGTGGTCGCGCAGATGCCGGCGCCGTTGCTGCGCCTTGTGCAACATGTGCCGGGCATCGCCGCCGTCCTGCCGGAGGACGCCCCGCTACCGGCATTCGACTGGCATTGTCCGATGGTCAGCCTGCCCCGCGCCTTCGGCACCACGCCCCAAACCGTCCCGCGAGGGGACTATCTGCGGGTTGCGGCGCCACCGCAGGAGCAGCGGCGCATCGGCCTCGTCTGGGCCGGGCAGGCGCGTCCATGGTTGCCGGGTTTCAACGGCCTCGACGCCCGCCGCAGCGCCGGACCGGCGATATTCGCGCGTCTGGCCGAGGTCCAGGGCGCCCACTTCGTCAGCCTGCAAACGGGGCCGGCGGCCGCGCAGCCACCGCCGGGTTTGACGCTGGAAAACCCCATGCCGGGGGTGCAGGATTTCGCGGATACCGCCGCCATCGTGGCCGGATTGGACCTGGTCGTCAGCGTCGATACGGCGATCGTGCATCTTGCCGGCGCGATGGGAAAGCCGGTTTTCATGCTGGATCGGTACGACCATTGCTGGCGCTGGCTGCCGGGACGGACCGATACACCGTGGTATCCGCTCGCAACCATATTCCGGCAGGACCGCCCGAACGATTGGTCCGGTCCGATGGAGCGGATCGTGCAATCCCTGCAAGGCCGCTTCGCGCCCGTCCTCCGCCCGCCCCCGCGCTGCCAGGATGCTGCATAATGGCTCCCTGTTGGCGCTCCCTGGGGCGCTCCCTGGGGCGCTCCCTGGGGCCGCCCCTTTCTTGACAGGACACCGACCCATCCGACTGTATAGGCCCCCGCGCCAGATCAGAATGGGTGTTGCCGTGAAGCTTTTTTACCAGAGCATGGGGGTCGCCCGCCGATCCGAATCCGGCCCCTACGCCCGGGCGCTGGCCAAGGTATTGAACGACGCGGCCGCACCCGGCACCGAAATCGGCGTCTTCGGCCTGTCCCCCGGGCGTGCTTTGGCCGACCAGTACCGCTACCTCGAACACCTCGACACCGGGGAAATTCTGGACAACGGACTGCGCGCCGAGAAGGAAGGCTACGATGCCTTCCTGATCGGCAACGTGTTCGAACCCGGTCTGCACGAACTGCGAGAAGTCCTGAACATTCCCGTCCTGGGCCTGCTGGAATCGTCGGTGCATCTGGCGTGCCTGATGGCGCCGAATTTCTCGGTGGTGAACGTCAATCCCAAATTCGTGCGCCGGGTGACCGAAAACGTCGCGCGCACCGGCCTGTCCTCCCGCATGGTGTCGATCGACCGGATGGCGGTCGAAGGCGGCCGCGCGGTCGATGGCGCGTTCGAAGACCCCGCCATCTGTGCCGACATCGTCCAGCGCTTTGCCGAGGCTGCTCGGGTTGGCATCGCCAAGGGCGCGGAAACCGTGTTTCCGGCCGGCGGCATCGTCATGACCGCCCTGGCGCATGCCGGGGTGCACGCGGTCGATGGCGTGCCTATCGTCAACGGCCTGATCGCACTGCTGAAAACAGCGGAGATGGCGGTGCAAATCCGCCAGCTTACCGGCGGTTTCACCAGCAAGCGGACGATGTATGCACCGCCGACCGGCAAATTGCTGGCCGATATCCGCGCCGTCTACGGCGATCGAGTTTACCCCGGCGCGGTATGACGCGATCGCCAGCCCTGGTCGCGCTGCGCTAAACGGTTAATACAGCCCCGACACCGAGGCCCTTAAACAGGCCCCGTGCTGGAGATTTCGCATGCCCGAACCGACGAAACCCCTGCTGCGCGCCCTGGCCGGAGAAGCCGTCTGGCCGCCGCCGATGTGGCTGATGCGTCAGGCCGGTCGGTATCTGCCCGAATACCGCGCCGTTCGCGCCGGGGTGCCCGATTTTATCGCCCTGTGCACATCCCCCGATCTCGCGGCCGAGGTCACCTTGCAGCCAATCCGCCGCTTCGGCTTCGACGCGGCGATCCTGTTCAGCGACATCCTGATCCTGCCATGGGCGCTCGGCCACGGCTTAGAATTCAAGGAAGGCGAAGGACCGGTCCTCCCCAAATTGCGCGACGCCGCCGGGCTCGCCGCGCTCGATCCCGCTCGGGTATCCGACAAAGTCGCCCCGGTGATGGAAACCGTGCGACGGGTGCGCACGGGTCTGGCGCAGGAGGGTTTCGATCGCACCGCCCTTATCGGTTTCGCAGGCGCGCCATTCACCGTCGCCTGCTACATGGTCGAAGGCGGCGGCTCCCGCGATTTCGCCGCGACACGGGCCTTGGCGTATGCCGATCCCGGCCTGTTCGGCGGCCTGATGGATATGCTGACGGAAGCAACGATCGGCTATCTGTCGGCGCAGGTCGATGCCGGGGCCGAGGTGCTGATGTTGTTCGACTCATGGGCCGGCGTTCTGTCGCCGTCGTTGTTCCGCACCCATGCGATCGCGCCCGCCGCACGCATCGTGTCGGAGCTGAACCGCCGGCATCCCGGCGTGCCGGTCATCGGTTTTCCTCGGCTGGCGGGGCTGATGATCGGGGAATACGCATCGGTCGGCGCGCGGGCGATCGGCATGGATACGTCGATGGATTTGTCCCGCGCGGCGGCGGTCGTGCCGGCCGATGTCGCCTTGCAGGGCAATTTGGACCCGATGGCTCTGGTCGCGGGCGGCGCGGCCCTGGCAACGGAAACCAGCCGTATCTTGCAAGCGATGCAGGGCCGCCCATTTATCTTCAATCTCGGGCACGGCATCGTACCGCAAACGCCACCCGAGCATGTGGCGGCGTTGGTGGAGCAAGTGCGTGCGGCGTAAAATCGCGATTGTGTTGTTCAATCTCGGCGGGCCCGACAGTCCGGCGGCGATACGACCCTTCTTGCTCAATCTGTTCAGCGATCCCGCCATTCTGCGCGTGCCGTTCTTCGTCCGGTTTTTCCTGGCACGCATAATCGCGCGGGCACGACTGAAACCGGCGACCGAGAATTACGCGCTGCTGGGCGGGCGTTCGCCGCTGCTGGAACTGACGCAGCAGCAGGCGACCGCGCTGGAGAGCCAGTTCGACGATATCGACGCAAAATGTTTCATCGCCATGCGCTATTGGCATCCGTTCAGCCTGGAGACCGCCCGCGCGGTCAAAACCTGGGAGCCGGACGAGATCGTTTTGTTGCCGCTGTATCCGCAATATTCATCGACCACGACAGGTAGTTCGCTGACCGCCTGGCGGACGGCGGCCGCCAAGGTCGGGTCGATGGTGCGCACCACGGCGTTATGCTGTTACGCAACCGATCCCGCCTACATCGCCGCCACCGCATCGATCGTGCGAACCGCCTACGATGCTGCTCGTTCCTCCCTGGATCCGAATATTCCGCTGCGTGTGCTGTTTTCAGCGCACGGATTGCCGGAGAAAATCGTGCAGGCCGGCGATCCGTATCAGGCGCAGATCGAGCAGACCTCGGCCGCCGTCCTGGCTGCGTGGCAGCAACCCGATCTGGATTGGGTGGTGTGCTATCAGTCGCGCGCGACCCCGGTGAAATGGATCGGCCCGAGCACCGATCAGGAGATCGAACGCGCCGGTCGGGATGGCGTGGCGGTGTTGGTGGTGCCGATCGCATTCGTGTCGGAACATTCCGAAACCCTGGTGGAATTGGACATCGAATATCGCCACCTCGCGGAGAAATCGGGCGTGCAGGGCTATTTTCGGGTCCCTGCCCAAAATTCCGACCCGGGCTTTGTGGCAGCGCTCGCGGGGCTTGTCCGGCAGGCTTTGGCAGACGGGCCGGGCTTGTGCGGACAACAGAAATGCGCCGCCGATCGAACCGATTGTCCGTTCGCTTTGGCAGCCGGCCGGTAACGGCTGCCGGGGGGCGGTTCAACCGCCGTCGAAAAAGCGCATCAGTTCCGGCGACAATCCGATCGCCGGCTTGGGGCCTGGACGCGCGAAGCTGCCGCGCGTGGGGATGCGCGGGTTCAACGCGACCAACGATTCGGCCATGCGCACCGCGCAACTGACGCCGTCCAAGGTCGGGACCGGAATTTCGGCTGCCGATTCACGGGCCAGCCCTGCCAGCGGTCCACCGCCAAAAACGATGACCTCGGCTTCGTCTTCATCGATCGCGCGCATGCATTCCGCAACCAACGCCGCGCGGAATTGGTCCTTGGCCTGCACGATATCGGGAATGGGAACGTCCAGCGCCCGCACGCTGGCCAGACGGCCGTCCAGCCCGTGTTCCCGAGCACATTCCTGGTACCAAATGCGGAGCCGCGAGGTCAGACACACGATCGAATAGCGGCGACCCAACATCCAGGCTGTGAGCATCGCCGACTCTGCAATGCCCACCACTGGGATATTGGCATACTCCCGCGCGGCCGCGAGTCCGGGATCGCCGAATGCGGATACGATCGCCGCGTCGCACCCCTCGGCGTGACGCGCGATTGCATCGAGCACGGCATGGCCGGCGATGGCGGCTTCGACCCGGTTGGCGATGTATTGCGGGCCGAAGGCGGCAGTTACGGCAACGATCTCGGTCGAGGGGGACGCGAAGCGGCGTGCTTCTTCCGCCATCGACCGTGTCATGGCCTCGGTCGTGTTGGGGTTGATCAGCAGGAGTTTCAAAAGGGTCAGCGCCCCGTCGCGATCCGTTCGACCAGTTGCTTCACTGTCGGAACGAACCCGTTGGAATAGAACGGGTCGCTTGCGAAGCGGTATGCATTATGGCCGCTGAACACCAGATTGCTTTCCAGCGGCTCCGGTCGATCGCTTTCATGGGCCGCCGCTTGCAGCGTCTTTTGGATGCAGAAGCTGCGCGGATCGGCGCGCTTACCGGTGCTGAAATCGGCCTCGTGCTGCGACCAGTTGGAGAATCGGCAGGTGCTGAGGCAACCCATGCAGTCGGCCTGATCCTGGACGATTTCCTGGGCTTTTTCCGAGGTGACGAACACCAGCGTATTGTCTGGGGTACGCAACGTGTCGGTGAAGCCTTGCGCTTCCCAGGCTAGCGCCCGATCGTGATCGCCGGGCGCGACATAGACGATTCGTTTGCGCGGCCCGACGCCGTAGGCAGCGGTATGCTCGCCCATCGCTTCGCTGGAATAGGCGATTTGCCGTTCGGACCGGCCGCGCAATTCCTGGATGAAGCCATTGTCGATGGCGCTGGAGTAGAAGCCGGTGGGGCTGAAACGATTCAGGAAGACGTCGCCTTCCTTCAAGGTCAGCAGCTTCTTTTTCCAGGCATCGCCGATCGGGCTTTCCTGGGTCAGCAACGGGCGGGTGCCGAATTGGAAGGCGATCGGGCCGAGTTCGGGGTTACCGATCCAGTGTTCCCATTCTTCCAACCACCAGACGCCACCTGCCATGATGATCGGCGTCTCGTCCAGGCCATAGGCGCGCATCTGGTCGCGCAGCGCCTTGACGCGCGGATAGGGGTCCTCAGGCTTGTTCGGGTCTTCGCTGTTCGACAGACCGTTATGCCCACCGGCCAACCATGGGTCTTCGTACACAACGCCGCCCAGTAGGGCCGCGGCCTTGGAGTAGGACCGACGCCACAGGGCATTGAAAGCACGGGCGGATGAAATGATCGGATAATACGGCACGTTGAATTTGGTGGCGATATCGGACAGGCGATACGGCATGCCAGCGCCGCAGGTAATGCCGTGGATCAAGCCTTTTGCCTGGGTCAAAAGAGCATCGACGATGCGTTCCGCGCCGCCCATTTCCCACAGAATATTGGCGTGGAGCCGCCCCTTGCCGCCAGTGATGTCCCAGGCGCGCCGCGCCTGCGCAACCGCGCCTTTTACGGCGTAGTCGATCAGTTCCTCGTGCCGTTCCCGCCGGGTGCGGTTGCGATAGATTTGCGGAATGGGCTTGCCGTCGTCGTCGTAACTGTCGGCATTGACCGCGCTGATCGTCCCGACACCGCCGGCCGCAGCCCAATGGCCCGCCGTGATGCCATTCGAAATGGCGACGCCTTTGCCGCCCTCAACAAGGGGGAGGACATCGCCGCCGCCCATTCTGATCGCGTTGATCGATTGCATGGACCCGAATTCCTTGCCAGGCCGCCGCCTCGCGTTGCTGCAGGTACGCCAATGCGGCGCTGTCGGCAGGTGCTGCACCCTCCGCCAGCGCCGCGATGTTTCAGACGATCGCGACTACTCGGCGTCCGGGGCCATCGGCGCCCGTTCGCGACGTTCGCCGCGATCACGGTTGAAACGCTCGCCACGTTCCGGCCGGTCGCCACGTTCCGGACGATCGCTATCGCCACGCGCCGGTTTGGCACCAACCTGCTCGGTTATATCGGTACCGGTCGCCTGATCGACAACCCGCATCGACAACTTTACCTTGCCACGATCGTCGAAGCCGATGACCTTGACCTTCACCATGTCGCCGTCCTTGACGACATCGGTGGTCTTGTTGACCCGGCCTTGTTGCAGCTCGCTGATGTGGACCAATCCGTCCTTGGCGCCGAGGAAGTTCACGAACGCCCCGAATTCCGCCGTCTTCACCACCTTACCGGTGTAGATCACGCCGATTTCCGGTTCGGCCACGATGCCGCGGATCTTGTCGATCGCCGCCTGAGCCTTGACGCTGTCATTCGAGGCGATCTTGATCGTGCCGTCGTCGTTGATGTCGATCTTGCAGCCGGTCTGCTCGACGATTTCGCGGATCACCTTGCCGCCGGTGCCGATCACTTCGCGGATCTTCTCCTTCGGCACGTTGATGATGGTGATGCGCGGCGCGGTGGCCGCGACCTCGTGGCGGTTGCCGGAGAGGCCCTTGGCCATTTCGCCGAGGATGTGCAGCCGCCCGTCCTTGGCCTGGT
>JANXMB010000095.1 GCA_025354865.1 Acetobacteraceae bacterium | reverse complement strand
ATCCGTGGTGTTCAGGCCGGCGACCTGCCCGGTGCTCAGCACCCCGAGTTGGGTCGATGTCAGCGCCGTCGCCTGCGTCGTGTTCAGCGCGCCGATCTGCGAGGTCGTCATCCCGCCCAGCTGGGTGTTGGTCAGTGCCGCCAGGGCGGTCGTGGTGAGATTGCCGATCTCGGTCGTCGTCATCGCGCCGATGCCGGTGGCGGTGAAGCCGCCCAGTTGGGTGGTGGTCAGGGCGGCGATTTCGGTGGTGCTCAGGCCGGCAATCTGCGCGCTGCCGAGGGCGCCGAACTGGGTCGAAACCAGCCCGCCGAACTGCGTGGTGGTCATCGCCGCGAGGTCGGCGGTGCTGAATGCCGCGATCGCCGCATTGGCCAGCGCACCCAATTGGGTCGATGTCATGCCACCGAGCTGCGTCGTGGTCAGGGCGGCGATCTCGGCGGTTTTCAGGCCGGCGAATTGGGTGCTGGTAAGCTCCGCCACGCCGGTCGAGGTGAAACTGGCGAACTGCCCGGCGCTCAAGCCGCCGAGTTGCGTGGCCGTGATGCCGCCGATCTGCGTGGTCGTCAACGCCGCGATCGCCGTCGTCGTTAGCGCTGCCACCTGCGTCGAGGTCAACGCCGCCAACTCGGTCGAGGTCAGGCCCCCGAGTTGGGTCGTTGTCAGTGCCGCAATTTCGGTGGTTTTCAGGCCGCCCAACTGGGTGTTGGTCATGGCCGCGAGTTCGGTCGTGGTCACGCCGCCGAACAGCGTGGTGCTCATGGCGCCGATGGCTGTCGCGGTCAGGCCGGCGAACTGGGTGGTGGTGAGTGCAGCGACCTCGGTGGTGGTCAGGCCGGCCATCTGGGCGGTGCCGAGCGCGCCGAGTTGTATCGATGTCAGCCCGGCCAGCTGGGTGGTGGTGAGGGCGCCGAGATCGGTGGTGGTCAGCGCGGCAATCGCCGAGGTGTTCAGGCTGCCGAGTTGGGTCGATGTCATGCCCGACAATTGCGTCGTGGTCAGCGCCGCGATCTCGGCCGTTTTCAGCCCCGCCAACTGGGTGCTGGTCAGTTCGGCGATGCCGGTGGAGGCGAACGCGGCGAACTGCGCGGTACTCATCGCGCCCAAAGCGGCAGCGGTCAGCCCGTCGATCTGGGTCGTGGTCAGCGCGGCGATGTCGGTGGTGCTGAGGCTCGCGGCCTGCGATGTGGTCAGGGCACCCAATTGCGTGGACGTCAGGCCGCCCAGTTGCGTCGTGGTGAGCGCGGCGATCTCAGCGGTTTTCAGGCCGCCGAGCTGTGCGGTGGTGAGGGCAGCGAGTTCGGTCGTGGTGACGCCGGCGAATTGCGCGGTGCTCAAGGCGCCCAATTGCGTGGCGGTCAGACCGCCCAACTGGGTGGTGGTGAGGGCGCCGATTTCCGTGGTTGTCAGGCCGCCGATCTGCCCGGTGGTCAGCGCCGCGAGCTGGGTCGAAGCCACCCCCGCCAACTGCGTCGTGGTCAGCGCGCCGATATCGGTCGATGTCAGCGCCGCGACATTGGTGCTGTTGAGCGATCCCAACTGCGTCGATGTCATGCCGCCCAGTTGGGTGGTGGTCAGCGCGGCGATTTCGGCCGTTTTCAGGCCTCCGAGCTGGGTGGTGGTGAGTTCGGCGATGCCGGTCGAGGCGAAGCTGGCGAATTGCGCCGCACTCAGCGCGCCCAGGCCGGTGGTGGTCAGCCCGTCGATTTGCGTGGTGGTCAGCGCGGCAATGTCGGTGGTGGTCAGGGCACCCACCTGGGACGTGGTCAACGCCCCGAGTTGGGTCGATGTCAGCCCCCCCAACTGCGTCGTGGTCAACGCCGCGATTTCGGCCGTCTTCAGTCCGCCGAGCTGCGTCGTTGTCAGCGCCGTCAACTCGGTTGTCGTCACCCCTCCGAACTGTGCGGTGGACAGGGCACCCAACGCCGTGCCGGTCAGCCCGGCCAGTTGGGTGGTGGTGAGGGCGGCGATTTCCGTGGTTGTCAGGCCACCGACCTGCCCGGTGGTCAGCGCCCCGATCTCGGCGGAAACGAGCCCGCCGAATTGGGTGGTCGTGAGCGCGCCGATATCGGTCGATGTCAGTGCGGCGAAGTTGGTGGTGGACAGCGCGCCAAGCTGGGTGGACGACAGGCCGCCAAGCTGCGTCGTCGTCAACGCGGCAATCTGGCTGGTTTTCAACCCTGCCAACTGGGTCGTGGACATTTCCGCGATGCCAGTCGAGGCGAATCCGCCAAACTGTGCCGCTGTCAACGCCCCCAACTCGGTGGCCGTCAGCCCGTCGATCTGGGTCGTGGTCAAAGCGCCGAGGTCGGTGGATGTCAGGCCGGAGACCTGCGTCGTCGCGAGGGCGCCCATCTGCGTGGAGGTCAGCCCGCCGATCTGGGTGGTGGTGAGGGCGGCGATCTGGCTGGATTTCAGGCCACCGATCTGCCCGGTGCTCAACGCCGTCATTTCCGTGGTCGTCAGACCGCCGACCTGCGTGGTACTCAGCGCGCCCAGTTGGGTCGATGTCAGGCCGCCCAACTGCGTCGTGGTCAATGCCCCGATTTCGGTGGTGGTCAATCCGCCGATCTGTCCGGTCGTCAGCCCGCCCAACTGTGCCGATGTCAGCGCGCCCAACTGCGTGGTGGTCAGGGTTCCAAGGTCGGTACTGTTGATGGCGCCAAGCTGCGAGGCGGTGAGAGCGGTCAGTTGGGTGGTGGTGAGGCCGCCGACCTGGGTTGTCGTCAGGGCCGCGAGATCGGTCGTTTTCAGCCCGCCGATCTGCGTCGTTGTCAGTGTGCCGACATCGGTCGAGGTCAGGTTGCCGAATTGCGTTGCGGTCAAGGCCCCCATCTGGGTGGCGGTAAGCCCGCCGACTTGGGTGGTGGTGAGTGCCTGAATGGCGGTCGTGGTCAGCCCGGCCGTGGCGGCGGTGCTCAAAGCGCCAAGCTGGGTGGATGTGAGCGTGCCGAACTGCGTGGTCGTCAACCCCGACAATGCGTTCGACGAAAACGCCCCGGCCTGGGTTGTGGTCAGCAACGGCAGATCGGTGGTGGTCAGCGCCGCCACCTGGGTCGAATTCAATACGGCGATCTGCGTCGCGGCGAAGGTTTGCACGTCGGTCGTGGTCAAGGCGCCGATCACCGTGGTGGTGAGGGCGGCGACCTGGGTCGTATTCAGGGATGAGACAATGGACGCCATGGCTCAGGCCCCCCGCAGCGGGCGAACAGCGGGAATGGTGACCGAATGCGACACGTACATGACCCTTCTCCTTGGCCAAAACCGGGCAGCCGCCGTCGCCGGAACCATTTTGGTGCCTCGAGCGGGATCGTGCTTCTCGGGCGATTAGGGCAGGAAAAAGTTAACGAGGTACTAACGTCGGCCGGAAAAAACGTGCCGAGGGCGAAAAACTTCGCATGGCATTCGCAGTGCCGATCGGGTAAGGGAGGCCGTCCATCTTAGGAGACTCCCGACTTGCCGGCCTTCAAACATGCCGATTTCAACGACCGCGCCTCTTCTGCCGCGAAAGCCAAACAAGCCCTGATCGAGAAGTTCCGCGCCCGCCCCGGCCCGGACGATCCCGCCGTGCAGGCTAAAATCGCCGAACGTATGGCGGTCGCCGCTGCCCGCGACGTGCGCGAAGCCGAACGTAAGGTCGCCCGCGAAGCCGAGGCCGCCCGCCTCGCTGTCGAGGAAGCCGAGCGCCAGGCCGAAGCCGCCCGCAAGGCGTTGGAAAAGACGCAGGAAGAACTCGACCGCAAGGTCCAGTTGCTGGCGTTGGAAGGCGAACGCAAAGCCGCCCGCGACGCGCGCTACGCCGCTCGGAAAGCCCGCAAGCGGTAAATCGCCCGCCCGCCTGCGGGAGCAATCCCGCGCGGGCGTCGATCCGATGCAGTTGGCCCCCGATTGAGGTTGTTCGGGACGACCGGTCGCCCTGGGGTGCCGGCTATCCGCCTGCGGCCGCAAACGACCAGGGGCGTTCCGTGCTCGCCCGATTCTCGTACGCCGCGATGTCGTCGGCGCTGCGCAGCATGAAACGAAGTTGATCCAGCCCCTCCATCAAGGGGATGCGCCGGTTGTCCGGAAGGTCGAATGCGATCGGCGCCATGCCGGACACGCGCAGTTCCCGTTTTTCCAGATCCACCGTCAGTTCCGACGCATTGGTGCGCGCCAGCCCCTTGGTCAGGCGATCGATGTCGTCCGCCGGCACGCGGAGCGGCAGAAAACCGTTCTGGAAACTGTTGTCGTGGAAAATATCGCCGAAGCTGGGGGCGATGACGCAGGCAATGCCGGCTTCCTGCAACGACCAGACCGCCGTTTCGCGGGAACTGCCGCAGCCGAAATTCTCCCCGGTCAGCAGAATGCGCGCGCCCTGGTAGCGTGGGCTATCGAGCACGAAATCCGGCTTCGGCGTGCCGTCGGGGAAGTAGCGCAGATTGGCGAACAACTTGTCCTTGAAGGACATGACGATCGCCTCCTCCGGCTTTTTGCCGGGAAAGTGGGACGGCGCGATCAAATCGGTGCTGATGTTGGGCATGGCGATCGGCGCCGCAACGCCGGTCAGGACGGTGAATTTTTCCATCGTTCGGACCTTTCTCAGTGCATCATCGTGCGAACATCGGCGATGCAGCCGGCGATCGCGGCGGCGGCAACCATGGCCGGGCTGGCCAGATGGGTGCGGCTGCCCGGACCCTGCCGGCCCTCGAAATTACGGTTCGACGTGGACATCGATCGCTGGCCCGGCGGCA
The DNA here is from genome assembly GCA_025354865.1 of Acetobacteraceae bacterium. Lineage (GTDB taxonomy): Bacteria > Pseudomonadota > Alphaproteobacteria > Acetobacterales > Acetobacteraceae > Rhodopila. Next base: position 5,107 of record JANXMB010000095.1, on the reverse strand, counting down.
CGATGTCGCCACCGGCGGCGACGCACATCGAACAGCCGGCCTCGCGCCATTCGAACCCGGCCTCGATGAAGATTTTGTCCAGACCGGCGGCCTCGGCGGCGGCTTTGACATGGGCGGCGCCGGGCACGACCAGGGCTTTGACATGCGGGGCGACCTTGCGCCCCTTGGCGATGGCAGCGGCGGCTTCGAGATCGGACAGGCGTCCGTTGGTGCAGGACCCGATGAAGGCCACATCGATCGGGGTGCCGGCAATGGGCGTGCCAGGGGTCAGGCCGACATAGTCTATTGCTCGCTCCGTCATTGCTTTGCGGGTGGGATCGGCAATCGAGGACGGGTCGGGGATCGTCTCGTTCACCCCGATGACATCCTGCGGGGTGGTGCCCCAACTCACTTGCGGGCCGAGGGTCGAACAGTCGATCTCGATTTCCCGATCGAACATTGCGTCCCCCAGATCGTACAACCGCCGCCAATCCGCCACCGCTCGGTCCCACTCCGCACCTTTTGGGGCGAGTTCCCGACCGTGCAGATATTCGAACGTGGTGTCGTCGGCCCCGACCAGACCGCCGCGCGCGCCGAATTCGATCGACATATTGGCGACGGTCATCCGACCCTCGACCGACAGAGCGGAAATCGCCGGGCCGGCGTATTGCACGGTGTGGCCGACCCCGGCCTCGATCCCATAGCGGCCGATCAGCGCCAGGATCATGTCCTTGGCATAAACCCCCTTCGACAGCCGCCCGTTGAACGTCGCCCGCATCGTGCGCGGCTTGCGCAGGATCAGCGATTGGGTGGCGAGGACCTGCATCACCTCCGACGTGCCGATGCCCCAGGCCCAGGCGCCGACCCCGCCGCAACTGGCGGTGTGGCTATCGCCGCAGACATAGGTGGAACCGGGAATGGCAAAGCCCAGATTGGGACCGGCGACATGCACGATGCCATGATGCGGGCTGTCGATGCTGAACAGGCGGACGCCGAAATCGGCACAGTTCTTATGCATCGCCACGTTGCGGGCGACCCCGGCGGCGAAGCTGTGCAGGGTGCGGCCGGGCAGGGTGGAGATCGAGTGATCGATCGTGCCGACGGTCAGGTCGGGTCGCCGCACCGGCAGGTTCTCCGCCCGCAGCCGATCGAAGGCCCGCCCGCTGGTGGCTTCCTGGAGGAAATGGCGATCGATGAACACCAGGGATCGCCCGTCGCCGTAATCCTTGACGACATGCCGATCCCAGATGCGCTCGAACGGTGTATGGGCCATGGTGCGATTTCCCCCCCCCATTATTTATGCCGCGCCGCTGCTGCCCGACCCGTGACCGGCGCTCAGCCCTTCCCCGCCGGGTCCGCACACCGCCAATTCGCCCCGTCGTGCGGCTGTCCGAAACCGGAAAACCGCGCCTGCCGCGGATAGGGGCACAGCGGTATCTCGTGCGGGGTGACCGTCGCATCGGCTTTGGTGCGGGCGGCGATCGCTTCGGGCGGTTTGCCGTGTTCGACCCAGGCCTCGATGGCGCTCAGGGTGTCGAACTGGTCCGGACCGACTCCGCCGCTGCAATGTTGCATGCCCGGCACCAGGAACAGTCGCACATTTGCCGCTGCCTTATCCCGCCCGTGCAGCAGCGCCGAAAGCTCCTGGTAGAATTGCACGGTACGAGCAGCGGGGAGGGCAGGGTCGCTGGTGCCGTGGTAGAGGATCATTTTGCGGCCCTGTTGGACGAAGGGCAGCAGTTTGGCCGCGTTTTTAGTCTCCGCCTGGGCGAAGGTGCGATCGACCATCGCCACCAACGCCTCCCCCACCGTATTCGTGCGCGGGTCCGCATCCAGCCCGGCCAGTTTCTGCTCCGCGCCCAGCCCCAGCCAGGACGTCAGGGTCTGCCTGGCAAACACGTAGCTGCGCGGGGCGGCGGCGGGGTCGGCGCCCCAGGGTTGGGTGGGATGGGCGATGTCGGGCGCGGTGGTGCCGGTGGTCCAATATTCCATGCCGCGCGGGCCGCTCAGATGGGTCGGTGCCCAACCGGGGAAAATGGTGCGACCCTGCCGATCCCGCAGCGGTGTGCTGTAGGCGCGGAACACCGTTGCCTGTTCCGGCGTCAGGCAGTCGGCCGTCGCGCCGGCTTTGCAGACCAGATCCTCGGCCGCGATCATGCAGCGGGCGGCATCCTGCACCAGCCCGTCCTTGGCCCCGTCGATGGCGTCGCAGCGTTCGGTGACAATCTTATCGATCGTTGCCAGGGCGGCGGGCGAGAGCCATGCGGCCGGCGATGCGAGCGCGGCTTTCTGCACCACGAAGCGTTGCAGCGTCGCGCGGTAGTCCATGTTCGGGTCGCCGGCGACGATGCCGTCGTAGTCGGTGGGATAGCGTTCCGCCTCCATCATCGCCATGCGCCCGCCGGTCGAACACCCATCGAAATAGGCGTGCTGCACCGGTTCGGCATAATAAGCGACGGCGAGCGCCTTGCCCGCAACGGTCGCGCCATGCGCGGCTCGGTAGAAGAAATCGGCGATTTTCGCCTCATCCCGGCGTCCGTCGGGTAGCCGCACCCAGCCGGCATCGGTGCCGTTGCCGGTGTGGCCGGTATCGGTGACGGCCGTGGCGTAGCCTTTGCCCAGGGCCTGCGTCCGGTCGGTCGCATTGACTGCCGGCGTCAGGGTGCCGGCATTGCCGCCGACGCCCATGAAAAAGAAGCGCTGTTTCCAGACATCCGGCAGTTGCAATGCCACCCGAGCCGACCCGTCGGGCGCGCCATCGCCGCGGGTGACGATGTTCGCCTGCACACCACAGTAGGCGGGCACGTCCACCGTCGCGGCGACAGGGGCGGCCGAGGCGATGGTCAGGCCGGGCAGTCGTAACGTATTGAACCCGGCAACCGAACATTCCGGACGAGCAAAAGCAGAACTGCTGGCCAGCAAGGCCGCTACGCCGGCCAAGACAAATTTCATGGTTCCGCTTCTCCCGTTGCGATCATGCCGCAGCGATCACGCTGACATGCGCGGCCACGATACGCCAGCCCTCCGGCATGCGGACCCAGGTCTGCATTTGTCGGCCGATTTTTCCGGGTAGGGAGGCGCGATCGAACAAGGTCGAAACGGTTGCGAAGTCCCGCCCGAAGGTTGCGATCCGGGTGCGCGACAGCGACCGCGCAAGGCCGACCGGGGAACGCGCCGATCGAAAGGCGCCGATTTCATCCCAACTATAAAGGTTCTCGCCGATACCGTATCGGATCGTACGCGGGTTGTTCCAGAACAGCGCCTGCAGCGCATCGGCATCGTTGGCCATCAGCGCGGCTTCGTATCGGTCGTGCAGGGCGGCGACCTCGGCAACGATTTCGGGAATGTCGATTTCCATGTCGGCGGGCCTTTATGCGAGGAAAATGTTGCTGGGTTCGTCGTAGAATGCCGGATCGCGTTCCAACCGCCCCGTCATTTCGTCGATATAGGGTGCGGTCGCGCAAAGTTGTTCGAAATGCCGGTCGTTCAGGGTTAGGCCGGCGCGGGCGACAAGGGTGGCGATTTCGTCGCGCCGCGCTTGCCCGATGTTGGCCTTTTCCGGCTCGGGGATCGGCGGTTGCAGGCTGGAAAACGCGGCGTTCGGGTCCAGCGCGGGGCGGCGGGCGCGCCAGGGCGTTGCCTGCTCGTACGCATGGGCGACGCGCAACACAGTCGCATCGGCGAAGGGGCGAGCGTAGACCTGCATCGAAAGCGGCAATCCCCCATCGGTGTAGCCGATGCATTGGGCCAGTGCCGGACCGCCCAGCACGTTGAACGGCGTGGTTAGCGACGCCTTCTGCCAGAAACCGATCGTGCGCCACGCGTCCAGCCGCCCGGCCGGGCCGGGGCCGGCGGTCACGAAGGCGTCGTATTTTGCATACAACGGTTGCATATCGGCGATCGCCTTGCGCCGCTGGCGGCTGGCCTGCATGTAATCGGCCGAGGAAATCAGCAGCGCGCCGAGGGTGCGGCCGAGGAAATCTTCCCCGAATTCGTGCAGACGGGTGCGCAGAGCTGGCTCGTGCACCGCGTAAAGCTCGCTCTCGGCGCCGACGATTTTGATATCGTGATATTGTTGCGCCGGGCGGATGCGCACGTCCTCGATCGTCGCGCCGAGGCCGCGTAGCACATCGTACGCCGCCTCCAGGGCCTGTTTGACCACCGCCGGGGTGGGGACATCGTCCTCGTACAAATGCCGGATCGCCCCGATCCGCATCCCCTTCAGCGATCCGTCCAACTCTGCTCGGTAGGGCGGAATGGGGCGGTCGGCGCTGGCCGGGTCTTTCGGGTCGTGGCCGGCAATGGCCTGCAGCAGGATCGCGCAATCCTCGGCCGTCCAGGTCAGCGGGCCGGCATGATCGTAGCTGAAACTATTGGTGTAGACGCCGAACCGGCTGACCAGACCGTAGGTCGGTTTCAACCCGACCAGACCGCACAAGGCGGCGGGGTTGCGGATCGACCCGCCGGTATCCGATCCCAGCGACCCCATGGCCAACCCGGCTGCACCGGCCGCCCCCGAACCGGAGGAGGATCCGCCAGTGACGTGGTCGCGGTTCCATGGATTGCGGGCGACGGGCCAGGGCAGGTCGAAGGACGGGCCACCATGGGCGAATTCGTGGGTGGCCAGTTTGCCCAGCAGAATGGCCCCGGCTTCGTTCAGCTTCGCGACCGTTGTGGCATCGAAATCCGGCACATAATCCGCCCGCGTGCGGGAATGCCCGGTCGTGCGAATGCCCGAGGTGCAATAGATGTCCTTCAGCGCATAAGGAATCCCGTGCATCGGCCCGCGATACCGCCCCGCCGCGATCTCCTGTTCGGCTGCCTTCGCCTGCTCCATCGCCCGATCCGCCGTCACCAGCAGATAGGCGTTCAATTGCGGGTTCAGTGCCGCAATGCGGTCCAGAAAGACGCGGGTCAGCTCGACCGGGGAGAGTTTGCGCGTGGCGATGGCGCGGGACGCTTCGGCGATGGTCATGAAGTGCATGGGGGACCTCCATGCACAGGCTACACCGGGTTTTCGCGGCTTGTCAGTACCGCTCGTCGTCGAACAGGATGCGGTTGGCCGCACCCTCCAGATCCTCGAACTGGCCGGCGCGTAGCGACCAGAGAAAAAATGCCAGGCCACCGT
>JANXMB010000063.1 GCA_025354865.1 Acetobacteraceae bacterium | reverse complement strand
CCGACCGGTAGTACAGCATGTGGAAGTCGCCATCGAGCGGGACCAGATAGGTCTTGCCGCCGAAGGTCGCCGAGAAATCGCGGAAGAACGGCGCGATGTCGCTCCACTCAATCGACTTATCCTTGGCAACGCGCGGCCCGATGTCTTCCAGATAACCGCCGGAGACGTAATCGACCATCCATTGCGGCGCGAACACTGCGGCGTCGACCGAATTGGTGCCGCTGGCCCAATCCGTCAGCACTTTCTGATACAGGTCGGAAAACGGCACCGCGATGATTTTGATCTTCGCGCCAGTGGCTTTCTCGAAGTCGGGGGCGCGGCGCTGCAACGGTTCCTGAATCGCGCCGGTTTGCGTCATCACCGTCACGGTCACGCCGTCGAACTGTCCAGCCGAGGCTGGCAGCGCGGGCATGGCGAGCATAGCGCCCGCAGCCAATACTGCCTTCCAGCCCCATGTCTTGATCGACATTTATGTTCCTCCCTTTGGTGTTTTCACCGGCCCAACGCATTCGCGAACGGGTTGGCGAGCCTATGCCATTTTCTCGCCGATATACAACAAGCCCGCGTCGTATCGTTCTACGCCCACCAGCTTCGGGCGAGTTCGCGCCGCGCGGCACTGCGTGTCGCGGCGCCCTCCGGTTGCGGCTCAATGTCCAGCAAGTAGCGATGTGCCGGGCTCATGCGCGCGTATAGTCCTTCGGTCAGATAGTCGCGCTGGACCAACTGCTGCGGCAGGTCGCGCCGCGTATAGGTCAAGTGCAGCACCCGGCGGCGGTCGCCGCTGATGTTGCGGGTGCCGCCGTGCCACATCGAGGAATTAATAATGATGACCGAACCGGCCGGCGCTGTGGCTAGCACTTCGCCCGGATAGGGGGCGGCGAGGTCGGACGGGATGCGGGCCTGTTCGTCCGGCGTCAGCGGCTCTGGCACCCAATCGCCGCGATTGACGTATGGCACGTTCATCGGCGGCCAGCGGTGCGAGCCTGGCACCACGCGGGTCGGCCCGTTGTCCAGCGTCATGTCGTCGAACAAAATGATGGCGTTGGTTACCCACCAGTCGTCGGCGAACAGCTTGGGCACATCGACGTGCAAATCCTGGTGGCCTTCGCCTTTGAGCGGGTCGCGCAAATTGGCGCCATGCAGCTTGAATTCGCCGAGCATGTAGTGTGCGGCGGCGAGCAGTGGTTTGCATTCCAGGCAGCGGTCATAGGCCGCCGATTTGTTGAAGATGTTGGACACGCGCGGCGCGCCCGGCTCTACATGCACCTCAGCACCGCCGCGGTCGCCTTCGGCGGCATGCAGCCGGTCGAACTCCTCGGCCATCTCACGGCACTCGGCGGCTGCGTAGAGGCCTTCGACGATGAAAAATCCATCGCGGTCGAGCGCCGCGCGCTGGGCGGCGCTGAGTTCGCCGCCGGTGACGCCGAGGCTGCGCAACGCTTGTTTGGTGTACATCGGGGCCTCCCAGCGCCTATGATGGATACTTCGGGTTGGCCACCAATGCAGCACTGCCGTTTTGTTCGACAGCCAACTGCCGCATGCCGCGCGTGGCGACTTCACCGTAGTCGTGACCGGCGTCGATGGTACACATCCACACGAACACCAGTTTCTCGCTGCCGGTATTCACCGAGCGATGCGCCCAATCTGGCGGAATAAAGGCGGCGACGCCAGGACGCATCGACACGCTGCGGCTTTCACCAGTGCGAGAATGCAACAACAGCACACCTTCGCCAGATTGGGTATAGTAGACCTCGCCACGATCAGTCTTGGCATGAAAGTGGCCGCGCGTCAGGAAATACTCGCGGCCGATCTTGCCGGGCATCATGATCGTCGTGCCAAAACAGATATCGCTGCCCTCTGGGCGGTATTCCACCACTTCGTAAGCGACTGCGTCGCCATGCGCGGCGAGATGAGCATCAAAGGCGGCGGTGTCTTCGTATAGATCGCGCAATGATGAGAGGTGCTTTACATAGCGTCCGGTGGCGGGTGTCACCTCGCCAGTGTCGCCGTCGATCTTGACGCCCTCAGGAAGCAGCATCGGTTCTTCTGCCGGTTGTTGGTTGCTGCGGATCACATCCATCGGCAGGGGCCTTGTCAATAGTTTAGCGTGGGCGGCAGGCTGGCGCTGAACACCGGCCAAAGGTGAGCGATGACGGCGGCGAGCAATTACCATGTGGCAGCACTTGGCGAACTGGTCGCCGATCTGGTGCCAGTGGCGGACGATGCGGGGCAAGTCTGTTTTGCGGTGAAGCCCGGCGGCGCGCCCGGTAATGTCGCGGTGGGCGTCGCCCGCCTTGGCGGCCGGGCGGCGATGCTTGGCAAGGTCGGAAACGAGGCGCTCGGGCGGCTGGTGCTGGCCACGCTGGTCAAGCACGGGGTGGCGGCCGGCGGCGTGGTGCGCGCGGCGCTCGGCAATACCGCGCTGGCGGTGGTGACGGTGGACGCATCCGGGGATCGCGATTTCGTGTTGTACCGCGCTGGGTGCGCTGACTCGCGCTATGCCCCCGCCGAGGTCGATACCGGCGTTGTGCGCGCCGCCCGCGTGCTGCATGTCGGCAGTTTGTTGCTCGGTCAGCCAAGCTCGGCCGCCGCTCAGCGTTACGCGCTCAGCATCGCGCGTGACGCCGGGGTGCTGGTGTCGGCGGATGTGAATTTGCGGCCAGTGTTGTGGCGCGGCCCGCGCGCGATGCACGCGGCGGCGCTGGAGGCGGCGGCAGCGGCGGATGTCGTCAAACTGAGTGGCGAGGAACTGGCCGAATTGTCCGGTCAGGCGGACATCGCAGGCGGCATCGCCAAACTCTGGCACCCAGGGTTGCGGCTGATGGCCGTCACGCTGGGGGCAGCAGGCGCGTTGCTCGCGACGCAGCACCACCATATTCAGGTGCCCGGCTTCGCGGTGCCGGTGGCGGACACGGTGGGCTGCGGCGATGCGTTCATGGCCAGCCTGCTCACTGACCTGACCGCAACCGGGTTCGACGCCGGATCGCCCGATCGGCTGACCTGGCTGGCGCGCCGCGCCTGCGCCGCCGGGGCAATCACCGCGATGGGAGCGGGGGCGATGGACAGCCTGCCGTCCGCCGCCGCCCGCGATGCATTTCTGGCGGCGCGCGGCGGCTGACCGCCGCGCGCCGTTGTATCAGCCGGGAATGATCTTGGCCTGCCGCAGCCGGTCGAACACATCGGTGAACGATTTTTCGGTGTCCTGGTAATCAAGGAACCCGAGGCGGCGGCTTTTGGTCATCGAGGTGAAGGTTTCCAGCGTGCGGCACAGATCGGCATCGCTGTGCCACCATGAGGCGAGGTAGTCGATCTTGTAGTCGGCCAGCCCATGCTTCGCCACGATGCGCGGCCAGATTTCGGCGGCATCGGCCATTTGCTCGACCAGCGGGGTCGGCTGGCCAGGGTAGGCGGCGGGTTCGACGCCGAGGTTGGCGGCGATCGCTTTCCACAATTGCCGCCAGCGGAACTGGTCGCCGTTGACGATATTGAACGCCTCGTTCGCCGCCGCTGGGGTAGTGGCGGCCCAGGCCAACTGGTTGGCCAGGATGCGCGCGTCGGTCACGTCGGTGACGGCTTCGTACTGCTCGGGCGAGCCAGGGAACACGAACGGACGGCCGGTTTCCTTGCAGATTGCCGCATAGCACGCCAGCGTGACGCCCATGTTCATTGCGTTGCCGAGCGCCCAGCCGATCAGCGTGTGCGGCCGGTGCACCGACCACGTGTTGCCGCGCTTGGCCGCCGCTTCGAAGACGATATCTTCCTGCACGTAGTAGAAATTCTGATACGGCAGGCGCGGCTGCTCCTCGCGGAACGGCGTTTCCGGCTTGTTCTTGCCGTAGGCTTCGAACGGGCCAAGGTAGTGCTTCAGCCCCGTCACCAGCGCCACGTGCTGAAGGCTAGGGGCGGCATGCACCCCGGCCAGCAGATTGCGGACCATCGCGCCGTTGACTTGGCAATTCTCGGTTTCGGTGGCTTGGCGCAGCCAAGTGGTGATGAACACATGCGTCGGGTCGAGCCCGGCCAGTGCTGCCGCCGTCGCGTCGGCGTTCAGCAGATCGGCGGCGACCGGTTGCACCCCGGCGGCCAGCGGCGATGGGCGGCGGGCCAGCCCGTAGACGGTCCAGCCATCGGCAAGCAGCCGTTCGGCGAGGTTGCCGCCGGAAATACCGGTGATCCCGGCGATCAGGGCGCGTTTGTCTGTCACATAACTCTCCGTCATCGAACGATTTTGCGAGGCGTGTTAGCTGCGATTGTCCGTGCGTTTCAGGAACGGATGCACTTGCACCGATTCCCACACCCCGGCGGCGGCGAACGGGTCGCCCGCGTTGAAGTCGATGGCGGCTTGCTTGCTCTCGGCCTCGATCAGAAAACAACTGCCGATCATGGTCTCGTTATCGTCGGCCACCAGCGGCCCAGCGACGACGAGCTTGACGGTGGCGGCAGCGAGGTAGGCGCGGTGCGCGGCGTGACTGGCCAAGCGCAGCGGCAGCGCGCCCGGTTTGTCCAGGCAGTGAATGATATAATGCATGTGATCCTCCTACTGCATTATGCGCCTAGCGCTCAGGTTTTGCCACCTGGGCCGCGATTGCCTGCCACAGTCCGGGCGGCGGCGCGGGTGTCTGGGTCGATGGCGCCTGCGACGAACGCCGCCGCCAATGTGGCATCGCGCAAATCGCCTGCTGTCTTGTCGGTCATGTCCGCTACTCGTTTGCCCGCATATTCGTTTGGCGCCGCCGCTTGGATGCATCGCGCCTTGCACCGGCGAGCGGGTGATCGCACCTGCGTCGCTCGACGAATTGCTCGCCACCATCGAGCGTCTATTCGCCAGTCTGGACGCCGATGAGGGCATCGTGCGCGCCCTGATTTTGGCGCATGAGGGCCGCGAGGTGCGAGCCCGCACCAACCGGCTACGGCTGGAGCATATGCTAGCGTTCTTGCATCCGCTGATGCCGGACCTGCCAGAGCCGGAACGGCATGCGCTGGCGTCCTCGATCATTACCGTGTGCAGCGTGCTGTCGTGGATGTTTATGCGCGACCATTGCGGCTACGACGGCCAGCAAGCCGGTGCTGCGGCAGCCGATGCGGTGCGTCTGCTGATCGAAGGCGGTGTGCGCCGGGCGGCGGCGCTGCGTGGTGGATGACAGGCCGCTATTGACACAATAATTCCGCGTTCTCACTCTGCGCACTGGCAATTGCAGCGAGCGGGCGCGTGCGTTTGGTGGTGCTGCGGGCAGCGGCGGCGATCCCGGTTCTGCTCGGCCTGGCAGTGCTGACCTATGCGCTGCTGGCGCTGGCGCCGGGCGATCCGGTCGTGGCGCGGCTCGGGATCGAGGCCGATCCGCAGGCGATTGCGGCGCTGCGCCGCGCTTACGCGCTCGATCAGCCGTTGCTGCTGCGCTTTGCCGCGT
>JANXMB010000007.1 GCA_025354865.1 Acetobacteraceae bacterium | reverse complement strand
GCGCGGTACATCGTCGCCGCCGCGTCGGGTTTGCCCTGTCGATGCAGCGCGACCGCCCGCTGTAACCATTCGGACGGTGCCCCCGACTGGCCGATTTGTGCCAATTCCGCCGCGATCGTGGCCAGTACCGGATCCCATGCGTCGGGTTTCGGCTGGCGGAACAATCGGGCGGTCGGGTACCAGGGACTATCGTCGCGATCCACGAACCAGCGCCAATCGGTTGCAAAGGGCAACAACACCCAGACCGGCTTACCCATCGCGCCAGCGAGATGCGCGACGGCGGTATCGACGGCAACGACCAGATCCAGGTTCTCGATCAGCGCGGCGGCATCGTGGAAACCTGCCTGCGCATCGGCGAAAATCCGAATATCGGGCCGGGTCGCGAGCGCGGTGCGATCGTGCGCGGTCAGGTCCTTGTGTAGGCAAATAAACTCGAAAGGGCCTTGCGCCAGCGCCAGTATTTGCTCCACCGGCACGGCCCGCCGCAGATTGTATGGCAGCGCAATGTTGCCGGACCAAACCAACCCTACGCGCGGTTGGTTTTTCGGTCCGAGCATGGCAGCCCATCGGGCGACCAGCGCGGGATCGGGATGCAGATAGCCGGGTTCGGCCGGAATCGTTGCCAACGATGTTTCGCAGGCCAGCGGCAGGCTGAGCAGGGGGCATTGGAAATCGGCCTCCGGCACCGGATCGCCGTCGGCGAGCAGGCGGTGCACGCCGTCGAGCCGGGACAGCAACGTCTTCAACGGCGGTTGCACCGAGAGCAAAACGGTCGCGCCCCGCGCCGCCAATTGTTTAACGAAACGACAGAATTGCAGCGTATCGCCCAACCCTTGTTCCGCCCACACCAGGATGCGCTTGCCCTCGGGCGAGGACTGCCCCAACCATAACGGCAGACCGAAATCGTGCCGATGCGCCTTCAGCCACGGGGTTTGCCAACGCCATTCGTAATGCGGCAAACCGGCAGAAAAATTGCCCAGCCGCAGATATTCCAGCGCGGCATTCCAATGCGCCTCGGCACTGTTGGGTTGGGCTACGAGAACCCGTTCGAAACAAACCAGCGCTTCCCTCGGCTGCCCGATCGCCGACAGCATCGCGCCGCGATTGTTGAGCGCACCGACATGGTTCGGATCGGAGCGCAGGACGTCGGCGTAACGATCCAGTGCCTCGGCCGAGCGATGGAGAGCGCGCAGCACGTTGCCGTATTCGAAACGAGCTTCGATATTATCGGGATCGATCCGGATGGCAGTATCGAGGCTGGTCAGCGCGTCGGCCGGCTTTCCCCCCGCGTGCAAAATTTTTCCCAGGTTGGCATGCGCCGAGGCATCGTCGGGTCGGATCTGCATTGCACGCCGGATCGATGTCTCGGCAATTGGCAGATTGTTACGTTGTGCTTCCAACACGCCAAGCAAGTGCCACGCGTCGAAATGCGTGGCTTCGGCCGCAACGGTGTCGCGGTACAAGCCCGCCGCTTCGTCCAGTTTGCCGTTTCGGTGCAGCGCCAGCGCCTGCCAAAACAGCGCGTCGCTCAAGTCGGGCGGTCCTGGCGGAGGAAACCGAGCAGGAGGGCGTTGACCTGCTCCGGTTGTTCTTGCTGCACCCAGTGGCCGGCGCCTTCCAACAGATGGCAGCCGACCATGGCGGTGCAGGCCGCAGTTTGCATGCGTTCGAACGCGCCGGGGGTTTGATACACGCCCCAATCGCTGCGCCCGGCAATGAACATCGAGGGGACGTCGATGGTCCGGCCAGAGAATAATTCCAGCTCCGCAACGCCGATTTTTTCTGTCCGACAGCGATACCACTGCAAGCCGCCCTGGAAGCCGATGCGGGCATATTCAGTGCTGTAGACGACCATTTCCGCCTCGGTGAGCCACGCCGCCGGCTTCGACGGCATGACATGGGCCACGGTTTCGGCCATGTCCTCGGCGGCATCCATGATGTAGTAAGTCGGCATGTTCGCCAGTTCGCCGGCAGTCCAGGACGCCAGCCGGAACGGTTTGTTGTCGGACCAATCCGCACTTTTGTGGTGATAATACGCCCGCAGAAAATCGTGCACGCCCTGTTTGCAGCACCACATATCGGCGTTGGCTTCGCGGGTCGAATAATACCATTGGTAATGCTTGCGGGGCCGGTCCAACCCCGCCATCGCCGCATGGATATCCGGCCCTGCCGCCATCGTCGCCCCGCCGAACGGCACTGTCGGCGGCCCGGCGAAAGGGGCGCTCATGATCGCCATTTTTTTGAATACGTCGGGACGCACAAGCGCGCACCACGCGGCGACCGAGGCACCGAAATCGTGCCCGACCACCGCTGCCACCGATCGATACCCCAACGCAAAAACCAACCCCAGCGCATCGCGCGTCAGATTGAGCATATGGAACGGGCGCAGGTCGCCGTCGTAATCGGCGCTCCATCCCGTGGTGCGGCCGTAGCCGCGTTGGTCCGGCGCCACGACATGGTAGCCGGCCGCAGCCAAGGCCGGCATGATTTTGCGCCAGGACCAGGCCAATTCCGGGAACCCGTGCAACAACAGCACGCATTCGCGGCCGGGAGTTTCGTACCCGGCCTCCAGCACATGCATGCGCAGGCCGTTGATACCATCGACGAACCGGGCGCGCACGCCGTCGGGCAGGATGGAAGCGTCTAGTGGAAGCATGGCGATGTCTCCGTCGTTCGCTTTGCAGTAGCCTGCCCGCGCGGTGCAATACAAATCGGTTGCGACGGCCGGCGCGATCCGCAGGGGGTTGCGGGGTTGCTGTCGCTGGGCGCGATGGGCAAATTGCCGGCCTACCCAACCGGAGCACGCGCATGACACAGACCGCTCGCCCGACCCATCAAGCCCCCGGCATCCACCATAAAGCGGTGGGCGACCTGATCGTGACCGCGCTGAACGACGGCATGTTCGAAGGGTCCTTCGCCATGCTCGCCGGGCTCGAATCCGGAACGGCGGAGCAGATGCATCGCGCGCGATTCCGAGCGATCCCGCCTCGGTTGGCGGTGAATAGTTTTCTGGTGCAGTCGGCGGATCGCACGATCCTGGTGGATAGCGGCTGCGGCGGGGTGTTCGGACCCGGCCTGGGCAAGTTGGCGGGCAACCTCGCGGCGCTGGGCATCGAACCGAAGGACGTGGATACGGTGCTGTGCACCCATCTGCACCCCGACCATGTCGGCGGATTGGTCGACGCGGCCGGCAAGGCGGTGTTTCCCAACGCGGTGCTAGCGGTGCATGCCGACGACCACATATTCTGGGGCGACGATGCGACGCTGGCCGGGGCGGCGAGCGACGATATGAAGGGCTACGTCGCCTTGGCACGTTCCACCATCGCCGCCTATGCCGACCGCACCACGCTGCTGACGGGCGGGGAGGCCGTGCCCGGTATCTCCATCGTGCCGGCGCCGGGCCACACGCCGGGGCATTCGGGCTGGATGATCGCCTCGGGCGACGCCGCGTTGCTGATCTGGGGCGACATCGTCCACATGCCGGGCATTCAGTTCGCCCGCCCCGACGCCGGCATGGGCTTCGACATCGACGGTGCGCAGGCCATCGCCACCCGCCGGCGCATCATGGACATGGTCGCGACGGACCGACTGACCGTCGCCGGCATGCATCTGGATTTCCCCTGCTTCGGCCATGTGGCCAAAGCGTCCGAGGGCTACGCCTTCGTGCCCGACGTTTGGACCCCCACCCTATGACAATCATGCGCGGCGTTTACCCGGTCGTTCCCACCGTCTTCGACGAGGACGGCGGACTCGACCTCGACGGTCAGCGCCGTGCCGTCGATTTCATGATCGACGCGGGGTCGGAGGGGCTGTGCATCCTCGCCAACTTCTCCGAACAATTCGTGTTGTCGGATGCAGAGCGGGACATCCTGATGGATGTCGTGCTGCGCCACGTCGCCGGGCGGGTGCCGACGATCGTCACGACCACGCATTTCAGCAGCCGGGTCTGCGCCGACCGCAGCCGTCGGGCACAGGATGCGGGGGCGGCGATGGTCATGATCATGCCGCCGTATCACGGTGCGACGATCCGGGCGTCGGAGGCTGGGATTTTCGACTTCTTCCGCATCGTCTCCGACGCGATCGACATCCCGATCATGATCCAGGACGCCCCGGTGGCCGGCACGCCATTGTCGGCGTCGCTGCTGGCCCGCATGGCGCGCGAGATCGCGCATGTGTCCTACTTCAAGATCGAAACCGCGCAGGCCGCCGCCAAACTGCGCGACCTCATTGCGTTGGGCGGCGATGCCATCGTCGGGCCGTGGGATGGGGAGGAAGCGATCACCCTGCTGGCCGATCTGGAGGCCGGGGCGACCGGAGCGATGACCGGGGGCGGCTATCCCGACGGCATTCGCCAAATTACCGACGCGTGGTTCGCTGGCGACCGCGACCGCGCGACCGCCGCGTACGAGCGCTGGCTGCCGCTGATCAACTGGGAAAACCGCCAATGCGGCTTGGCGGCGGCAAAGGCCTTGATGCGGGAGGGCGGGGTCATCCGCTCCGACGCCTTGCGCCACCCGATCCCGCCCCTCCGTCCCGAAGCCCGGTCCGGTCTGATCGCCATTGCTCGGCGTCTGGATGCGGCGGTGCTGCGCTGGGGCAGGTGACGCTGCCACCGCGCACTCAAAGAATGGCGCTGCGCATCCTGTTTCAAAGAATGGCGCTGCGCGCCGGGGCGTGGCACAACCCCTCGCGATGAACGACCCCATCCCCAAGATCCGTCTGCGCGGCGTCCGGAAATCCTTCGGCCCCAAGGTCGTGCTCGACGGCATCGACCTCGATGTCATGCCCGGCACCTCCCTGGTCGTGATCGGCGGCTCCGGGTCGGGCAAATCCGTGCTGCTGAAATGCATCCTCGGCCTGATCGAGCCGGACAGCGGCAGCATCGAAATCGATGGGCGCGATATCGCCACCCTCCCGGCCCACGAACGCGCCGCCGCTCGGGCTCGCATTGGCATGCTGTTCCAGGCGGGCGCGCTGTTCGACAGTCTGCCGGTCTGGGAGAATGTGGTGTTCGGCTTGCTGGCCCAGCGCAAAATCGCCCGCAAAGACGGCCGGGACAAAGCGGCGGAGTTCCTGGCGCAGGTCGGCCTAGCGGATACCGTGGGCGATTTGTCGCCGGCCGAGCTTTCGGGCGGCATGCAGAAACGGGTGGCGTTGGCGCGAGCGATCGCCGCGCGGCCGGACATGCTGTTTTTCGACGAACCGACGACGGGATTGGACCCGATCATGGGCGCGGTGATCGATGGCCTGATCGTGGAATGCGTCAAGGGGCTCGGCAGCACCGCCATCGCCATCACCCACGACATGGCCAGCGCGCGCCGGATCGGGGACATCGCGGCGATGATCCATAAAGGCCGTATTATCTGGACCGGCCCGGGGGAGCGGCTGATGGAAAGCGGCAACGCCGAAGTCGATCAGTTCACGCATGGGCGGCGTGCCGGCCCGATTCAGATGGAGCTACGCCGGTAGTGCGCCCGCCCTGGGCCGTGTTCCTCGCGGCTGCGACGATCGCCGCATTGTTCGCCGAACCGGTATTGTCGTCCTCCGCCATCCTGCCGGTCGGCGATCCGCAACCGGGGGCGCCCGAACAACTGGTCGGATTGTTCGTGCAAGGCTGCATGCCCTTCGTCGGGCAGCCGGCGGCGCTTCGATCCTGGGCGGCGCGGAACGGTCTGCCGGTATTGGCGCAACCGGCCACCGATGCTTTCCTGCACGGCGCGCCGGGCCGCGCGTTCGATGCATCCGTCCCCGGCGTTCGGCTGGTGCTGGCGTCCTCGGACGACGGGCTTTGCGCGGGGATCGTCGACAAGGCCGAATCGGCGGCGATCGCAACCGCGTTGGAAGCCGGGCTACGACAAGCCGGCGTCGCCTTTCGTCTGGCGATCGATCGCGACGACACCGCCGCCAAAGCGCTGCATTTTCGCGAATATCTCGCCACCCGCGCCGGTCGGTCCTGGCGAATCCTGGCCGCCACGGTCCATGATCTCAGCGGCGGGCAAGCCATGCTGACTGCCGCACCCGAGTAGGATTCCTCCCCCATTGGCCAAACCCGTCACCCGCTTCGTCTGTCAGTCCTGCGGCGCCGTGACCATGAAATGGGCGGGCAAATGCGAAACCTGCGGCGAATGGAACACCATCGAGGAGGAAAGAACCGAAGCCCGCCCCGGCCCCGCCGGGAAAGCCGGCGCCGGTAAGCGTGTGTCGTTCGTCGGTCTGGCGGGCAGCGCCGAACCACCGCCGCGCGCACCGACGGGGATCGAGGAACTGGACCGCGTGCTGGGCGGCGGGCTGGTACCATCGTCGGTCGTGTTGGTCGGCGGCGATCCCGGCATCGGCAAATCGACCCTGCTGTTGCAGGCCGCCGCACAGCTGGCGCGCAGCGGACGCCGGGTCCTGTACGTGTCGGGCGAAGAGTCCATCGAACAAGTACGCCTGCGCGCCCGCCGCCTGGGGGTGTCGGACACCGACATCGAACTCGCCGCCGCAATCAACGTGCGCGATATCGTCGCGACGTTGGAGCAAACCAAGGACGCGGCGCTGGTCGTCATCGACTCCATCCAGACGATGTGGCTCGACACGATCGAGAGCGCGCCGGGCACCGTGGCGCAGGTGCGCGCCTGTTCGTTCGAGCTGATCCGACTGGCGAAAACCGGCAATTTCAGTCTGGTGCTGGTCGGGCATGTGACCAAGGACGGCTCCCTGGCCGGGCCGCGCGTGCTGGAGCACATGGTCGATGCCGTGCTGTATTTCGAAGG
>JANXMB010000187.1 GCA_025354865.1 Acetobacteraceae bacterium | reverse complement strand
ACCGGCGGCGACATATGGAACACCGGCTTGTCGCCGTAGGACGCGAGCAAATGCAGACGCGCGACCTCGTATTCGTCCTTGTAGGCCATCGATCGGAACAACCCCTCCGCCGCCGCGCGGGAAAACCGGTCGGGCTTGCCGAATGCGGCGGTTTCGCCGCCGAGCACCGTTTTCATCACGTCTTTATAACGTTCGGCGTAGGCGGCGTTCTGATACTCGGTCAGGCGCCTCGCCCGATCCGCGATCAGCGCATCCAGCGACAGGACCGGGACCTCGATCGTGTCGGACAGCACCTTGCCGGCGAGTTCGGGTTGGTCCGCCAGGATGCGGCCCCACAAAAAGGCGCGCTTGTTCACCGCGACGGCGGCGCCGTTCAGTTCGATGGCGCGCAGGATCGCGTCCTGCCCCACCGGGATATGCCCGCGCTGCCATGCCAGACCCAGCAGCAGCGTGTTCATGGCTTGGGCGTTGCCGAACAATTTCTCCGCCAGTTGCACCCCGTGCAGCCAGACGGATCGGCTGGCATCGGTGGTTTTCTCGATAGTCCGCTTGTGGATCGCCGCATCGATCGGCAGCGCCGCATCGCGCTTGAAATCGGCCGAGGCCGCCAGATCCAAGTTGCCGATGACGACGGCGGTGCTGGCATTGCGCTCCAAAACGCCGGCCCCGCAAGACACCGCAAGGTCGGCCGCCAGCATCAAATCTGCCGTACCGAGGGGGATGCGCACGACATCGAGGTCGGATTCCGCCGCCGCAATCTGCACATGCGCCACCACCGCCCCATTCTTCTGCGCCATCCCGGTAAAATCGAGGGTCTTCACCGCTCGGTTCTCCAGATGCGCGGCCATCGCGAGGATGGCACCGGACGTCACGATGCCGCCGCCGCCGATCCCGGCGAACAGCCCGCGCCACACGCCCAAGGCCGGCAGTACGGGCATGGGTAGGTTGGCGGCTAATGCCGCTTCCCGCTGTTGCCAGGACCGGTCGGCGGTGGGTGCTGCGGGCGCGCCGGGCAAAGTGACGAAGCTGGGGCAGAAGCCTTTCAGGCAGGACAGATCGACGTTGCAACTGGTGGGGTCGATGCGGCGTTTGCGGCCGAGGTCGGTGTCCACCGGGGCGATGGCGATGCAGTTGGATTGCACCGAGCAGTCGCCGCAGTTCTCGCAGACGGCTTGGGCGATGACGACGTGTTGGGTGGCCTCGGCCATCGAACCGCGCTTGCGGCGGCGGCGCTTTTCGGTGGCGCAGACTTGATCGTAGATCAGCACCGAGGTGCCGTCGTACTCGCGCAATTCGCGCTGCACGGCGTCCAGTTCCTCCCGCGTGTGGCGGGTGGTGCCGGGGGGTAGTTGGCCGATCCCCGGCAAGCGGTCGGCGTCGTCGGCGACCACGGCAATCCGGGAAATGCCCTCGGCGGCGATCTGCGCGGCGAGCCGCGGTACCGTCGGCGATCCCTCGGCCGGCTGCCCGCCGGTCATCGCAACGGCATCGTTGAACAGCAGCTTGTAGGTCATGCGGGTTTTCGCCGCCGCCGCCTGCCGGATCGCCAGCAGGCCGGAGTGCATATAGGTCCCGTCGCCGATATTGGCGAACATGTGCTTCATGTCGGTGAACGACGACAGGCCGACGAAGGGCACGCCCTCCCCGCCCATATGGGTGAAGGTGCGGGTCTGGTCGCTGTCGTCCTGCGCCATGAAATGGCAGCCGATGCCAGCGCTGGCGAAGCTGCCATCGGGCAGTTTGGTGGACGTGGCATGCGGGCAGCCGGCGCAGAAGGCGGGGATGCGGCGCAGCAAGCCGTCCGGCCGTTGCACCGCTTGCGGCGGCGACAGCGCCGGGCTGTTGATGCCGAGCCCGCCGAGGAAGGTGCCGAGACCCCCGGCGATCGATTCGGGGGACAGTTCCATCAGCGGCGAGAGCAGTTTGTCGCCATTCGGCAGCGTCTTGCCGGCGATCGCGGGGCGTTCGTTCTCCGGCCAGTTGTAGAGGCTGTCGCGGATCTGGGATTCGACGAAATTGCGCTTTTCCTCGATCACCAGGATCGCCCGTTTGCCCTGGGCGAATTCCCGGAAACTCTCGGTTTCCAGCGGCCAGGTCATGGCGATCTTGTAAAGCGCGAGCTGCGGATGGTGTTCCAGGCCGAGGCGCTTGAGCGCGTGCATGGTGTCGTCGTGGGTCTTGCCGATGGTCACCAGCCCGATCGGGGCGTCGGGCGCGCCGAACACCAGTCTGTCCAGCCGGTTGGCCCGCGCCCAAGCCTGCACCGCCGGCAGCCGTTCGTCGATCAATCGCCGTTCCAACTCCGCCCGCTCGGCGGGGAACCGCATGGTATGATCGTAGTTCAGCCCGTGCGGCGGCAGCGGGAAGTCGGGGGTCACGAAGCTGCGGTCGGCGTGGACGATGGCGGTCGCCGCCTGTTCCATGGTTTCGGCGGTGGTCTTCATGGCGACCCACAGGCCGGTGAAGCGCGACATCGCCCACCCGGCCAGCCCGAGGTCGAGCACATCCTGCACCGAACCGGGATTGAGCACGGGCATGCAGACGTTTTGGAAGACGTATTCGGTTTGATGCGGGTAGGTGGAGGAATGCGCGCCGTGGTCGTCGCCGGCCAACGCCAGCACGCCGCCGAATTTGTGCGTGCCGGCCATGTTGGCGCAGTGGAACGCGTCGCCGGACCGATCCACCCCCGGCCCCTTGCCGTACCACATGCCATAGACGCCATCGACCCGCTTGCCGGGGAAGGCGTCCACCTGCTGCGTGCCCATCAGCATAGTCGCGGCCAGATCCTCGTTCACGCCGGGTTCGAAGCGGATATCGTTGGCCGTCATCAGCTTTTCTTGCTGCCAAAGCTCACGGTCGAGCATCCCGAGCGGCGAACCGCGATAGCCCGACACCAACGCGGCGGTATTCAGCCCGGCCGCGCGGTCGAGCACCCGCTGTTCCAGCAGCAACCGCAGCAGCGCCTGAATGCCGGTGAGCAGCACCGGACGATCGTAGTCGCTGAAACGCGAATGCAGCGTCGTCGCGCCGAAGCCTATGCTACCGTCCATGATGGGAGTCTCCTCTTGTCGCCCTTGGACCTTATTGTAAGACTGTCCGATTGGGAAAGGTTGCCATAGTTTGCGCCGCTCCCGGTCCATTTTGGCGAATTCGGCTAA
>JANXMB010000171.1 GCA_025354865.1 Acetobacteraceae bacterium | reverse complement strand
GGGTGGTCCAGTTCCTGGTGCCGACCTTGCGGCGCGGCGATGTCGTGGTGATGGACAACCTCAGCAGCCACAAGGCCCCCGCCGTCCGGCGCGCGCTCCGAGCGGCCGGCGCCCTATTGATTTTCCTGCCGCCCTACAGTCCCGACCTCAACCCGATCGAGCAAGCATTCTCCAAGCTCAAGACCCTCCTACGCAAGGAAAACGCCTGCACAATGGAACAGACCTCAGCCTGCATCGGTAAGCTGCTCGACCACGTCACACCCAAAGAGTGCGCCAATTATTTCAGCGAGGCAGGATACGCAATCTAAAACAATCATGCTCTAATTGCCGAGCAGCCGACCGCCGCCGGGAACGGTTTCGGACATGTTCATAAGGCGCATCATCGCCCACACGACCGCCTGATTGGTGGTGACGACGGGTTTGCCGAACGCCTGCTCCCACCCCGTGATCGATGGCATCGTCGGGAAATTGCCGCCGGGCACGACCAGGACCTCGATCTCCGGGGTGTCGATGCGGCGGAATGCGTCGAAAGCGTGTTCGGGTCCCATCAGGCCGATGGCATAGGAATCGTTGGCGTCGAACCCCTCCATCGCCACGACTTCCAACCCGTATTTCGTTTCGTAGTAACGCTTGGCCCGGCCGATCGCGTCCGGCGAATAGGGCGTGGCCAAAGCGATCCGTTTGGCGCCGAGGAACTGCACCGCCTGCCCGATCGCCTGGGCAGAAGTCACCGACGCCACCCCCGCCCCGGCCGACATCGCCGCCGTGCATTTGGCGCAGTAGTCGTCGTCGAACAAACTGGCGGAGGTCTGCGCGAGGGCCAGCGCCTCCACCTTGGCATCGCCCAGCATCTTCGACTGATAGGCCACATCGGCGTCCAGGCTGGGGGAAAACGGCGCCTTCCCGCCTTTGCCCAAGCGCCCATAATGCGCTTGCAGGCTGGGCGGCAGGAACCGCGAATATTCGATTTCCACCGTGGTATTGGTGGACGGAATCAGCACCCCGAAATGTCGCACCGCAGCTTCCCCCCCGTCGTTGAACGGCGCGGGGGGACGTAACGACAGCCCCCCGCGCGATCGTCAGATAACCCCTTTTGCCCGCAGCGCCGCCAGCGCCGCCGCATCCAGGCCCAGACGCGACCCGAGGATCGCATCCGTGTGTGCGCCCAGCAACGGCGGCGCGATGCGGTAGTCGGCCGGGGTTTCCGATAGCTTCACCGGGTTGGCGATCACCTTCACCGGCGTGCCCGACGGGGTCGGCATTTCCAACACCATGCCGCGCGCGACGACATGGGGATCGGCGAACACCTGCTCCAGCGTGTTGATCGGGCCGCAGCCGATTTTCTGGGCCTCCAGCTTTTCGATCCACCAGTCGGTGGGGTGCTGCTGCATGACCGGGGTCAGGGTGTCGGTCACCAGTTGGCGGTTTTCCACCCGAGCGGCATTGGTGGCGAAGCGCGGGTCTTCCAGCAGATGCGTCAGCGCGAAAGCCTCGCAGAACCGCTTGAACGTCGGATCGTTGCCGACCGACAGCACCATGTAGCCGTCGCCGGTCGGGAACACCTGATAGGGCACGATATTGGGGTGCTGATTGCCCAGGCGCGGCGGATTTTCACCGGTCGCGAGGTAGTTCATGCCCTGGTTGGCCAGCCACGCCACGCTGGTATCCAGCATGCCGATATCGATCTGCTGGCCTTGTCCGGTCAGATCGCGATGGCGCAACGCTGCGAGGATACCGATACACCCGTACAGCCCGGCAAACAGATCGGCGACGGGCACGCCGACTTTCTGCGGCAGGCCCTCCGGCTCCCCGGTTAGGGACATCACGCCGCCCATGCCCTGGATCAGGCTGTCATAGCCGGGGCGCGGCGCATAAGGCCCGGTCTGCCCGAAACCGGTGATCGAGCAATAGATCAGGCGCGGGAATTTCGCGTGCAGTTGCTCGTAACCCAGGCCGTACTTGGCCAGTGCGCCGACCTTGAAATTCTCGACGAAAATATCGCAATCGGCGATCAGTTTCAGCGCGATGTCCTGGCCTTCGGGCTGCGAGATGTCCAGGGTCACCGACTGCTTGTTGCGATTCACGCCGGTGAAATAGGCGCTTTCTTTGGTGCCCGGCATGAACGGCGGCGCAAAGCCGCGGGTGTCGTCGCCGGCGCCCGGACGCTCGATCTTAACGACATCGGCGCCGAGGTCGCCCAGCATCTGCGCGCAGGTGGGTCCGGCCAGCACGCGCGTCAGGTCGAAGACGCGGAGACCACGCAAGGGTCCGGTCGGTTGGGGACTAGTGGGGTCTGTCATGCGTCTCTCCAGCTTGACGGCTTCGTTCGTTCGATGCCCCGTTATAGTACCGTGACGCCCGGCTTGAAACAGGGTGCGGCAGGAAAGGAGCACCCGGCATGACCGGAACCATCGAAAGCCGATCCTCCTGGGTCGCGGCGGGGCTGACTTTGGCCATTCTGTCGGTCTCCTACGGGTCGCCCTTGCTGATCGTGGTCGGGCTGAAACCGATGACCGACGCGATGGCGACCGAACGATCGGTGCTGGCGCTGGCGGGATCGCTGGTCTGGGTCGGCACCGGCTTCGGCGGCATCCCCATGGGCTGGCTGGCAGATCGCATCGGCATCCGTTGGATCGTCGCCTTCGGCACCGCGATGATGGCCTGCGGCCTGGCGCTTTCCACCCTCGGCAGTCTCTGGGCGCTGTATATCGGGCATGGGCTGCTGATCGGGGTCTTCGGCAATGGTGCGATCTACGCCCCGCTGCTGATCTACGTCAGCCGTTGGTTCGATCGCCGCCGAGGCGCTGCGATCGCGCTGATATCCTCCGGCCAATACATCGCCGGGGTCGTCTGGCCTGCGGTGTTCGAACGTGCGATCGCCCGCTTCGGCTGGCAATCGACCATGCTGGCCTATGCGGCGGTCGTGGCGCTGGCGATTCCGCCGTTCCTGCTGTTGCTGAAACCGCCCCCGGCCCCGGTAACAACGGCGGGCGGCGGCGCACGAGGCCCCCGGCCCTCGGTGCTGGGCCTGCATCCGAATGCCGCGCAGGGTCTGATCTGCCTCGCCGGATTCTGCTGCTGCATTCCGATGTCGATCCCCAGCACCCATCTGGTCGCCTATTGCAGCGATATCGGCATTTCCCCGACCCATGGCGCGGCGATGTTGTCGGTGCTCCTGGGCTGTGCGTTCGTCTCCCGCCAGTTCTGGGGCAGCCTTGCGGATCGGATCGGCGGGCTGCGGACGGTGCTGGCGGGCTCGCTGTGTCAGGCCGTGGCGATCGCCGCCTTCCTGCCGGTGACCGACGAGCGCGGCCTGTTCGCCATTGCCGCCGCGTTCGGTTTGGGGTTCAGCGGCATCATCCCGTCCTACGCGGTTGCGATCCGCGACCTGTTCCCCTCGGCCGAGGCATCCTGGCGCATCCCCACTGTTCTGTTCACCGCGATGTCCGGCATGGCGGTGGGCAGTTGGTTCGGCGGCCTGCTGTACGACCGTTTCGGCAATTACGCCCCGGCCTTTGCGACCGGGGTTGTGTTCAACCTGATCAATCTGGCGATCGTCGGCTTCCTGGTCTCCCGCCTTCCCGCCCGGGGCGCCGCTGGCCCTGCGTCTATACCGGCAACGTGAGCCGAGCGATCAAGCCGCCGCCGGGGCGGTTCGCGAGGACGACGTCGCCGCCGTGGGCGCGCAGGATGTCGCGGGCAATCGGCAACCCCAGGCCGGTGCCGCCGGTTTCCCGATTGCGGCTGGATTCCACCCGATGGAACGGTTCGAACACCCGCTCCAGCTCCTCCGGCGGAATGCCCGGCCCGTCGTCTTCGATTTCGATCCTCAACGACCCGCCAGCGGGCGCGGTCAGACGCACCCGAGCAGCGGCGCCGTAGGCGATGGCGTTGGCTACGAGATTGGTGAGCGCCCGTTTCATCGCCAGCGAGCGCAGCCGCACCGTGCAGTGGTTCGGACCCTCGTAGGCAAGCTGTCCGGCGGCGTTGGGATGGGCGTCCCCGGCCTCATCGAGGATCGTCCGCAGCAATTCCGCCAGATCGAGCGACACCGGTTGCTCCGTCGTCCGCGCATCCCGCCCGAACGCGAGGGTGGCCGCGACCATGGCTTCGAGTTCGGCGAGATCGGCGAGCATTTTGCCGCGCAGTTCGTCGTCGTCCATGAACTCCGCGCGTAGCTTGAGGCGGGTGATGGGGGTGCGCAAATCGTGCCCGATGGCCGTCAGCAGGGTGGTGCGGTCGTCGACGAAGCGGCGAATGCGGCTTGCCATGGTGTTGAAGGCGATAGCGGCGGTCGCCACTTCCTCAGGCCCGGTTTCCGGCAGCGGCGGGGCATTGACGTCGCGTCCCAGTGCCTCCGCCGCCGCAGCGAGCACCCGCACCGGGGTGGTCAGCCGGCGCACCGCCCAGAGCGTCAGGCCGGCGGCGACGACGGTCATCAGCCCGAATGCCCCCATGAACGTCGGCGAGTGCCACGGCCGCGGCGGTCCCAGCTCGGCATCGAAATTCAGCCAAGTCCCGTCCGACAGGCGGATCCCCATCGCCATCCGATGCAGTTGGATCCCGCCATGGGCCACGATGTCGATCGGCGGCACGCCCGGGGTGCCGAAATTGCGGCGCATGAACTCCGAGTTCGCCCAGCCGCGCCGCTCGGCCGGGTCGACCGCCGGCCCTCCGCCCATCCGGGGTTCGGCGCGCGACAAGGGGCCCGCTTCGACCTCCGTCCAGAAACGGCGCAGCGCCGGCAAGCCCATCGGCGGCAGATCCGTCCTCGGCGGCGCGTTGCTGAGGGCGACGGCGAAGCGGGGATTGCGGTGCAACGCCGCCAGAACCTCCCCCCGCCGTTCCGGGGCGGTCGCTGCCACCGCGCGATACAGGCTGAAAATCTGCCCTGCCAATTCGCGGACTTGCGCGACCTGCTGCATGTCGATCCGGTCGAGCGCATGGATCGTCAGCCCGGCCACCTGCACCGCCATCAGCCCGACCAGCAGTACCGCGGCGGTGCGGGTCGCGAGGCTGCGCGGCCACAGCCGAAAGCGCGCCACGATCAGACCCGTTCGACCGTGGTCGCCAGCACGTAGCCGCCGCCGCGCACGGTTTTGATCAACTGCGCGCGGTGGCAGTCGTCCTCCAGCTTACGCCGCAAGCGGGAGATCGCGACATCGATCGCCCGATCGAACGGCCCCGCCTGCCGCCCGCGCAGCAGATCGAGCAGCATGTCCCGCGTCAGCACCCGATTGGCCCGATCCACCAAGGCCAGCAACAGATCGAATTCGCCCCCGGTCAGGCTGATTTCGGTGCCCTCGGGGTTGAGCAAGCGGCGATGCGCCGGTTCCAGCGTCCAGCCGGAGAACCGATACTGCTTCACCGCCGTTGCCGCCTGCCGATGTTCCGACTGCTCCCCCGCACGGCGCAGCACCGCGCGGATGCGGGCTAGCAATTCGCGCGGGCCGAAGGGTTTCGGCACGTAATCGTCGGCCCCGAGTTCCAGGCCGATGACCCGGTCGGTTTCCTCCCCCATCGCGGTGAGCATGACGATCGGAACGCTGGACTGGGTGCGCATCCATCGCGCGAGATCGAGGCCGGATTCCCCCGGCAGCATGAGGTCGAGCACGATCAATTGGTAATGCCCGTTGGTCCAGGCCCGCCGCGCTTCCCGCCCGTCGCGCACGGCGGTGACGCGCATCTGATTTTTCTCCAGGAAGCGCGCCAGCAGTTCCCGGATTTCGCGATCATCGTCGACGATCAATATATGCGGATTCTGTTCCATGCCCGAAGCTTAATATCTGCTGGGTGCGGGCGGCAGGGGCTGTTGCACTTCTTTGCATTTCGATGCCGCCGGCGCCATCGGCGTGCAACATCGCGTCGCTATATCGCGGTTTCCGCAGACCGAGGAGAGTAGCATGCGTTTCCACATTCCCGCGATCGCCACGCTGTTGGCGGGTTTCGCGATCGCCGCCCCGCTGGTGGCTGCCCCGCTGGTGGCTGCCCCGCTGGCGACCGCCAATGCCCAGGCGTTGCCGCAAACCCTGCCGGCCCAGGCGCCGGTTGCCGGCCAGGGCGACGACACCCGTGGCCCCGGCCCGCATCGGCCCGGACCGATGGGCGAGCACGGCATGGGCCGCGCCGGCCAAGGGATGGGCCAAGGGATGGACAGGGGGATGGGTCCAATGCACCGCGCGCCGATCGATCCCAGCCTGTTTGCCCTGATGTACCGCCCGGACGATCGCCAGCTGACCCCGCCCGACGTGCAGAAAATCGCCGAATCCATCCTGCTTTGGTTCGGCAACCGGACCTGGAAAGTCACCGGCGTCGCCCCCGCCGGGGACGGCCAGATCGCCTTTGCCTTCGCCACCGCCGACGGCTCGACGATCGCCCGCTTCACCATGGACACCAAGAATGGCCGGGTCGTGCGCACCGGCTGATCCGGCGCCGATCCTCGACCCGAACCCCGCGCGCTGGCCCAAAGGCGCGCGGGACGGTCCGACGGGCACCGGAATATCGCCCGTTGCACGGTTCCGTTCGGGCACCGAACGCTTTATCGAGAGGGATGCAAATCCCCCCGCCCCCACCGGACGCACAGCGTGCCCTGGATCGTTTGCTCGTCCAGGACCCCGACATGGCCGGCATCCTGGAACGGGCCGGCCCGCTGCCCTGGCGCAGCCGCACCCCCGGCTTTCCCGGCCTGCTACAGGCGATCGTCGCGCAGCTCATCAGCAATGCCGCCGCAACCGCCATCTGGAACCGGCTGCGCGCGATCCCCGGCGCCCTCGATCCCGCCGCCCTGCTGGCCCTGCCGGAGGACACACTCCGAGCGGCCGGGCTGTCTCGGCCGAAGGTGGCGCATGCACGGGCGTTGGCGGAGGCGTTCCTGAACGGCACGCTGGAGAGCGGGGCGCTCGACCGGATGGACGACGCGACGGCGATCGCGACCATCGTATCGGTGCGCGGCCTCGGCCCCTGGACCGCCGAAGTCTACCTCCTATTCGCGCTCGGCCGCCTCGACGTGTTCCCCGCCGGCGATGTGGCTCTGGCGGCTGCTGCGGCCGATTTGAAACGACTGCCGGCGCGGCCCAATCCCGTCGCCCTGCGCGCGCTGGCGACGATGTGGCAACCGCATCGATCGCTGGCGGCGCGGCTGCTGTGGCACCATTGGCGCCATCTGACCGGGCGCCCGGCGATGGACGATTTCACGGCGGATTGACTGCACCCCAATGAAATCTCGGCAGTTCTCCGAATTTTAGCACTTTATTCACCTTTATCGCGTCACACTGACCGCGTTCGAGGGTCCCATAGGGGACACCGACATGCTTGGAGAACACCATGCTGACCTTCGCGATCGTCGTATTGCTGCTGATCGCCGCCTACGCCGCGCTCTACATCCACAACCGCCGGCAAACCGCGCATACCATCCTGCGCAACTTTCCGGTCATCGGCTATTTCCGCTACTTCGCCGAAACGCTGGGCGAATACATGCGGCAATACCAATATCTGCCGGATTGGTCGGAACGCCCGTTCAACCGGTTGGAACGGTCCTGGGTCTATCGGTCGGCGAAGAATGTCTCCAACCTCCGCAGCTTCGGCAGCGAGAACGTGCCCAGCTTCGTCTTCCGCAACGCCGCCTTCCCGGTGCTGGACGAGGAAAAGCGCCCCTGGCCGGGCAAAATGATCGGCATCGCCGCCGGGCCGGGCGCCAGCCGACAGCCCTATCTGGCAAAAAGCTTCTTTAATATCAGCGGCATGAGCTACGGCGCGCTCAGTCATGCGGCGGTTTCGGCATTGTCGCGGGGCGCCAAAATGGCGGGCATCTGGATGGCCACCGGGGAGGGCGGGCTATCGCCCTATCATCTGGAAGGCGGCTGCGATGTCGTCATGCAGCTGGGCACCGCCAAATACGGCGCCCGCGACGCCAACGGCAACCTGTCGGAAGACAAGCTGCGCGAGATCGCCGCCCACCCCCAGGTCCGCATGTTCGAGGTCAAGCTGGCCCAAGGCGCCAAACCCGGCAAAGGCGGCATTCTGCCCGGCGTCAAAGTGACCGCCGAAATCGCCGCCATTCGCGGCATCCCGGCGGGCGAGGACAGTATCAGCCCGAACCGCCACACCGACATCGGTTCGATCCGCGAGCTCGGCCTGTTCGTCGATCGGCTGCGCACCGTCACCGGCAAGCCGGTCGGGGTGAAATTCGTGCTGGGCGATCCCGCGTTCCTCGATGAATGGTTCAGCGACTGCGTGGCCCATCCCGAAGGGTGCCCCGACTACGTGCAGATCGACGGCGGCGAGGGCGGATCGGGCGCAGCCCCCGCCCCGCTGATGGATTACGTCGGCCTGCCGATCACCCTCGCTCTGGGCCATGTCGTTGCAGCACGAGAACGGCATGGCCTGCGCGAGCGGGTGCGCATCGTCGCCTCCGCCAAGCTGATCACCCCGGACAAAGTTGCCTGGGCGCTTTGCATGGGGGCGGATTTCGTATCCTCGGCGCGTGGCTTCATGTTCAGCTTGGGCTGCATTCAGGCGATGAAATGCGGATCGGGTCATTGCCCGACCGGGGTCACGTCGTCGATCCCACGCCTGATCGATGGGCTGGATCCGACCGACAAGGCGGTGCGGGTGGCGCACTATGCCAATCGCCTGCGGGAGGAGGTGGAGATCATCGCCCATTCCTGCGGCGCCACCGACCCGAACGGCTTCCTGCCGCGTCACGTGACCGACATCGAACGCGGCGTCGGCGGCTTCCGAGCGGCGCAGGGAAGCGATTGAGAGGGGTCGGGCGGGGGGCGTTGCGACCGACGGCGCCGCAGCCCTCCGCCGCCCCTCCTGAGCACAGCGATATCCGTGGAAATGAAAACGCTTGTCGCAAACTCCTCGGGATCCAGCCGCGGATAAGGCCTTGGCAGGGTTCCTGCGCCGCATGGTTGACGAAGCCTGCTCGAAATCCGACTTTGGTGCGGAATTCATGCGATCCGATCCAACGATGCCCGCGCGATCGGCCTCAATACGGATCCGATTTTCAGAGCGTTCGGATCGTAAGGAGCGACGATGCGGGTTTACCTTCGGATTGTATTAGCCGGTGCGACGATTGCGATATCCCCCCTATTCGGAGGCAGCGCGATCGGTGCGGACGTCGATGCACGCAGCGTAGCCGCACGCATCGGCCGCATTCTCGGGGCGTCCAGCGAATGCGCCTTCATCGCCGCCGCACGGGTACGCACCGCCATCGATAAAACCAAATCTCAACTTGGCGCCTACGCCACCGACCGGCCCGACGTTCCCGCTGCTTACGACAAAGGATTCGCCGAGGGTCGGGACGACGTCGCTGCCAAACAGTCGCGTTGCGCCCTGGTCGAAAACGAGTTGACCGATTTGGAACACCAGTCCGGCCCATGGCTGCCGGAGGCCGTGAAACCCGCCGTCGTCGCCGCGCAACCGCCGGCCGATGCCGCGCCGCCCCGGTAGCCGCTGCGGGGGCTGCGTTCGCTCGGTCCTACATCCGGCCCCCATCGACCACCCATAACTGGCTGGTACACATCCGGCTATCGTCGGCGGCCAGCCAGAGCACCATGTTCGCGACGTCGTCCGGGTAGACCTTCTGCTTCAGGCATTGCGCCCGCATCAGGTCCGCCTCGGCGTCCGGCGTGAGCCATAGGTCGATCTGCCGCTGGGTCATGATCCAGCCGGGAATGACCGTATTCACCCGGATCCCGAACGGGCCGAGGTCGCGGGCCATGCCCTTCGTCAGCCCCTCCACCGCCGCTTTCGCCGTGGTGTACGCCGGCATGCCGCCGCTGGAGATGTGCCAACTGATCGAGCCGAAATTCACGATCGAACCGCCGCCCGCCGCCTTCATCATTGGAGCAACGGCCTGGATGGCGAAGAACTGATGGCGCAGGTTGGTGGCCATGCGTTCGTCCCAGAACGCCGGCGTCACGTCCTGCCAGTCGTGCCGCTGGTCGTTGGCGGCATTGTTGGCCAGCACCGTAATCGGCCCCAGCCTGTCCCCCACGACGGCGATGGCCGCTTGCAGCGCGGCGATATCGGTCAAATCGCAATGTTGGAAGAAGGGTTCGGGATAGCCGGCGTCGCGCAGCGACCGGCATAGCGTGGCGGCGGCCTCATCGGCGATGTCCACGAACGCCACCTTGGCGCCCTGGCGCGCGAACCCGGCGACCTCGGCCGCGCCGATGCCGGATGCACCGCCGGTCACGAACACCGTGCGATCGCGCAGGCTGGGATAGATGGCGGTCATGCCAAGCTTCCTTTCAAACACAGGCGTCCTTTCACACAATCGAGCACATCGGCGATCGTCTCCGACGCCGGCGGATCGATCGGCATTGCGATCGGGGCTTCGTCCGGCCCCGGCGGCTCCAGCGTGGCAAACTGGCTGTCTAGTAGGGCGGGCGGCATGAAATGGCCCTTCCGCGCGCGCAGGCGAGCGGCGATCGTGGCTTTCTCGCCGTCCAGATAGACCAGGATGTCCGGCGCCAAAACCGAGCGGTAGGCGCGTTTCAACGCGGAGCAGGCGATGACGCAATGGGGGTGGCGGCGGGCCTCGGCGGCGATCGCGGCCAGCCAGGGCCAGCGATCAGCGTCGGTCAACGGGGTGCCCGCCGCCATTTTCGCTTTGTTGGCCGGGGGATGGAAATCGTCCCCCTCCAGCAACGCCCACCCGAGGCCGGCGGCAACCCCAGCCGCGACAGTGGTCTTGCCGCAGCCGGATACCCCCATGACCAGGAGAACGGTCATTTCTTCGCGGGCGCCTCGACATGCCCGCCGAAGCCGAAACGCATGGCCGACAGCACCTTTTCCGCGAAGGTATGATCCTGGCGCGAGCGGAACCGCACGAACAGCGACGCGGCCAGAACCTCGGCCGGCACGGCTTCCTCGACCGCAGCTTCGACCGTCCAGCGGCCTTCGCCGGAGTCTTCCACCACGCCGGAAAAACCGTCCAGCGCCTCATCCTTCGCCAGCGCGGCGGAGGTCAGATCGAGCAACCACGACGTCACCACCGACCCACGCCGCCAGACTTCGGCAATGTCGCCCATGTTCAGGTCGAAGCGCATGTCGTCCTGCAACTTCGGGGAGTTGCGGTTGCGCAGAATGTCGAAACCTTCCGCCATCGCCTGCATCATGCCGTATTCGATGCCATTATGGATCATCTTGACGAAATGCCCCGCCCCCACCGGACCCGCATGGATATACCCCTCCTCCGCTCGGGAATCCCGCCCTTCCCGACCGACGGTGCGTTCGATGTCGCCGATCCCCGGCGCCAAGGCCTTGAAGATGGGATCAAGGTGGTCCACCGCATCCTTGTCGCCGCCGATCATCAGGCAGTAACCGCGTTGCAGGCCCCAGACGCCGCCGGAGGTGCCGACATCGAGGTAACGCAGCCCCTTCGCGGCCAGTTCCTTGCCTCGGCGCACGTCGTCTTTGTAGTAGGTGTTGCCGCCGTCGATGACGATGTCGCCCTTGCCCAGCAGCCCGGACAGGGTGGCGATGGTGTCTTCGGTGATCTTGCCGTGCGGCAGCATCACCCACACCGCCTTCGGCGATCCTTCGAGTTTCGCCACGAGATCAGCGAGACCGCTGGCCGGGATCGACCCATCGGCCCCGAGTTCCCCGACCGACTGCGCGTTGGCGTCCCATACCACCGTCGAATGCCCGGCGCGCATGAGCCGCCGAGCGATATTGGCCCCCATTCTGCCTAAACCCACTACGCCGATCTGCATCGCGTCCTCCCGTTGAATCGATATCCGCCAAACTGCCACAGCGGCGCGGCTTGGCAAGCGCGCGCTGGCGGGCGATTGATGATCGGATGGCGCCCACCGACACGCAGACGATTCCCGACGGCCTGCCGACCGCCACGCGATGGGTGGCGATGCTGACGGTCGCGATATCCGTGGGGATGACGGTCCTGGTCGGCGGCGTGGCCAACGTGGCCTTGCCGACGATCGCGCACGATCTGCATGCGACACCGGCCGAATCGATCTGGGTGGTGAACGCCTACCAGCTCGCGGTGACGGTAACGCTGCTGCCCTTTGCCTCCCTGGGCGATATTTACGGGCATCGGCGGGTTTATTGCTGGGGGGTGGTGCTGTTCTCCGTCGCCTCCCTGGCCTGCGCCATCGCGCCCAGCATGCCGCTGCTGGTCCTCGCCCGCATTTTTCAGGGTTTTGGCGGCGCCGGCATCATGAGCGTCAACGGCGCCCTGATCCGCTTCATCTTCCCGCGCGCCCAACTCGGACGCGGCGTCGGTTTCAACGGCCTAGTGGTCACCGGGTGCTCGGCCGCCGGCCCATCGGTGGCGGCGGCGGTGATGGCGCTGACGTCCTGGCCGTGGCTGTTTTACATCCAGGTGCCGCTGGGGGTGCTGTCCTTTGCCCTGTCGGTGCGCTTCCTGCCGCGCACGCCCTTGGCCGAGGCACCGTTCGACCCGCCCAGCGCGCTGCTGAACGCGTTAACGTTCGGGTTGTTCATCACCGCCCTCGACGGTGTGGGGCGCGGCCAGTCCGCCCTGGCGATCGGGACGGAGTTCCTGGCCTGCATCGTGATCGGCACCGTGTTCGTGCGCCGTCAGACCGGGCTGAAGGCGCCGATGCTGCCGGTGGACCTGTTCGCCCTGCCGGTGTTCGCGCTGTCGTCGGCCACCGCCGTCTGCGCCCATTGCGCGCAGGTCATGGCAATGGTCGCGCTGCCCTTCTACTTTCAATATGTCGGCGGGCTGACGGCGGTGGAGATCGGCGTGCTAATCACGCCCTGGCCGACGATGCTGGTGATCATGGCGCCGATTTCCGGGCGCCTCGCCGATCGTTACAACACCGGCATGCTGGGCGGGATCGGCATGGCAATCATGACGCTCGGTTTGCTGCTGGTGCTGGTCATGCCGGTGCCGATGAACCGGCTGGATGTGGCATGGCGGCTGGCCGTCTGCGGGCTGGGATTCGGCTGCTTCCAGACGCCGAACAACCGTCTGCTGATCGGCAGCGCGCCGCCGAACCGGGCGGGCGCCGGCAGCGGCGTGCTATCGACGTCCCGCCTGCTGGGCCAAACCACCGGCAGTGCCCTGGTCGCGCTTATCTTCGGCCTGACGGCAGGCGGGGTCGGTGCGGGCACGCAGACCTCGATTGCCGTCGCAGTCGGCTTCGCGGGCGTTGCGACGGTGCTGAGTTCGTTGCGTATGGGCTGGCGGTGAAGCCTTACCCATTTAACGCTACCATCGTCCGGGCAGCTTCGATCTCGTGCTGCTTCCGCTTGCGGGCGCCGCTTTTCATCGTCCGCCGACCGATTGCGACCGCTTCCCCGAAATGCGACGCGGCTTCCTGCATACCCATTGTCAGAAGCGAGGGATCGCCAAGCGGCATGGCAGCCTGGCATCGAACCGGCTTCAAGCCGAGCGCAGTCATCACTGCGCCGGCCACCGCGCGGGCGAGCGGAGGCGGAACGGCGTTGCCGATCTGCCGTGCCCCGTGCCATTTAGTCGCGTGGAAGCGGAACCAGTCGGGGAAACCGTGCAGCCGAGCCATTTCGCGTACCGTGACCAGACGCGGCAATGCGTAATGGATCGGACGCGGGGACGTAAAGGCGCCACGCTCGGCGTCGGTACCCGCACGAAGCGTATTGCTGACACCACGCGACGGAAGACGGAACAGCCGACTGATCGGCTCGATTTCGCCCTCGTGCGTCTCGGCGAAACGCCGGCGTGAAATTGCCGTGTGCGCCGTCCGCATGCTGGAGGTCAGCACCGTTGCATCCCACTCCCGCGGATGTCCGAAGAACCAGGCATCGTTTGCGAGGCACCGAGCAAGGCGGGCATAAGCGCTGGGTTCGCCCCACGCGGCGGCATCCAGACGGATTGTATCGCTGCCGGTCAGAGCGTCGAACCGCTCCGCGTCGGGCAGATCGCCGAGTGCGTCGGCACAAGACGGGCCGAGCTCCAGGTGCGACGCCTTACTCGTGCCGGCGCGGCTCGTCGTGGGTGCGGGATAGGACGGGCAAATTTCGCCACGCCGAGCCCCCATCAGAAACAGCCGTTGCCGACTTTGCGGCACCCCATGCTCGGCGGCGTTCAGCACTTTCCAAGGCTCCCGCACCTCGTACCCGGCTGCGGCGAAGGCCGACACCAATTCGTCGAGGAAACGCCGATGCGCGCCCACCGTCAGACCCTTCACGTTCTCGAAAACGAAGGCGCGGGGTTCCAACTCACGGACCAGACGGACAAAATCGCGCACCAGGGCGTTGCGCGGATCGTCGAGGACGCGATGCCCAATCAAGCTGAAACCTTGGCACGGCGCGCCCCCGAAGACGACATCGACCGCACGGTCGCCGATCCCTGCGGCGTCCCGCAGTTGGGCACCGGTCACGCGGGAAATGTCGCGCGCGAGGATCGCCCAATCCGGGAAATTGAATTTATGGGTTGCGGCGTGGATCGGGTCCTTCTCCACCGCAGCAACCACATCGAAACCGGCCTGCTCGAAGCCGAGGCTCATGCCGCCGGCACCGGAAAAGAGGTCGATCCCGATCGGGCGTGCGCCCATTTTTACCGATGTTCCGCGACTCGCCATGACCGCATGGTAGCCTGAGAAAGCGGGCTTGCCATGCGATTCCGCGTCGCAAAAACCGGCGCTACGCCAGCAAGTCGCGCACCGCCGTTACCACCGCATCCGGCGCCTCCTGCGGGAGGAAATGTCCAGCGATCGGGATGACCCGCCGTTCGTAGCGGGCGGTGAACTGACGGTGGGCGTTGGCCGAACCGGCGACCGGGCCGACGCCGTCGGCTTCGCCGTGCAGGACGATGGTTGGCACGCCGATCGTCGGTTGCGCGGCCAGCAGCCGTTCGATCGGCGCCAACGCCGGGTCGCCCGGCGCGTTCCGGTGCCGGTGCCGGTAGGATTGGATCACGACATCGACGAAATCGGGATTGTCGAAACTGACCGCCGTCGCGGCGTATTTCGCCTCGGAAAATTGCCAGTTCGGCGACCAGAGCTTCCAGAGCAAGCGACAAATTTCATGCCGGTTCGCCGCCAATCCGGCCCGCCCGCGTTCGGTGTTGAAATACCACTGATACCAGTGCCGCATTTCCTGGTCCGCCGAGGCCGGTTGCAGCGACGCGGCGATATCCTGAATGTTGTAACCGTTGATGCTGACCAGCCCGATCGTCCGTTCCGGCCATAGCGCCGCCACCACGCAGGCCGCGCGCCCGCCCCAGTCGTAGCCGCCGAGGACGGCTTTTTCGATGCCGAGCGCGTCGAGGAAATCGCGGAGGTCGGCGCCCAAGGCGGCCTGCTCGCCGGACCGGGGCGTCGATGCGTCCAGAAACCGCGTCGGCCCGTAACCGCGGAGGTAGGGCACCAACACCCGGCACCCCTGCGCCGCCAGCGGCCCCACGCAACCGTCGTAGGCTCGGGCATCGTCGGGAAACCCATGCAGCAGAACGACGGGGGTGCCGCCTTCCAGGCCCGTGGCCTCGTAGGCAATGTCCAGCGTGGGGGTGCGGGCGAACAGCATCTTATTTCGCCGGCGCGTTGGTCACGGCCCCGCCGGTCGCGGTGCGGCCGCCATCGACGACGTATTGCGCGCCGGTGATGTTGCCGGCGAGGTCGGACGATAGGAAAATCACGAGGTTGGCGACTTCCTCGGGCATGCCGTAGCGGCCGATCGGGATGCTCTGCTGGTAGCGGTTGCCGACGGCAGCGGGGTTGGCGGGATCGATCTGCGCTTCGACCGCATGGATCATGCGGGTGTCGATCGGACCGGGGCAGACGGCGTTGACGCGAATGCCGGACCGCCCGACCTCCCCCGAGGCGGCTTTGGTCAGGCCGATCACGGCGTGCTTGGATGCGACATACGCTGGCATGTTGGGCGAGCCGACCAACCCGGCAATCGAGGCGGTGTTGACGACCGAGCCGCGGCCCTGGCGGATCATGACGGGCAGGACATGGCGCATGCCGAGGAAGACGCCGCGCACGTTCACCGCCATCACGCGGTCGAACATGTCTTCGTCGTATTCGGCGGTGGGGGCGATCGAACCTTCGATGCCGGCATTGTTGTAGAAACAGTCGATGGCGCCGTAGGTATCGACGCAGTACTTCACGTAGGCTTGGACATCGGCGGATTTGGTCACATCGGCATGGATGTAGGAGGCTGTGCCGCCCTGCTGGCGAACGATGCCGGCGGTGGCTTCCCCGGCCGCGCGATCGTGGTCCACCACCACCACGGTGGCGCCGCGCGTCGCAAAACCCAGCGACGTCGCGCGTCCGATACCGTTACCCGCGCCGGTGATCAGCACGACTTTACCGGTGAAATCCATTGTTTCCTCCTCAACGCACCTTACCGGTAGC
>JANXMB010000147.1 GCA_025354865.1 Acetobacteraceae bacterium | reverse complement strand
ACCTCTCGCTCAAGCTGGCGCTCCACTCGTTGTGACGCTCAAGGGACATTCAACTTCCGGAACCTTCCCGCCGGGGACTGGGTAGTGGATACGTTTGTGCGCTGGGAGGTGCCTGACCTTGGGATACAAGGCGGCAGGTTGAAGGAGCGCATAGCCACCAAAGATACCCTGATCGACGTAATCTTGGCCCCATAATCCTGAACTGCGATTGGCGTCGCTAACATCGAGCGACGCCTTTCACACGACCCTGCCCCAGTGATAGCTTGCTGACGGAACCGATATCCTATCACATACATAACTCTTGCATTTTGATAGCTTCCATATTTTTATGATAAAGAACTGTATGATAGAATGGCGATTGATCATCGGGTATGCACGCACCAGCGCGTCAGATCGAAAGGCAAGTCTGGAAGCTCAAGAGCGCGATTTGCTATCTACCGGCTTAGAGAAGACGTTCAAGGAGCAGGTGTCCAGCATGTCGCTGCGAGCGGCGCGTAACGCCTGTCTTGATTTCGCCCGCGAAGGTGACACCCTTATCGTCACGAAGCTCGACAGACTGGCCCGGTCAACGAGCGAACTGCTGACAATTGGAACCGACTTATCGAATCTTTTATTTGTTCGCGCGAGTCAGACCTACCGTGATTCCACCGTCGGTCATCGCGCTCTACCCGCCGTTGCGGCGACGGGCGCCGTTCTTGCGCAGTAGAAATTCTCGCCCAACTTTCACCATCGGCACGCCGTTGTATTCGACGATATCGGCCGTGGCGTAGGTCTCCCCCCAGGTGTCCGGAATGAAACTACCGGTGCCCACGACATCGATCGGCGCGTGCGCGTCGTGCATGACCCGGCATTTGTCCACCCCGAAACCGGACGAGGCGACAATCCGCACCTTATCGTATCCCGCTTGGTTCAATGCCTCCCGGAAGCGCCAGATCGCGGCGGCGGACACGCCGGTGCCCACGAGGTAGCGCAGTTCGGTTTCGCTCCGGTATCGGCGGATCGCGCCGGGGGTATGGCGTTCCAGCACGGCGTAGCTTTCGGCCGGGTCCAGCCCTTCCAGGAAGCGGCCGCCGTGGGTGTCCAGGCGGAACGACAATTGTCCGGCCTGGGCGAGGTCGGGGAAGCGGGCACAGACCGCCAGCGCGTCGGTTATTTCCTTACCGAAGTAATCGACCAGCACCGTCATCGGCTCGTTCGGGAAGGTTTCGCGGAACATTTCCGCCGCCCGCAGCGTCGAACCGGCGTAGCCGATCAGCGAATGCGGCATGGTTCCCAACCCCTTGGGGGAGCCGAAATAATGCGCCGTGCCATCGTTGGCATTGCCGACGAAGCCGCGCGCCCCTTCTTGCCTGGCAGCGGCACTGCCGACCGATGCGGCATAGGCCATGGTATCCTGCATCTCGGCCCCCGCGCAGTGCCGCGCGTCCATCGCCAGAAAGGCCACGTTCGGCAGCGCGAGGCACATCTGATAGGCGTTGTGCGCGGCGACACTGGCCGCACCGATTTTCTGCAACAGCAACGTTTCCATATCCGACAGCGCAATCATGCTGCCGGTGAGGTAGACGATCGGTTCCCCGGCGCCGACCCACTCGCCCTCGGCATACATCGGCACGATGCCGATTTCCTGTTGCCGAGCGGCGGCGACGGTGCGGACCCATTCGAGCATGAGGCGGGGGGCGCAGATGACCGGGCGGCGCAGGAACACGGCATAGGTCACCGTGGTATCCCCGAACCGTCCGACGATCCGCTTGGTGCGGTTGAAGTAGCTGTCGGTGCGGGCCGAAATATCCGCTTCCAACCGCGCCGCGTCTGCGTCCATGACGTTACTGCGCCGCGACGGCCAGCGGCGCGACCGGCACCCGGCGGTCTTTCAATTCGCGCGCGACCAGGAACGCCAACTCCAGCGATTGTTCCGCGTTCAGGCGGGGATCGCAGAAGGTCTCGTACCGTTCCGTCAGGTTCGCCTCGGTCAGCTTATGGGCGCCGCCGGTGCATTCGGTGACGTCCTGGCCGGTCATCTCTACATGCACGCCGCCGGCCCAGGAGCCTTCGGCCTGATGCACGTCGAAGAAGCCGCGGACTTCCGCCAGGATCGCATCGAAATTGCGGGTTTTCAGTTTGTTGACGGTGGAGACCGTGTTGCCGTGCATCGGATCGCTCAGCCACACCACTTTGCGGCCTTCCCGCTGCACCGCCCGCACCAACGGCGCCAGCCGGTCGCCGACTTTTTCGGCGCCCATGCGGCTGATCAGGGTGATGCGTCCGGCTTCGTTCTCGGGGTTCAGCACGTCGAGCAGGCGCAACAAATCGTCCGGTTCCTGGGTCGGGCCGACCTTCATGCCCAGCGGGTTTTTCACCCCGCGCAGGAATTCCACATGGGCGCCTTCCAACTGGCGCGTGCGATCGCCGATCCATAGGAAATGCGCCGAACAGCCGTACCACTCGCCGGAGGTGGAATCGACACGGGTAAGCGCCTGCTCGTACGGCAGCAACAACGCCTCGTGCGAGATATAGAAATCGGTTTCCCGCATGTCGCGGGTGGTGGCGCTGGTCATGCCGCAGGCGGCCATGAAATTCAGTGTCTCATCGATCCGAGCGGCGAGATCGCGATACCGCTCCGCTAGGGGGGAGCGTTCGACGAACTCCAGGTTCCACCGATGCACTTCGTGCAGATCGGCATAGCCGCCCGAGGCGAAGGCTCGCAGCAGGTTCAGGGTCGAGGCGGATTGGAAATAGCCGAACTCCATGCGCTGGGGATCGGGAATGCGCGCCTCGGGGGTGAATTCCGGGCCGTTGACGATATCGCCGCGATAGGACGGCAGGGTGACGTCGCCCTGGGTTTCGTTGTCCGAGGAGCGCGGCTTGGCGAACTGCCCGGCCATGCGCCCCATCTTCACCACCGGCAGGCTGGCGCCGAAGGTCAGCACGACCGCCATTTGCAACAGCACCCGAAATGTATCGCGGAAGCTGTTGGCGGTGAATTCCGAGAAGCTCTCGGCACAGTCGCCGCCTTGCAGCACGAACGCCTTGCCTTCCGCCGCGAGGGCCAGATGCGCCTTCAGGCGGCGCGCTTCGCCGGCGAACACCAGCGGGGGATAGCGGCCGATCTTGGCCTCCATCGCTTCTAGCTTGGACGTGTCGGGATAGGCGGGCACCTGCCGAATGGGGCAGGCGCGCCAGGAATTCGGGGTCCAGGGTGCGGCGATCTTGGGCATGCGGGTTCTCCTCGGGTCCGGGTTATGTCCCGATTTCGTGCAATTGGCTACTACGGCCGCAAAATCCGGCCTCCGGCGCTGCGACCTTGCGATACAAAACCCGGCAGGTGAAAACGCCGCGCTTTTCGGAACGGATCGTCAGCGATGAGTATCGGGTTTGTCGGCCTACATCTTCTGTTGCCCGCGCTCCGCGCGCACCGCAGCCGTTAGCCTAACGCCGCGCGCACCGCCGCCAGGGCGTCTTCGGCTTTCGCAGCGTCCGGGCCGCCGGCCTGTGCCATATCCGGGCGACCGCCGCCGCCCTTGCCGCCGACAGCCGCCGACGCCGCACGCACCAGATCCACCGCGTTGAAACGGCCCACAAGGTCTGCCGACACGCCAACCACAACGCTCGCCTTGCCCTCGGCCGTGGAGACCAGCGCGACGACGCCGGATTCCATCTGCTTGCCGATCGCCTCCGCCAGACCTTTCAAGTCCCGCGGCGGGATTTCCCCCATGTTGCGGCCGGAGAATTTCACCCCGCCGATATCCTCGATCGCGGCGGCCGATCCGCCGGTCGCCAGCTTCTTTTGCAGTTCCGCGACCTGGCGTTCCAGCTTGCGCCGATCTTCCATCAGCGACGCAATCCGATCGCCGAGTTCGGCGGGCGAGGCACGCAGGGCGACCGCAACGTCGTTCAGCCGCCCTTCCCGCTCCATCACCATGGACTCCGCCGATGCGCCGGTCACCGCTTCGATCCGGCGCACACCGGCGGCGACGGCGCTTTCCTGCACGATGCGGAAATAGCCGATATCCCCGGTGCGGCGCACATGGGTGCCGCCGCATAATTCCACCGACCAACGCGCTTTTCCGTCGTCCGGCGCGCCCATTCCGACGACCCGGACCTCATCGCCGTATTTCTCCCCGAACAGCGCCATAGCGCCGAGTTCCACGGCCGCGTCGGGCGTCATCAGGCGGGTGGTGACTTCGGTGTTTTCCCGAATGCGGGCGTTCACCTGGCTTTCGACCCAGGCCAGTTCGTCCGCCGAGATCGGTCGAGGCTGCGAGACGTCGAAGCGCAGCCGATCCGGCGCGTTCAACGAACCCTTCTGCTGGACATGGGTGCCGAGCTTCCGGCGCAACGCCTCATGCAACAAATGCGTCGCGGAATGATGCGCTCGGATTGCCGTCCGACGGCCATGGTCCACCGCCGCAACCACCGCCGCGCCGACCTTGGCCGAGCCGGCTTCGATCCGCCCGAGATGCACGAAGAGATCGCCGAGTTTCTTTTGCGTGTCGGTCACCACGATGCGCAGCCCGTCGGGGCCGGAGATAATCCCGGTATCGCCCACCTGACCGCCGCTTTCGCCGTAGAACGGGGTCTGGTTCAGCACCACCGCAACGTCCACGCCGGCTTCCGCCGATTGCACCGGCCCGCCGCCGGACACGATCGCCGCGATCGAGGCCTCCGCGCTTTCGGTGGAGTAACCCAGGAAATCCGACGCACCGACTTCCTCTTTGATTTCGAACCACACCCGCTCGGTTGCAGCTTCCCCCGATCCCGCCCAAGCCGCCCGCGCTCGGGTGCGCTGTTCCGCCATGGCGGCTTCGAAACTGGGGAGATCGACGGTCCGCCCTTGTTCGCGCAACGCGTCCTGTGTCAGATCGAGGGGAAAGCCGAACGTGTCGTACAGCCGGAATGCGACGCTACCGGCGAGCGGTTGCCCGTCCCCCAGCTTGCCGGTTTCCTCCGCCAGCAGATGCAGGCCGCGATCCAGCAGTTGTTTGAAGCGGGTTTCCTCCAGCTTCAGCGTGTCGGCGATCAGGGTCTCGGCGCGCACCAGTTCGGGATATGCGGCGCCCATCTGGCGCACCAGGGCGGACACCAAGCGGTGCATCGTCGGCTCCCGCGCGCCCATCATGGCGGCATGGCGCATGGCGCGGCGCATGATCCGACGCAGCACGTAGCCGCGGCCTTCGTTCGACGGCAGCACCCCGTCGGCCATCAGGAAGGCGCTGCTGCGCAAATGGTCCGCCACCACACGGTGGGAGGTACGGTGGGGGCCGTCGGGGTCCTGGCCGGTGGCCTCCGCACTGGCCAGAATCAGCGCGCGCAGGGTGTCGGTGTCGTAGTTGTCGTGCTTGCCTTGCAGCACGGCGGCGATGCGTTCCAGCCCCATGCCGGTGTCGATCGACGGGCGCGGCAGCGGCACACGGGTGCCGGGCGGGCCTTCTTCGAACTGCATGAAAACCAGGTTCCAGATCTCGATGAACCGGTCCCCGTCCTCATCCGGGGAGCCGGGCGGCCCGCCCGGGATATGGTCGCCATGATCGTAGAAAATTTCGCTGCACGGACCGCAGGGGCCGGTGTCGCCCATGCGCCAGAAATTATCGGACGTAGGAATGCGCACGATCCGATCGTCGGTCAGGCCGGCGACCTTCTTCCAGATGGCCGGAGCTTCCTCGTCCTCGGAATAAACGGTGACCAGCAGGCGGGATTTATCGAGGCCGAACTCCTTCGTCAGCAATTCCCACGCAAACGGGATCGCCTGTTCCTTGAAGTAATCGCCAAAACTGAAATTTCCCAGCATTTCGAAGAACGTATGGTGCCGCGCGGTGTAGCCGACATTGTCCAGGTCGTTATGCTTGCCCCCGGCACGCACGCATTTCTGCGACGTGGTGGCGCGCGTGTAGGCCCGCTTTTCCTGCCCGGTGAACACATTCTTGAACTGGACCATGCCCGAGTTCGCGAACATCAGCGTCGGATCGTTGCGCGGTACCAGCGGGGAGGATTCCACCGGCTGATGCCCATTCCGAGCGAAATAATCGAGGAAGGTGGCGCGGATATCGTTGCTGCTGGCCATGGGCGAAGGTCTGGTCCCGAGGTTTGTGGCGCGAAAGCACCGAGGTAGCGCAGCTAGGGGGCGAAGTCACGCGGCCACATGGGCCG
>JANXMB010000125.1 GCA_025354865.1 Acetobacteraceae bacterium | reverse complement strand
CTTCTTCAAGGCGGTTCACGCCGAAGAAACGCATCAATTCACGCTCGACCGCTACCATGTCGCGCACGCTTTCAACCTTGAGCCAGCCGCGCTCAATCATTTCTGAAACCGGCAATTCGCCAAACACTAAGGCGCGGGTGGCGCGCGCGGGGTCTGGCTGGGTGACGAGACGCGCTTGCGCCAGATCAAGCTCTTTCTGAAGCGACAGGAAGCGCTCTGCCGGCACGCCGAATAGCTCTTCAAGAACGATGGACAGCCTAGCATCGACGCCCTGCTTGTCGGTCGTGATTCTTGTGACAGTTGCCTCGCTAACCCCAAGGATTATCGCGAACGATCGCTTGCTCCAGCCCTTGGCTTGCATGAGAGCCAGGATGAGCTGACCGGGGGTGCGAAAGGCTTGGTCGTCCGTCATGAATCGATTATACCGTATTTGCGCAAATGCGCAAATCTGAAAAAATGGCTTGACGCTAAGCATAAAAATTCATATCAATATGGGTATGAACAAGTTGCTCCTCGCCAAGCGCGTCCAAATTCTTTCCATGCTTTGCGAGGGTTCATCCATGAACTCTATCGCACGCGCCATGGACGTGTCGCCGAACACGGTGGCGAAACTCTTGGAAGAAGCTGGCCGTGCATGCGAAGCCTTCCATGATCGGGAGGTTCGCAACGTCCAGTCCAAGCGCGTCCAGTGCGATGAAATTTGGAGCTTCATTCACGCCAAGGCCAAGAACGTCGCAGCCGCGAAAGCCGCGCCGGAAGCCGCTGGCGATTGTTGGACGTGGACCGCGCTGGATGCCGACACGAAGTTGATCATCAGCTACTCATGTGGTGGCCGCGACGCCGAATACGCAAACGATTTTATGCAGGATGTGGCTAGCCGCGTTGCCAGCCGTATCCAACTGACCACGGACGGCCATCGCCCATACCTGGAAGCGGTTGAGGGCGCTTTCGGATCGGCGATCGATTACGCGATGCTGGTGAAACACTACGGCGCGCCAGTAGGCGCTTTGGGTCGCTACAGCCCCGGTGAATGCCAAGGCGCGGAACAGCGCCGCGTTGAAGGGCGCCCCGACAAAGCATACGTCAGCACGTCCTATGTGGAACGCCAGAATCTAAACTTCCGCATGGGCATGCGTCGGTTCACTCGGCTCACCAACACCTTTAGCAAAAAGCTAGAGCCGCACTATGCGACGGTCAGCCTTTACACCGTTTTCTATAATTACCTTCGCATCCACAAGACTTTGAAATGCACGCCCGCGATGGCTGCTGGCCTATCCACGACCCTTTGGACCATGAACGATCTGGTGGGCATGATCGATGCAGCGGCGTCCAAGCCGAACCGACCGCGCGTCTACAAAGTGAGAATTGCAAAGTGAGGCACTACCCGCAAGCGGGTTTAGCTTGCCACCTCGGTCGAGGTCATGTGCTGCTTCCGCAGCAGATCCCGATACGGCCCAGCCCGTCCGGCCAGTTCGTCCGGCGACCCGTCGTCCACGATACACCCGCGATCCATCACAATGATGCGGTCGAAGCTGCGCAGCGTCGATAGGCGATGGGCGATGGCGATGACGGTGCGTCCGGTCATCAGCCGGTCCAATGCTGCCTGGATGGCTTGTTCGGATTCGGTGTCGAGCGCGCTGGTCGCCTCGTCCAGCAGCAGAATCGGGGC
Organism: Acetobacteraceae bacterium; assembly: GCA_025354865.1. GTDB lineage: Bacteria > Pseudomonadota > Alphaproteobacteria > Acetobacterales > Acetobacteraceae > Rhodopila. The sequence goes on along the minus strand of JANXMB010000125.1, from coordinate 39,564 downwards.
GTCCTTCAGCAACGCGCGGGCGATCGCCAGACGTTGGCGTTGGCCGCCCGATAGTTTCACCCCGCGATCCCCGACCATGGTGGCGAAGCCTTCCGGCAGAGCCTCGATAAACGTGCGGCAATGCGCCATGTCGGCCGCCGCCAGGATATCGGCTTCCGAGGCATCGGGGCGCGCGTAGCCGATATTCTCCAACACCGATCGATGGAACATGGAAATGTCCTGCGGCACGATCGCCATGACCTGCCGCAAGCTGTTCTGCGTCACCTCGCGGATGTCCTGCCCGTCGATCAGGATGCGGCCTTGGGTGACGTCGTAAAAACGTTGCAGCAACGACAGCACGGTCGATTTGCCGGCGCCCGAGAAACCGACCAGCCCAATGCGCTGCCCGGCGGCGATCGTCAGATCGAAATTCTCCAGCACCGGCTTCCGTCCGGGGTAGGAGAAGGCCACAGCTTCGAACGCGACGGCGCCGGGGCCAGCGACCAAATCCGGGGCGTTCGGTCGGTCGGGCAGTTCGTGCGGGGTCAGCAGGGTGCCAATCGCCTCATCCAGGCGAGCAACATGCTGCGTGAGGTCCACCAGCGACACCGCCAGATCGCGGGTTCCGTGCAGGATGGTGAACGCCAGAGACGTGAGCAACACGATATCGCCGACCGTCGCCTTGCCGGCCTGCCACAGCACGATGGCATACCCAACCACGCCCGCCGTCATCAGCGCCGTCAGCACGGCGTGGATCAGGCGCAGATGCTCCATGTAATACAGGCTGCGACGGCGGACGGCCATTTCGCGTTGCATGGTCGCACCGATGCGCGATTGCTCCCGAAACGTGGCGCCGAACGCGCGCACGACAGCGAAATTGCCGATGACATCCACCAGTTCGCCATCCACGGCAGCAGCCATTTCGGCATAGGCGCGATGCCGGGGCGTGCCCCGCTTGGCCAGCCAGAACACCAGCACGCCGAGGCAGAACGCCACCGCCAGCAGGCACAGCGACATCCCCAGGTCCACCGAACCGATGAACCCGATCGCCAGCACGACGGCGACGATGGGTGGAATGACGCTCCAGACCCCGGTGTTCAAAAGGGTGAAGGTGGCCAGCGCGGTGGAGCTGATGCGGCTGGACAGCGCCCCGGGCAGGCGTTCGGTGAAGTAGCTGGGGGAATGGCCGGACAAATGCGCGAACAGATCGCGGCGGATGTCGCCGGTTACCGCAACGAAGGTGCGATGGGCGGCGTAGCCCCCGACGCGCCACAGCAAATTGTCCGCTGCCACCAGTCCGCATAGCAGTGCGAATCCGCCCCAGACCTTGTCGTGCCCGGCGACTAGGCCGGACGAAACGATATCGATCAGGTGCTTCATGCCGTACTGGGTGGACACCGAGCAGCCGACGGCCAGCAGCACGGCGATCAGGACGGTGAGGTGCCCGGCTGGATGTTTGGCGATATAGTGGAACAAATAAGCCAGCGGCCGGCCGCGCAGCGCGGGCAGTTGCTGGGTCGATGGGTCGGTCGGCATCGGTTGCAGGCTCCTGTCGTGACCCCTTTATGGCGCGGGACTGTGGCGACTTGAAGACGCCGAGATTCCGCCATAATCCATGGCTACGACCATCGGCGCGGGACGCTGCCCGCGAACCTCATACCGAATCAGGCCCGCCTTCATGCGCATTGCCCAGATCTCCCCGCTTTTCGAAGCGGTTCCGCCCAAGCTGTACGGCGGCACCGAACGCGTCGTCTATTCCTTGACCGAGGAATTGGTCGCAATGGGTCACGACGTCACGCTGTTCGCCAGCGGCGATTCCATCACCTCCGCTCGGCTGGCCCCGATGCGCGAACAGGCGCTGCGGCTCGATCCCAGCGTCAGGGATTGGGTCGCCACCTATTATCGGATGGTCGAGCTGATTTACCGCCGCAAGGACGAGTTCGATATTCTGCACTTCCACATCGACTATTTCCCGCTGCAATTGTTCAGCCGGCAGAAGACGCCCTATCTGACCACCATTCACGGTCGCCTGGACGTGCCGGAATTCGTCGAAACCTATGGCACGTTCCTGGAATCGCCGTTCGTTTCCATCTCCGACAACCAGCGCAAGCCGATCCCGAACCTGAATTGGGTGCGCACGGTGCATCACGGCATGCCGCCGAATATCCTGACGCCGCAACCGGTGAAGCAGGAATATGCCGCCTTCCTCGGCCGTATTTCCCCGGAAAAAGGCGCCGATCGGGCGATCGAGATCGCCACTCGCGCGGGCCTGAAGTTGAAGATGGCGGCGAAGGTGGATAACGCCGATCGCGAATATTACGAAGCCAAGATCAAGCCGCTGATCGACAGCCACGACAACGTCGAATACATCGGCGAAATCAACGACGCCCAGAAGCCCGCCTTCCTGTCCGGCGCACAATGCCTGATCTTCCCGATCGACTGGCCGGAGCCTTTTGGTCTGGTGATGATCGAAGCCATGGCCTGCGGCACCCCGGTCATCGCGTTCAACTGCGGCTCCGTGCCAGAGGTGATGGACGACGGCGTGACCGGTTTCATTGTCGAGAACATCGACCAAGCCGTCGCCGCAGTCGCCAAGGTCCCGACGCTGGACCGAGCAAAAATACGGGCAACATTCGATCGTCGCTTCGTGGCGCGGCGGATGGCGGAAGATTACCTCAATCTCTACGAAGAACTCATCGCCAAGGCGCGATAACCCGGCTTTCCCCCTCATCGGCGATACAAGGTGGGGGGGCGTCGCGACGCCTGCCCGTCCGGCCTTGACCCCTGCCGCGCTGCCGCCGATAAACCCCGGCCCGTTCCGTGACACCTGGGAGAACCCGTTGGGCGTCGTCGCCACCTCGATCGAAGCCTATCCTGCGGAACCCGTACCGCGCTCGGAACCCGAAGACGCGCTGACCGCCCTTGTGCGGCTGGTCGCTGCGGACCTGCATGCGTGCAATCGGACCATCGTCGCCCGCATGGACAGCCCCGTGGCGCTGATCCCGCAACTCGCCGCGCATATCGTCGCAGCCGGGGGCAAGCGGCTGCGACCGCTGCTGACCCTCGCGGCGTCGCGCCTGTGCGGCTACGATTCGGCCAACGGCACCCGTCACGTGGACCTTGCCGCGTGCGTGGAGTTCATCCACACCGCCACCCTGCTGCACGACGATGTCGTCGACGAAAGTGCGCTGCGGCGCGGGTTGGCGTCGGCCAATGCGATTTTCGGCAACGCGGCATCCGTGCTGGTCGGCGACTTCCTGTTCGCCCGCGCCTTTCAACTGATGGTCGCCGACGGCTCGCTCAAGGTGCTCGGCATCCTGTCCCACGCTGCGGCCACCATCGCCGAGGGGGAGGTCCTGCAACTCGCGACGCAGAACGACCTGACGACCGACGAAAACCGCTATCTGGACGTGATCAAGGGCAAGACAGCCGCCCTGTTCGACGCCGCCTGCCGGGTCGGTGCCGTCATCTCCGACCGACCGGCGGCCGAGGAAGACGCGCTCGCCACCTACGGCATGGCATTGGGGATGGCGTTCCAATTGGTGGACGACGCCCTGGACTATGCCGCCGACCAGGCCAAGCTGGGCAAGACGGTCGGGGACGACTTCCGGGAGGGCAAGGTGACCCTGCCCGTGCTTGTGGCGTTCCACGCCGGCGACGCCGAGGAACAAGCCTTCTGGCGCCGCACCATCGAGGATTCCGAACAGACCGACGCCGATCTGGAGCGGGCTTTGGCATTGATGGAACGCCACGACGCGATCGCCGCAACCATCGCGCGCGCCGCCCTATTCGCGCAGGATGCCAAACGGGCGCTATCGGTATTTCCCGCCAGCGACATCCGTCAGGCCCTGATGGATGTCGCCGACTTCACGGTGCGCCGGGGGCGGTAATCCCCCAGCGTGCTCGTAAGAGTCGGACAAGAACGTGGCGCGCGGCCGCAAACGCACCACGGCCGGTAAAGCGATCAGCCGCCCGCCGGTTGCGCCGAGGCGATCGCGCCGATCGGCACAATAATCTGCGCGGGATAATTGTAGGCGGCCCCGGAACTCATATCGACTGCGGCACCTATCAGGCCGCCGGCAATGATATTGCCGAACGCCGCGCCTGCCGTTGTCGATTGGGCGGTTGCTGTTCCCGACCAGCCATCGGCCGAGGTGCAGACAACCGTTAACGGCCCATTCGCTTTGGTGAGCGATGTCGATCCGGGCGATTTGACCGACCAGTTGCCCTTTTCATTGGAAATACGGCAATCCGATACCTTCTGCGGATTCGTGTCGATTGCGACGGACTGCGTGTTTCCGACGATAATCGACGCGCATCCGGACACTGCGGACATCGCAAACAATGAAATAACGCGCGCGATTTTTTTCATGAGGACATTCCCGATTTCGATTCAAAACGTAACACTCAAGAAAAATTCGCGCAAGAGGTTCACTTACGATTGAATCGCCACTCTCTCGATATCGATACGGAAAGTGGCACCATCCTTGATCCAATCGTTCGTTCGCCGAACGATTGGAGAGCGATACAGGCACAAAGGCAAACTCTCCGCGACTGAGAGCCATAACGGTCCGACTGGAATTGCACAGATTTTCGACCTTCATGGTTTCGGCCGCATCGTCAGCGGCCGCCCCCCCTTGCCCAACAGGCTGAAACCGTATTGCCCCTGCATCGTCTGGGTCTTCGAGAAATACCGTCGTGGCAACAGAGCCGGTATTTCCCGCCAGCGACATCCGTCAGGCCCTGATGGATGTCGCCGACTTCACGGTACGCCGGGGGCGGTAATCGATCGCTGTCTACGCGACGACCGCGATCTGTTCTCGACGGATCTGCACCGCCAGCGCGTCCAGCGATTTGCTCACGCGGTCCAGCATTTCGTCGATTTCCGCCGTTTCGATGATCAACGGCGGGCTGAAACACAGCGAATCGTTCACCGCCGCTCGGCCGATGACGCCGTTCTCCTCCATGATTTTGGTGAGACGCGGGCCGATTTTCGCACGCGGGTCGAAATTGGTCTTCGTGGCTTTGTCGGCCACCAATTCCATCGCGGCGATCAGCCCGGTGCCCCGCACTTCCCCCACCAGTTCGTGGTCCGCGAAACGGCGCCGCAACTCGTTTTGCAGATGGGGGCCAACCCGAGCAACATGCCCGCCCATGTCGATTTCGTCGTAGATTTTCAGGGTTTCGATCGCCACGGCTGCGGGGACCGGATGGCCGGAGTAGGTGAACCCGTGGCCGAATGTGCCGATGGCATTGCTCTCGTCGGCCAGGGCGTCGAACACACGCTGGCTCACCAGGACGGCGCTGATGGGCAAATAGGACGCGGACAAGGCTTTGGCGCAGGTCAGGATATCCGGCTGAATGTCCAACGTCTGGCTGCCCCAGTAACGACCGGTGCGCCAGAAGCCGCAAATCACCTCATCGACGACCAGCAGGATGTCGTATTTGCGCAGCACTGCCTGGATTTTCGGGAAATATCCGCGCGGCGGCAGGATCACACCGCCCGCCCCCATGATCGGTTCCGCCCACATGGCGGCGACGGTGTCGGGGCCCTCGGCCAGGATCAGTTGTTCCAGCTCGTCCGCGCAGCGTGTGGCGAAGGCGTCTTCGGATTCGCCTTGCAGCGCACCGTGGTAAAAATGCGGGGTGATCGTGTGCACGAAGCCGGGGAGCGGTACATCGAAGCTACGATGGTTGGCGGGCAACCCGGTCAGCGACGCGGCGGCGATGGTGATGCCGTGATAGCCTTTCACCCGCCCGATAATCTTTTTCTTCTTCGGCCGGCCCAGGGCATTGTTCAGATACCACACCATTTTGATGGCGGAATCGTTCGCCTCGGAGCCGGAGTTGGCGAAGAACACCTTGCTCATGGGCACTGGCGCGCGTTCCAGCAGCATTTCCGCCAGATCGATCGTCGGTTCGTGCGACTTCGCGGTAAATGCGTGGTAAAATGGCAATTTCCGCATTTGTGTCATTGCCGCCTGCACAAGGCGTTCGTTATCGAAACCGAGCGAAGCGCACCAGAGGCCGGCGACGGATTCGATGTAGTCCTTGCCGGCGTCGTCCCATACTCGCACGCCTTTGCCACGGGCAATTATCATCGGCCCGACGGTTTGGTGTGTCTTCAAATCGGTATAAGGATGCAATACCGAAGCGATGTCGCGGGCGGCGGCGGAATTCGCGCCGAACGGCGGGGGCGGGGCCATGGGGACACTCCTATGTTGTGGCCCAACCATAGCAGGCCGGCGGCATGGCTGGTAGCGTGTTGCCGGTTGAAGCGCGATTCAGACCACTGCCATCGCGCGCTCTCGAAGGAGTTCCGCGCATGAGCTTTGTCCTCGGCCCGCATGTCGCGCTCGACCGGCCGGCCTTTGTCGATCCGACCGCCCGTATTTTCGGCTTGGTGACCGCCGGGGAGGGCAGCAGTTTCTGGCCCTATTCCGTCATCCGGTCCGAGGGCAGCGCCGGCGTGCGCATCGGCCGCTGCACCAACATTCAGGACGGCGCGGTCATCCATCTTGGCGGCGGCAAGGGGACCACGATCGGGGATTATTGCTCGATCGCCCATCGCGCGGTGGTGCATGGGGCGGAAATTGGCGACGATTGCCTGATCGGCATTGGATCGGTGGTCATGGACGGCGCCAAAATCGGCCGCCGGAGCATTATCGGCTCGATGGCCCTGGTGCCCCCCGGCGCGGTTATCCCCGAAGGTTCGGTGGTGATGGGCGTGCCCGGCAAGGCCGTCTCCGTAAGGGACAATTTCGTTGCCAACCGGCGCAATGCATTGATCTACTATCGTAACGCGTGCGCCTACGCGATGGGCAAACACGATGCCTGGAGCGGCGCGGAATTCGCCGCGTGGCGCGACGACATAATTGCCAGATTGACCGCCGGGGAACAGGTAGGAATGCCATGACCTTAGAACAACGTATCCAGCGTCTGGAAGATATCGAAGATATCCGACGCCTGCGAAACCGTTACCATGCCAGCTTGAACGAAAATCGGTACGAACAATGCCGATCCCTCTTCACCGACGACGCCGTCGTCGAGCTGGGCTACCTCGCTCGGTACGAGGGCATCGAGGCCATCGATCGCGGCTTCCGCGCCATGGGCGAACGGGATCGGTTTTTCATCAAGCAGTTCATCCACAGCCACGATGTCGAGGTCGATGGCGACGCCGGGACCGGAACATCCTACCTCGAAGCGCGATACGGTCGTTTCGGCGTCAGCTATGTCGTTGCCGGCCGTTACGACGATGTCTACGTGCGGGAAAACGGTGTTTGGAAATTCAAGGCAATGATTGCCGAGTTGTTCTACACGGTACCGAACGCCGTCGGCTGGACCGGCGACGAAATGCATTACCTGCGCCCGAAAGCCTGAACCGCATGTCAGACGATGCCATAACATCCCGTCGCTCGATCCGAGCGTTTCTGCCGACACTGGTATCGGCCGCAACCGTGGAGGCAATCCTGGACGTGGCTGCACGAGCGCCGAGCGGAACGAATATGCAACCTTGGATGGCACGGGTGCTGACCGGCGCTGCGAAGGACCGATTGATCGCTGCGGTGCAAGCCGCGTTCGACGCGAACGAGCCGGACCACAAACAGGAAGTGCAATATTATCCGGCCGAATTCTTCGAACCGTTCCTTGGCCGGCGGCGCAAGGTCGGTTGGGACCTTTACGGCCGACTGGGCATCGCGCGCGGCGAAAATGCCAAAATGAAAGCCCAGCACCGCCGCAATTTCCAGTTTTTCGATGCACCGGTCGGCATCGTTTTTACCATCGATCGACGGTTGGCAACCGGCTCCTGGCTCGACTACGGCATGTTCCTGCAAAATGTCATGACCGCCGCCAGAATCAGGGGATTGGACACCTGCGCCCAGGCCGCCTGGACGCATTGGCACACGGCGATGCGGCCGGTTCTGGGATTGGCGGACACCGAAACGGTTGTGTGCGGCATGGCACTCGGCCACGCCGACCCCGCCGCGCCGGAAAACGCTATGGAAACGGAAAGAACCCCCGCCCACAGCTTCGCGCAATTTGCGGGATTCGACTGACGCTGGCGGCTGGCGCGGGGTTGGACCCGCGCCAGCGCCAACGGATTACCAGTCGTAGGACGGCGTTTCGTTGGAGAAAATGATCGTTCCGGATGCCGCGAACATCCCACCCACCCCGTGGCAGACGGAAACCTTCGCGTCGGCGATTTGCGCCGGGGATGTCCCGCGCATCTGCCGCACGCTTTCCTGCAAAGCATACATGCCGTACATGCCCGAGTGCATGTAGGACAGCCCGCCGCCGTTGGTATTCATCGGCAGTTTCCCGCCCGGCGCGGTGTTACGGTCGGCAATGAACGCCGCACCCTCGCCCCGAGGGACAAATCCGAGATCTTCCAGACCGTAGATCGGCAGATGCGCAAAGGCATCGTAGATCATCAGGTGATCGACGTCGTTGACGCTAATACCCGCCTGCTGGAACGCCGTCGGACCGGCCACGCGGAACGCGCGGGAGGAGGTGAAGTCCTCCATCTGCGAAACCATCGGTGTTTCCGCGCTTTCGCCGGTTCCCAAAATATAAACCGGCTTCGTTTTGAAATCCCTCGCCCGCTCGGCCGAGGTTAAGATCAGCGCGCCGCCGCCGTCGGTCACGAGGCAGCACATCAACAAACGGAACGGCCATGCAATCATGCGGCTGTTCAGCACATCGGCGGTGGTGATCGGGCTGCGGAACGTCGCACGCGGATGCATCGCGGCCCATTCGCGTTGCACGACCGATACCTGGGCGATTTGTTCCTCGGTCACACCGTAACGCTTCATGTAACGCAGCACGGGGATTGTGAACATCGACGGCGGACCCATCGGGCCGAAGGGCTGTTCGAACTGTCCGTTCAACGATTGCGGATCGACCCGACGCGGCGGGTTGCCGATGCGGGACCGACCGCTCTCGCCGTGGGTAATCAGGATGGTTTTCGCCAAGCCCGCCTCGATCGCCGCCGCCGCGTGGCGCACATGGATCATGAACGAACAGCCGCCGACGGCGGTGCCATCCACCCAGGTCGGCGTAATCCCGAGGTAATGGGCCAACTCGACAGGGGTTTGCCCGGCCGTTGCGATACCGTCGATGTCGCTGGGGCGCAGGCCGCAATCGGCCATGGCGTTCAGGGCGGCGTCGGCGTGCAGGCCGATTTGCGACAGGTTTTCGATCTTACCGAGATCGGTGGTTTCGGCGGCGCCTACGACCGCGACTGCATTTCTGCGCATGGTCTTAACCTTTCGCCGGACGGAACAGGGGCAGCGTAATCTTGTCGTTCTGCGCTTCGAACACGACTTCCAGTTCCATATCGAGCTGCAATGCCTCGGGCGTTTGCGGGCAATCGACGATGTTGGTCATCATGCGCGGCCCCTCGGCCAGTTGCACGACGGCGATGGCATAGGGCGGGGTGAAACCGGGCACCGGGCGGTGGTGGATCACGTAGCTCCAGAGGATGGCTTTGCCCGACGCTTTGAACACGCTGACGCTGCGCGAGGCGCAGGCGGTGCAGAAGGGGCGCGGCGGAAAATAGGTTTTGCCGCAGGAATCGCAGCGTTGCAGGCGCAACTCGCCCGCTTGTGTCCCATCCCAGAAATGCTGGGTTTCGGGCGTCGGCACCGGTAAGGCGCGTCCTGGCTCAGCCATTTTCTTCTCCATTTCCTCGATCGGTTCCGGACCGCCCGGCCGTCGCGCAAGCGGGGTCGGGCCAATCCGGATCGTTGGTCGATAGCCAGGATCGGCGCATCCGCACAGAATGCGTTGCTGCGAACCGATCTAGATCTCGATGCGTTCGCTCTCGCTCACGTATCGCGATCTAAACCTTTTGTTTGTTCGCGCGATTCAAACCTCCGGTGATTCCACCTTCGGTCATCGCGCTCTAGCGGCGGCCCGACAGATAGGCGACGCCGTCCGGCCCGACATGTTCGGCATGGAGGGTGCCCGAGGGTACGGCGCAGCTATCGCCGACACGGAATGTTTCGGGTTTCCCGTCGCGGACGATGGTGATTTCGCCCCCCAGCACCATGACGCGCGCGTCGAATTCGTGCGTATGGTCGGATGCCACCTGTCCGGGTGGCAGGCTGCTGAAGCGCGGTTGGTAGCCTTCGCGGATAAGGTCCGCCTTGAACTCGTCGATCGTCATTGAGCCATCTCCTTGGTTGGGGCGCGCCGCCCGGCTACGTATGTCGCGCCGGTCGGCCCGGCAGTTTCGGAATGTCGCGTGCCGGCCGGCACCTCGAACGTGTCGCCAACCGCATAGATCGCGGTCGGCGCACCGTCGCGCACGATTGTCACCGAACCTTCGATCACCAGCAAGCGGGCATCGAAGGGATGCTGGTGTTCGGGATTGACGGCATCGGGTTGCATGGCGATTCGGACCGGGGTGTATCCGTCGCGAACCAGTTCGGCTTCGAAAGTTGCAGGTTGCATCTATAACTCTCCTTCGACGGTTTGTAGTACGTGCGATCGGATAGCCCTTTCGACGTTTGTCCGCGCGATTCAGACCTCCACCGATTCCGCCTTCGGTCATCGCGCTCGAATACCGCATCGCCTAATCGACCAGCACAGCCTTGCCGATCACTGCACGCTCGATCACCGCTTGCAAGGCGTCCCGGGCGCGAGCCAACGGGAAACGATGCGATATCCGGGGCACCAGCTTCCCCTGCCCGGCCAGTTCGGTCAGGATTTTCATATTCGCAATGGCCAGTTCCGGCGCCGACTCGTTCAATCCGCCAACCCGCACGCCGACGACGTCGATCCCTTTGATCAGCAGATAATTCGACCGAATATTGGTCGGTCCGCCGCCCAGGAAGCCCAGGATCAGCAAACGACCGCACCACGCGAGGCAGCGGAGCGATTCCTCCGCCACCTTATCCCCGATTGGGTCGTAGACGATGTCCACCCCCTTGCCGCCGGTCAGTTCCTTCACCTTGTCGGTGAAACCGCTGCGGTAATCGATGGCGAAATCCGCCCCTTCTTCCAGGCAGGCGGCGCGCTTTTCCTCGGTGCTGGCCGTGGCGATAACCTTGGCGCCGAACGCTTTGGCCACCTGGATGGCAGCGATGCCGATGCCGCCGGCCGCGCCGTGCACCAACACCCAATCGCCCGCCTGCAACCGGCCGCGCTGGATCAGACCATGGTACGCGGTCTGGTAGGCGCCGCGGAACACGCCGGCCGATTCCATGCTCATGCCGGCGGGAATTTTGTCGCACAGCGCGGCTTTGGCGTTGCCCATTTCGGCGCAGGCACCCAGGGTATGACGGCTCATGACGCGATCGCCCACGGCGAAATCGGCCACATCCGGCCCAACCGCCACAACCTCCCCCGCGGCTTCGCTGCCGGGCACGAACGGGGGTTCGGGGCGGAACTGGTATTTTCCGGCCAACATCAGGACATCGACATACTGCACGCCGCGCGCCCGAATCCGCACCTGGATCTCACCCGGACCCGGCGCCGGGGGATCGGGCAGATCGCGCGCCACCAGCACCTCGGGGCCACCAAATGCCTCACAAACCATTGCTTTCATCCGAAATTCCTTGCCTCCCCGCGCATCATGGAGCATTGCTCGACAACAAGGGAGCCCTCTCCCGTGGCATCGATAGTTGCATTACGGCAATTCCCGAGGTTAAGTTCTCGGGACATGCCGTCGACACCCGTATTAGTCTGAATTGGGCCGCCTGATGGAAGCCATGGAACGCACGACCCTGATCGGGGAACAGACATCCGGTTCGGAACAGCCGATGACACTTGCGCTCCTGCGCAATGTGCCGGTGTTCCGGGATGTAGACGAACGGACACTGCACGGACTCGCGGCGATTGCCACGTTGGTGGTCGTGCCGGAAAACACCGTGCTCTGTCAGCAAGGCATCCAGGCCGATCGGCTGTTGGTGCTGATCGACGGGCAGGTGGCGCTGGAAAATACCACCCCATCCGGCGCCAGCGCCGTGGTGGAAGTCGTGCGCACCGGCGGACACCTGATGTTGAGCGCCGTCCTCAGCGGCCTCCCCGGCCTCATGAGCGCTCGGACCGTCACCGCGGCAAAACTCGTCGGCCTCGAAGCCGAGGGGCTGCGTTCGCTCCTGCATCGCGAGGTGTCGCTGGCTGCGGCGCTACTCCGAGCGGAGGCGGTTGAATTCGGCGCGATGGTGCGGCAGGTGTGCGATCTGAAGCTGCGCACGACGGCGCAGCGCCTGGGCTGCTACCTGCTGGCGCTGACCGAGGAAACCAAGGCGAACACCGTTTCCCTGCGCCTGCCCTTCGATAAGCGCTTGCTCGCCGCCCGCCTGGGTTGCCGGCAGGAAAATCTGTCCCGCGCCTTCGCTGCCCTGCGCCGCATGGGCGTCGAAACCCACGGCGCGCGGGTCATCCTGCACGACATCGCCAGCCTGCGGGACTACTCGGCACCCGATGGCGACGTCGAGATCGACGCCATCTGATACCGGCCCCCGGCGATTTCCTCGCCGGACACCGCGCTCTAGACCATGATCGTTTGAGGTTGCACGCGATCTCGGCGTTGGATCATGGTCTAAGCCTTTGTTTGAGAGGGTGATTCACGCCCGAGGTTGAAGTCAACCTCAGGCGATCACGCTCTAAGCCGCGACAATCTCCGCCCACAACCGATCGCCGCCGGCTTCCACCATGTGGCGGCCGACCACGCGGTTCCAGGACGTTTCGTTGCCGAACTCGTCGCGCCACGACCACAGGCGGCGGGTCAGGAATTGCAGGTTGTGCTCGAACGTGAAGCCGATCGCGCCGTGCATCTGATGGGCGATACCGGCGCCGATGCTCGCGGCCTCCCCGCAACGGGACTTGGCCGCAGCGATCGGTAGCACTTTCACGCCGTTCGCCACCGCCTCCGCCGCGAGGTCGGCGGCAGCCACGGCGGCGGCGGTCTGACCGGCCAGCACCGCGAGGTTCTGTTGCACCGCCTGGAACTTCCCGATCGGGCGGCCGAATTGCACCCGATCCTGGGCGTATTGCACCGTCATCGCGGTCAGCCGGGTCAGCGCGCCGGCAATCTGCTGCGCACGCAGGGCCGCGCCCACCGCGCGCAACGCTGCCGCGTCGAGGGGCGACGGCGCCATCGCCAACGCCTTCCCCGCAAACGTCACCCGATCCCGCGGCTCGCGCGCCACATTCTGCTCGGCTTCGCACGTCCAGGCGGAGCGCGGCACGACGGCGATCCAGATCTCGGTCCCTCGCATGGCCAGGACAGCGGCGGCAGCGGCGTCGCGGCCCCAGGGGATGCGGCTCGCTTCGCCGCGCACAGTGCCATCGGGCGCCAGGGTCAGCGTCTCCCCGATCGCGACTGGGGCGACGGTCAAGGGGCCGTCCGGCGCGCTCAGGCCCGCCGCGCCGAGCAGGAAATGCGCCAGCATGGTCTCGGCCAGCGGCAGCGGCACGGCGTGTTCGGCGGCGACCCGCAGCAGCGACAGCGCATCGAGGACCGAAACGCCATAACCGCCCGCGTCCTCGGACAGCAACGCGCGGTGCAGGCCGGCCTCCGCCACGGTGTTCCAGGCCGAAGCCGGCCATACGCCGCCGTCCGCCGAGCGGGAGACGTCGGTGCCGCAGCAGGATTGGAACACGCGATCGGCGGTTTCGCGCAGCAAAGCCCCAGTGGAGTCTGGTTCGGTAGTGGAGTCTGGTTCGGTCATGGCGGATATCGTCTTCCCTCGCCACCCGTGCCAAGCTGGGTTCGGTGGCGGTCAGTGCGTGAAAGGACAAGCAACCCATGGTCGAGGCAACCGGCGCAGAGATCAAGGCCGCCGTCGCGGCGCAGCGCGATTGGGTCGAAACCCTGTTCGATCGGCTTCGGCAGGACGGGCTGGACGAGCCGGGGGTGTCGCGCGATCCCTATGGCGCCGGGGAGCAGCGTGCCCATGCCAGCGTCGCGGCGATCGCGCGGGATCTGGGGCTGGAAATCGCCGGCGACGCCGCCGCCAACCTGTATATGACGATGCCGGGCCGGGATCGGACGATGCCGCGCGTGGTGATCGGCTCGCACCTCGATTCGGTGCCGCATGGCGGCAATTTCGACGGTGCCGCCGGGGTGGTCGCCGGGCTGGCGGCCATCGCCGCGCTACAGCGGCTGGGCATAACGCCGTCGTGCGACATCGTGGTCATGGGCATCCGCGCGGAGGAAAGCATCTGGTTCCAGGTGTCCTACATCGGCAGCCGAGGGGCGCTGGGCACGCTGCCGGACGGTGCTTTGTCGGTGCGCCGGATCGACACCGGCCGCACCCTGGCCGAGCATATCGCGGAATGCGGCGGCGATCCGGATGCATTGGCGGCGGGGGTGCGGTATTTCGAACCGTCGGACATCCGCGCGTACCTCGAACTCCATATCGAGCAGGCGCCCAGCCTGGTGGAAGCCGGCAAACCTGTCGCCATCTGCACCGGCATTCCCGGCAATTTCCGCTACCCGAACGCCCGTATCGAGGGCGCGAACGACCATGTCGGGCTACCCAGGCGGTTCCGGCGCGACGCGGCGATGGCCGGCGCGGAATTCGCCATGGCATTAGACGCGCTATGGGCCGACCACGACAGCCAGGGCATTCCGATGGCCTGCACGCTAGGTCGTTTCTATACCGATCCTACGCAGCACGGTTTGACGATCGTGCCGGGCACGTTCCATTTCAGCCTCGATATGCGGGCGTACGATGAGGCTGTGTTGACGGCCCTGGACGAAAAGGTCGACGCGATTATCGCCGGGATCGAACAACGCCGGGGCGTACGGTTCCATCGTGGCCCGAAGGCGCGGGCCGCTGTCGGGGTGGTCGATCCCGGCATTGCATTGCATTTGAAACAATACGCCGCACGACTGGGTTTGGATACTCTCGACCTGGGCAGCCCGGCCTCGCACGACGGTGCGGCATTCGCGGAACGCGGCATCCCAATTGGAATGATTTTCGTCAAAAATGCCAATGGCTCTCACAATCCCTTCGAAGCGATGACTATTTCGGACTTTCTAGATGGGACAAATGTGCTAGCATACTGGCTATCGAGCGATTTGGGGTCGTAGGAGGCAGGCTGTGGGCGAATTGACCGAACGACCTGCCGTTGGCGACGTTCACGCAGCCTGGGGGAAATGGGTCCGTTATCTGGTGCCCTTGGTCTATCTCGGCGTGCTCGTTGCGTTCATCACCGATATTCTGGTCGAAGTATTTTTCATACCATTCGGCATTCTCTACATCCCGCTGGTCTGCACGGCGGTGTTCCACCGCAATCCGCGCAGCGCTTGGTGGCTGGCCTCGATAGCCAGCACCATGGCGGTGATTGGATTTTTTCTGCCGGTGGTCAATCCGATCCCGAGCCAAGGCATCGTCGTCCGGCTGCTGTCGATCGGCGCGATTTTCATCACCGCCGCCTTGGTACGCTATGCCCGCGTCATCCAAACACAACTGGCCGATCAGACCGCGCGAGCCGAAGCAGCGGAACGCGTCAAGACCGATGTATTCGTCACCCTCAGCGAGGAAATGCAGACCCCGCTGCAAGCCATGGTCGGCCTGACAGCGGTCATGGTGGCCGATTGTCGCCCCGATCAGCGGGAGGCGTTGCAGCAGGTGCGCGGCGGCAGCACGCGGCTGCTGGCGACGATCGCAAACCTGATCGACTTGACCAACCTCGACGAACGCCCGCTTGCGAACGAGTTGATCGATGTGACGTTCATGATCCGTCAGGCCGTCGAAGCCGGACAACAAATGGCGTCGGAACGGCAGATCGCGCTCGAACTCGCGCTGCCCGGAAACACCTTGACCGCCAAGGCCGACCCTTGGGCGGTGCGGCGCATCCTGGACAATCTGATTGCCAATGCTGTCAAATTCTCCCCCGCAGGCAGCACGATCGAATTGACCGCCGAGCAACATCCGCGTTCCGTGACATTGTTGGTGCGCGATGCCGGGATCGGGATGTCGGCCGACATCCTGCGACGGCTGGGGGAGCCTTATTTCCAGGAACTGGCGGGATCGAACGGCACCGGCACCGGCCTTGCCCTCAGTCGGCGTCTCGCTCGGGCCATGGGTGCCGAGCTGGCATTCGACAGCGAAATCGGCTGCGGCACGACCGCCATGCTCGAACTGCCGGCCTGATACCAGACGGCCCGATACCAGACGACCTGACGCTGCTGCATCGCGAGGGACTACGCTTCCCGGTAGCCCAGCAGCAGCAAGCCGCAGAACAGGATCGCGACCGGCCAGACCCAGCCGGCGACGCGGATCGACGGGGCATTGGCCTTGGGGTCCAATCGTAGCTCCAGCCAGCGCGCCCAGCCCGCCACGATGCCGGCCAAGGCCAGCGGCGTGTGGGTCAGTTCGATCAACAACTGGTCCTTGATGTTGGCAATGGCGTGGCTATGCGTCAGCAGCAGCACCCCGCCCACCGCGCATAGTAGTGGGAAGACATGGCTCGCTGCTCGGTTCGTCCAACCGCCGGCACGCACCCGCCACTCGAACCACGCGAACACGACAATCAGCAGCACGTAGCCGCGATGCTGCGCCACCTCCACATCCCGGAAACTGTCCAGGAAGCCGATGTCGCCCATCGGCCATGTCTCGGGGTCGGACCGGAAGAACAGAAAGATCGCCAAGCCCAGGAATGCCAGGGGCCAATGCTTCGCCCACCCCACGCCCGCCCGGTTCGCCAGGGCCAGCAGTCCCACCAGCGACACGATCAGCCCGGCCCAATGATGGTTGTATTCGGACCACGCGATGTCGTTGGCATTGCGCGGCGGCAATTCCCCCGCCCCCGGCACGAAGGCGGCTTGCGGGGTTGCCGCTCGGGCAGTTGCCTCCCGATCCAATTTCGCCTGCAACGCCGGCAGCGCGAGGTCGCTGTGGTCCGGACTGGCGAGGCGCGGCCAGGCCGGCGTATTGCGCTCGGCGATTTCCGCAAGGGTCACGCGATCGTTGGCCAGATCGACGGCCGGCGGGACCGAGGTCAACGATGCGGCCGCGAAGAAAATGGCGGCGCCGATGCCGAGTTCGACCTCCGCAAAGCGCCGCATCCGAACGATGGAGGTGTTGGGATTGGCGCGCAGGCGTTCGGTCAGCAGGAAATTGCCCGCGCCGAGGCCCAGCAGCATGGCGAACAGGCCGATCTTGGCGCCAACCATGACACCGTAGGCGGTGCCGTAGAACCCTTCGGCTTCCCCGACATATAGCGCGGTCATGACGGCGCCGCTGAGAAGGATGGCGGCGACCCCGGCCATCGACATCCGGGAAAACCGGGCACTGACGGCACGCAGCGCCTTGCCGTCGGTGGCGCGGGCGAGCGCCATCAGAAAGCAGGGAATGCCGCCGATCCAGATGGCGGCGCCGGCCTGATGTAGCCATGCCGCGACCAGCAGCGGCCCCCGATCCGACAGGCGCGCGACCGCGTGCGTCGTCATGGTGGCGGCGACCAGTTCCAGGATCGCGGCCAGAACCAAGGGCACGACCGGCGCGCTTGCACCGCGGGCAAACAGCAACAGCGCCAGCAGGGCCGCGATCCCCATTTTCATGAACCCGGCGATGGCGAAATTGGCGCCCAGGGTGTCGGCCCAGGCAAGATCGATCGAGCCCACGACGGAGGCGGCTTGCAGGGCGACGGTCGCGGCCTCGGCGGCCAGGAGCGCGATGGCACCCCAGGCGGCGATGCGGGCGGTCGAAACGGCGATGTCGCGCCCGATGCGATCGGCCAGCGGCAGCGCCAACAGCACCAGAAACAACACCCCGCCGAGGGCGATGGACTGCGCCAGGATCGTCAGCCCATGCACGACGATGGACAGATAGCCGAAAACATCGATCAGCAATTCCACCGACTAAGGCTCCGTCACGGTAAAGCGCACGTCGCCGCGCGTCAGATGGCCGTCCGTGGCCAGCACGTACCAGCGGATCGTATAGGCGCCGGGCTTCAGTTCGACGCTGCCGGTCAAAATATCCGGCGGGCCGGACGGGGAGATGGTCACCGGCATCTGGCTGCGATCGGGGTTGGTCAGCACCAAGCGGGACCGTGGTTTGTCGATCCGGCTGTTGAAGCGAAACGCGATCCCGATCCGACCGGCGGGCACGATTCCGTCCTGGGCGGGCACGCTTTCCTCCAGGATCGCGTGAGCATGGGCGGGGATCGGTGCCAGCAAGCCGAGCAGCAGCAGCACGGCGGCGCGGCGCGACCGGAGGGGAGCCGATGGGCGCAGCAAAATGGGACGATCGGTCATGGGGTCCTTTGGCGCTGCGCGAAGCCGGGGGCGTTTAGCCCCTCCGCCGCTCGGTTGTCCATTGCCGGGTTCACGCGCTGTCCGTTTCCAACCTGCGTCGCAGGTCCGCCGGTGCGATCCCGGTTGCCCGCAGGTCGCGCAGGGTGGCGGCCCGATCCCGCTTGGCGAGCCGCCTGCCGCTGGCATCGGTCAACAGCCGGTGATGCGCGTATGCCGGCACCGGCCAACCCATCAACGCTTGCAACAGGCGGTGAATGTGGGTGGCCGGGCGCAGGTCATTCCCCCTGGTCACCAGCGTGACCCCTTGCAGCGCGTCGTCGTGGGCGACGCAAAGGTGGTAGCTGGCGGGCGCGTCCATCCGAGCCAGCACGACATCGCCGAACCCCGCCGGATCGCAAAGAACCGCGCCAACCCCTTCTTCGATAAACCGCAGCGGCTCGGTTGCCGCGCGACGGATATCCAGGCGGCGTGCAAAACGATCCCCCGCAGCGATCCGCGCCGCCCGCGCGTCGGCGGACAGAAGCCGGCAGGTGCCGGGATAGACCGAACCGCCATCCGGGGCATGCGGCGCTGCCATCGATTCGCCGATTTCGCGGGCAATATCCGCTCGGGTGCAAAAACAGGGATAGACGAGGCCACGCCGAGCCAGATCGTCGAGCACGGCGGCGTAATCCGACAGATGCTCCGATTGTACCCGCACCGAGCCGTCCCAATCGAGGCCGAACCAATGGAGGTCTTCCTGGATCGCTTCGGCGAATGCGGGACGGCAGCGGCCGGGGTCGATATCTTCCAGCCGCAGGAGAAACCGCCCGCCGGCTTCCCGCGCCCGCCGCCACGCCATCAGCGCCGAAAATGCATGCCCGAGGTGCAGATACCCCGTCGGGCTTGGCGCGAAACGTGTCACGATGGACATGGGGACCGACCTGGGATTACGCCGAGACAACATGCCGGAGGAAAACACATGCCGCTGCTCGATGCCATCCATTGGGGGCCTGCCTCCAAAGCCGCCCCGAGGCAGTTGGTGGTTTTGTGCCACGGTTTGGGAGCCGACGCCTACGATCTGATCGATATCGCGCCGACCTGGGGGCATACGATGCCGGATGCGATTTTCGCCAGCGTCAACGCGCCGGATGCGCACCCGTCGGGCTTCGGTCGGCAATGGTGGGATGTTTCCGATCGTCGGCCGGATGTCATGGCAGCCGGCGCGCGCAACGCGGCCGCGCATCTGGATGCGTTCCTCGACGCCGAACTGGATCGCCTGGGATTGCCGGCGGATGCCTATGCGCTGATGGGGTTCAGCCAGGGCGCGATGACCGTGCTGTTCACCGGCTTGCGCCGGGCGGTGGCACCGAAAGCGATTCTCGCATTTTCGGGGGCCTTGATTGCCCCGGAGTCGCTGGAAGCGGAGATCCGCAATCGGGCGCCGGTCCTGCTCGCGCATGGGGAGGCCGACGGTCAGGTTCCGGTCGAGCGATCCCGCGCGGCCGAAGCGTTGCTGAAAACCCTGCAAGTGCCGGTCGAAGCCGCCTATTCCCCGGGATTGGGCCATGGCATCGACGATCACGGTATCGCCATGGCTGCGCTGACTCTGCAACGCGCTTTCGCATGACCGAACGATGAATCTGCCGATCCCTCGGGAGTCGCGGTGTTGCAGCGGGATTCGGCGTCTGGCATAGAGTCCTTGGTTTTCGGCGGCGCTCTCCATCCGGTGGGGTTGACTTCGATATCCCCCAGATGTGGCGCCCCATCGGATAGGGGGCACGCTTGCCTGACGGCGGACAGCAATTTCCCGCGCTGGTTTTGAATGCGGATTTCCGCCCGCTATCGTATTTTCCGTTGTCGTTATGGTCCTGGCAGGATGCCGTGAAGGCGGTGTTCATGGATCGGGTGTCGGTGCTCAACGAGTACGACCACGAAGTACACTCCCCCAGCATGACGATGAAGTTGCCCAGCGTGATCGCGCTGAAGGATTTCATCCCGACGTCCCGCCGCCCGGCGTTCACGCGGTTCAACGTGTTCCTGCGCGATGCGTTCCAATGCCAGTATTGCGCCGCGCGGTCCCCCGCGCCGGACCTGACATTCGATCATGTCATCCCGCGTTGCCGGGGCGGGCGCACGACGTGGGAAAACGTGGTCACCGCGTGCGGGGCCTGCAATTTACGCAAGGGGTCCCGGCTGCCGAGGGAGTGCCATATGTTCCCGCGCCTGACGCCGCGCCAGCCCTCCACCTGGGAATTGCAGGACAACGGCCGCGCCTTCCCGCCCAACTATCTGCACGAAAGCTGGCGCGACTACCTTTACTGGGACAGCGAACTGGAAAGCTGATCGGCTATTTCGCCGCTGGGGCCGGCACCAGGGTCATCGGCTTCAGATCGGGCGGGATCGCGAAAGTGTCGGCGGGCAGCGGTGCCGTTTTGACGGCAGTCGCCTCCAGTTCCCGGGTGGCACTGGCGGTGCGCAGCACCACCCCTTTCGCCGTGACGCAGGTTGTCCAGGGATCGCCCTTCGGCGGAGTCGCTGTCCATTCGGTGCATTTCTGCCCGGCAACCGTCTTATCCGGGCCGCGCTTGAAGCGCAGATCCGGGGTCAGGGCATACTCCTGCAATCCAACCCCTTCCGATGGGATATCGAAAACCGCTTGCCGAGCATAGACGAGCACTTTGCTGCGGTTGGATTTGGAGTCGAGGAGAAGGGTCTCGTACGGCGCCTTCCCATCGGCGAAGATGTAGCTATCGATGCGGGTCCGGGTGCCGCCGGCGGTCTGCCGAACGACGATCTTGCGCGGCCCGCCGGACGCCTGGGCGCGGACGACGGTATATGTCGCGGTTACATCGGCCGTCGGGGCCAGCGCCGGGGCATCGGCGGCGGCGGTCAATAGCAGCAGGGAAAACGGCAACAGGCGGGCGATGGTGTGCATCGCTCGCTTGTAGTGCGTCCTCGGGCGATGCGGCAATCGGTGCCGCGCCGCGTTAGATCGCGCGATTCAGACCTTCGGTGATTCCACCTTCGGTCATCGCGATCTAACGTATAGTTTGTTCGCGCGATTCAGACCTTCGGTGATTCCACCTTCGGTCATCGCGCATCAGCGCGGCAGGTTGCGCCGACGCCAGGCGCTGATTTGCTCCAACGAGGTATGGCAGTGGATGACGACCGGCTTGTCCTGCACCGCGAAGGCCTCGGCGATGGTGCCGGCGATCTGGGATTCGTCCGTAATCGTGAATCCCTTGGCACCGAACGCGCTGGCCCAGATGGCGAAATCGGGGTTGGTCAGTTGCGTCGCGGCCTGGTACGGGCGGCCGGGGTAGCGGATGTCGTGATGCATGGTGATCGTGCCGTAGCAATGATTGTCCGAGATCACGAAAATCGGCGCCACCCGGTATTGGCAGGCGGTGGCGATTTCGTTGCCCGTCATCAACGCCCCGCCGTCGCCGGCGAACGCGATCACCCGGGACCCAGGACGCCGCAGGCAGGCGGCAACCGCCATCGGCAAGCCGGCACCCATCGCCCCCACCACCGACGACAGGAACATCTGGCCCGGCTTCATCGGCAGATACCGTTGCACGAACGACGAGAAATTGCCGGCATCCGATGTCACCGTCGCATCGTCCGTCATGTGTTTGGCGATCTCGCACACCACGGCGGAGAAATTGACCCCGTCGGCAGTCGGTTGCCACACCGGGTCCATCAACGAGCGATGGATTTTGTTCAACCCCTGAACCCAGGGCTTGCGGCGTTCGGCCCCGGCGGGCGTGCCGCGCGCCAGCAATGCCTGCACCACCGCGCGCGGCTCGCACGCCAGCGCCAGATCGGGGCGCCAGACGCGGCCGAGCTCGTTCGGATCGGGCCAGACATGCACCAGCGGGAGCTGCGGTTCGGGTGCGGTGGGGAAGGTGAAATTCTGCGACACCGTGCCGGTCAGCCGCTCGCCCAGCACCACCAGCAGGTCGGATTTCTTCATTTCCGCGATGACATCGGGATGCGTGCGGCTGGCAACATAGCCGCCGTAATTATCGTGCCACGCATCGAACAAATGCGGCCGCCGATGCGTCGGACTCACCGGCAAATGCCACTGCTCGGCCAACTGCTTCAACTCGTCCAGGCCATTTTCCCGCATCGCCGGGCCGACCCAGATAAGCGGGCGTTCCGCTTTTGCCAGCATAGTCGCGAGCTGGTCGAGGTCGTCGGGATGCGGTCCAGCGATCGCCGGGGGGCGCGGCCGGTTGAGCGGCGCTTCGGTGGTCGCGTCGAACACGTCCTCCGGCACGATAATCGCGACCGGGCCGGGGGTGCCGCTTTCGGCGATGTGGAAGGCGCGGGCAACCGCCTCGCTGGCTTGGATGGGGTCGTTGACCTCGATCACCAGCTTGGTGACATCGGAGAGCAACCGGGAATAATTTTGTTCCTGCAAGGCCAGCCGCCCGGCTTCGAACCGTTCCACCTGACCGATGAAAACCACCAGCGGCGTGGCATCGTGAAAAGCGGTGTGCAGCCCGATCATCGCATTCGACAGCCCCGGACCGCGCGACACCACCAGCACCCCCGCTCGGCCGCCCCGCATCCGCCCATCCGCCGCTGCCATGAACGCCGCCCCGCCCTCGTGCCGGCAGACGATCAACCGCATACGGTTGTTATCGGCCAGCGCGTTGGTCATACCGAGGTAGGACTCGCCCGGCACGCAATAGATCAAATCGATATCGTGCGCTTCGAGGCTGTCCACCAGCAGGCGGGAGACGGATTGGGACATTTCTAGTTTCCTCGGTGCGGTTGGTTGTTCGGAGGTTGGCTGCTTTGCCGGCGATGGGCAAGGTCGGGCGGCGCTGCCCAGCCTCAATCGAAGGCAGCCCGCACCCGGCCCCAATCTTCCACCGCGTGTTCCTGCCCTGGCAGGATGGAGAACACGATCTGGGCGAATCCGGCGTCCTTCAAAGCGCCGACCCGGTCGATCAGTTCGGGTAAGGTGGCGGTCCAGGTGGCGTAGCGGATCAGATCGGCGGACAGGAACGGACGCTCGTCCGGCCGGACGAACATCAGATGGCCTTTGTGGTTCTGCAAATAATGCGCCCCTTGCGGCCGGAAGGTGCGCGCGTGCGCCACATAGCCGGCGACGGCTTCGGCGAAGATGTCCGGCAACCCCGGATCGGGATACTCGCCCAGCGCCGCATCCGCTGCTCGGTGCAGCAGCGTCATCGTGCGCGGACCGGCTTGCGCGATGGCCCGAGCGCTATCGGCTGGCTCCCCATCGGCCAGCACCGCGCCGCCGGCCCAGGCGACGGCGTTCATCGATCCGGCATCCCGCTCTGCCGCCGCCCAGGCCGAGCGCATGACGGCCAGCGCGGCTGTCGCGCGATCGACGGACGCTGCGCCGTCGATCCAGCCGGCGCCGAGCCGCGCGGTCAAAGCGCGGGCGCGGGGGCCGGAGGCAGCGATGTAAAGCGGCATCGGATCGGCGGTGTTGGTCAGTCCGAGTTCGGGATTCAAGAAGCGGATCAGGCGCTGCTTGCCCTCGATTTCGGTCTCGACCGTGTCGCCGTGCCAGAGCGCCTGGACGACGCGGATATATTCCGCCATGTCGGCCAGTTTAACCGCCCCCATGCCCATCGCGCGCCGCCCGGTGAAGCCGGTGGAGATGCCGAAATCGATCCGCCCCGGCGCCAGCTTATTCAACGACGCGAAGGCGTTGGCGGCGACCGGGGCGATGCGATTGGAGGGGATCAGAACGCCGGTGCCCAGGCGGATCCGCGTCGTCTTCATCGCGCAGGCGGCCATCGCCACGAAACAATCCGCGCTCAGCATTTGGGTATCGTAGAACCAGGCGTGGTGGAAACCGAGTTCCTCGGCCCGTCGCACCAGACGCCAGGAATCGGAATCGGTCGGGATGGCAATGCCGAATTTCATGGGACGCTCCGCTGCGGGTCGATTGCCGACGACGATGCGGCAAGTCGGGCGGTTCGGCAACGATCGCACGGCCGAGGGATGGCCCGATCGGCGTTTCGTGGCATGGTCGGAGAAATTCGACCTCGGAGGCACGCGTGAAGCCGATCGTCCGCATCCTGCTGCTGTTGGTCCCGCTGCATGCCGCCGCGCAGACCGCGACCTTGGCCCCCAACAGCGCCGGCACCGTGCTGGGCCGGCACGTCTTTTCCGCCGCCAATGAGGATATCGGCCTGCTGGTGGACATCCTTATCGGCACCGACGGCATGCCGCGAGCGGCGATCGTCGATGTCGGCGGGTTCATGGGCGTGGGCATGCGGCGGATCGCCATCGGCTGGCAGTTGCTGCATTTCACCGTCGAAAACGGGGAACTCCGCATCGTCGAGGACCTGACCCACGACGCCGCCGCCGCCGCGCCGACCTTCCCCGGCCCCGACGGGTCGGTGGTCGTCACCGGACCCGACGCGCCGAAGCCATGACCCACAGCGGCCGCGGTCTTGGATGGCTCAATATGCTGCTGGCCGGGATGGGCAGCGCCTACGGGGCCTATGTGCCGGTCTATCTGACCGCGCATGCCTGGACGCAAACCCGCATTGGCGCGGTGCTGACGGTGGCGACGGTGGTTTCAATGTTCTGCCAGGTGCCGGCGGCGCTGATCGTGGACGCCTACCCGAGGCACCGGGGCCGCATTCTGATCGGCGCCGTCGTTGCGGCCGGTGCCGCGCCCGCCATCCTGGCCATCCTGCCGTTACCGCTGCCGGTTGCCCTGGCGATGACGATGCAAGCGGCGGCCGGCAGTTTGCTGGGGCCGGCGATCGCGGCCCTGAGCCTCGCGATCGCCGGACGGGCCGGATTGGGGGAGCAACTGGGGGTCAACGGACGCAACGGCTCGATCGGCGCCGGCCTGGGCGCGGCGGTGTTGGGGGCTTTCAGCACCTGGTTCCCCGACCGCACGGTGTTCCTGACCGCCGCCCTGCTGACCCTGCCGGCATTGCTCGCCTTGCGCACGATCGGGGCCGGAGACGCCGTCGCCACCCCGGTCAACGAGCCGCACGAGGGCGGGTTCCGCGCCGCCTTGGCCCTGCTGCGGGATCGAAGGTTGGCAGTCTTCGCCCTCGCGTTGGTGCTGTTCCAGACATCCTCGATCGCCATCCTGCAGCTCGCCGCCGTTCAAATCACCGCTCGGCTTGGCAGCCGCGCGGGTGCGGTCATCGCGGCGTGCCTGATCGTGCCGCAGGTGGTGGTGGCCCTGGTGTCTCCGTGGGTGGGCCGAGCGGCGCAACGTTATGGAAGAAGACCGCTGCTGCTGGCGGCGTTCGCGATGCTGCCGGCGCGCGCCGCCCTGTTCGCGAGCGTTCGCAACCCCTATGCGTTGGTCCCCGCGCAAGCGCTGGAGGGGGTCAGCGGATCGGTCTACGGCATGATGCTATCGCTGGTGTCGGCCGATCTGACCCATGGCAAAGGGCACTATACCTTGTGCATGAGCTTGCTGGGTCTGGCGGGCGGGGCTGGCACCGCCATCAGCACGGCACTGGCCGGATGGGTGGCGGACGGGTTCGGGCGCACCGCCGCCTATTGGGTTCTGGCCGGTGCCGGCCTGCTGGCATGGCTCACGATCGCCCTCGCGATGCCCGAAACACGCGATACAATCGCGATTCCCGAAACACGCGATACAATCGCGATGCCGGAAACACGCGATATCGACGTGACAAAGGACCCGGATCGCGCCAGACTCGCGCCGTGAACGTCCTGTCCCCCCCGAAAGCACGCCTGAGTATCGAGGTCGTGTTGGATCTCGTGTGCCCCTGGTGCTACCTGGGCACGCGCCGGCTGATGCGCACCCTGCGCCGGCGGCCGGATTTGCTGTTCGATCTGTCCTGGCGCCCGTTTCTGCTGAACCCCGACATGCCGCGCCTGGGCATGGCGCGCCCGGATTACGTGGTGCGCAAATTCGGTGGAGAAGAACGGGCACGGCGCCTTTATGCCTCGATCGCCGAAGTCGGCCGTGCCGAGGGGATCGCGTTCCGCTTCGAGCGCATCCGCCGCACCCCGTCGTCGATCGACGCCCATCGGCTGGTGCGGCTGGCAGCCGGCTTCGGCCGCGCCGACGCCATGGTCGAGGCACTATTTTCGGCGCATTTCACCGACGGGCACGATATCGGGGAACACGGCGTGCTGGTGGCGATCGCCGCTGCATGCGGGTTGGACCCGCTGGCCGTGCACGACTACCTGCGCAGCGACGAAGACCTGGAAGCGGTGCAAACCGATAATTTGCGCGCCCATCGCCTGGGCATCAACGGCGTGCCGTGCTTCGTCGTGGGCGGCAAACATGCGATTGCCGGCGCCCAGGAACCCGAGGTGATCGAACGCTTGCTGGATGTCGCGGCGCTGGATTCGCTGGAGTATTGACCGCGCTACCCGGCGGCGCGGGGCCGGCGCCTGACATCGGCCCGCACGAAACGGAAATTCAAAACGGCGGGATCCGCAACCACCGGTCCCGGCGCAATGGCGACGATCGTCTGTTCCGCCATATCCCCGAAATCCGCGCGGAAATGCACCGACGATTTCAACACCAAAATCGCGCAATCCGTGGGCTCCACCCCGACATGCCGGACGATCGCCTTATCGAGCGCCTGCATCTTGCGCGAGGATACGATCGCTCGCACCCCGTCGATGGCGATCAGCGCGGTCGGACCAAGGTTCCCCGGATTGCCGGCGCCCATCGGTCCGGTCAGTTCGAACACCCCGTCGGTCAGGCGCTCGACCACCGCCTCGCACAAGAACGGCATACCGTCCGACTTGCCGCCCAGGGATAGCGACACGGCCGACCCGACGCCGGCCGCATGGCAGGCCGCCGCACTCTCGGCGTCGTTAATCAGGCAGACCAACGCATTCTGCGCGCCCTGCCGGACCAGTTCGGACAGCAGTTCCGTGGTGTCGCCGTGCCCGCCGCCGCCGGGATTGTCCTGCGTGTCGGCCAGGACCACGGTGCCTCGGCCGATGCGCATCGCCTCCGCGACCGCTTCGGCCGACGGCAGCGTCTCCTGCACGAAATCCCGTTCCCGCTCGGCGACCAGCGCCACGAAGGCATCCGCCGTCGCATCGGCCTGCGCCTGGGTGGTGGCGTAACAGGCCACCGCCGGGCCGCAATCGGCGAAATCGGCGTAAGGAAAGCCGAAACACCACGCCAATTCGGCCACACCCTCTGCCATTGTCGCCCGAGCGGCCATCGCATCGGCCATCGGAGGAACCAAAGTGCACTGACTCCCCAGCGGAATCCAGAAATCCAACTGCCGGAACGCGCGGAACCACGGCTTGGCGCCGGCAATGCGTTCCAACAGCAAGCGCATCGCCTGCGCGCCCGCCGCTTTCATGTCCACATGCGGATAGGTGCGGAAGGGCACCGCGACATCGGCCAGTTGCACCATCGCCGCCGTCAGGTTGGCATGCGGGTCGAGGCTGATCGTCAAAGGCAGGTCGGCCCCGACGATCGCGCGGACCCGGCGCAGCAACTCACCCTCGCCGTCGGGGAAGGATTCGATCACCGCCGCGCCGTGCAGGTCCAGATAGACCCCATCCAGCGGCCCGGCATCCAAAGCGAGCGACAATCCGGCACAGATCAGGCCGGACAGACGCTCGAACGCCGCGTCCTCCACCGGTCCGGCCGGGTTGGCGAAGGCCCAGGCGGTCGGAACCAGTTCGGCGCCGGCTGCCTCGGCCACCACGATCGCCCCGGCCATCGGCGCGGACGTGGTGCGTAATCCCGGGACCATGGCATCCCCGATCCGCATCGCCGGCAAGCCGCCGGGGCTGAGGAAATCGGCATAGGTTGTCGGATGCGCCGCGAAGGAGTGGCTCTCGTGCAGGAAGCCGCCGATGGCGATTCGCATGGTTACCTCACCAGATTTGCCGGCACCCGACCGGCCAGCACGGCATCGAGGCCGTCCAGCACCAAATGCCCCATGGCATCGCGGGTTTCGGTGGTCGCACTACCGAGATGTGGCAGCAACACGGCGTTTTCAACCGAACGATAGCCGGGGTTTACCTGCGGCTCCCCATCGTAGACGTCCAGGCCAGCAGCGGCGACGTGGCCGGATTTCAGGGCGGCGATCAGCGCGATATCGTCGATCAGGGTGCCACGGGCGGCGTTGGCGACCACGGCGCCTCGGGGCAGCGCAGCGATGCGTTCGGCATTCAGCCAATGCCGCGTCCCCGCCCCGCCCGGCGCATGCAGCGACAGCACGTCGCACACCGGCAGGAAGGTCGCGTCGGTCGGATGGAACACCGCATCGCCTTCCAGCGCCGGAGGCAGGCGGGCGACGTCGTGGTAATGGATTTGCATGCCGAAGCCGCGCGCCATTTTCGCCAGCTCGCGGCCGATCCGACCGAGGCCGAAAATCCCCAGACGACGGCCCGACACCAGGGTGCCCATCAATTGCGTCGGCGCCCAACCTTCCCAACGATCGGCCCGTATCATGCGCTCACCCTCCCCCGCGCGGCGGGCGGCGGCCAGGATCAGCAGCATGGCACATTCGGCGGTGGCGACACTGAGCACGTCGGGGGTGTTCACCACGGCGATGCCTCGCGCATGGGCCGCCGCGACATCGACGTGGTCGTAGCCGACGCTGAAGGTGGCGATGGCCTTCACGCTATCGGGCAAGGCCCCGATCAACGCGGCATCGAATTTGTCGCCGGGGCAACAAACCACCCCCCAGGCACCCGCTGCCTGCGCCACGACATCGGGCATCGGCGTGTCGCAGGCGGTCAGTCTTGCATCGTAGTCGCGCGCTGCCCTGGCCTCGATAGCGTCGGGCAGGCGGCGGGTCACCAACAGCGTGGGATTCGGCATGTTAAACCACCTTCATGTCCAGAGTGGATCGATCGGCCCGTTGCCGGCAAGCACCGACGCGACATTGTCCAGCGCTCGGAATCCCATCGCATTGCGGGTTTCCTTCGAGGCGCTGCCGACATGCGGCGCAAGCACGACATTTTCCAGCGCGGCGAAGCGTAGATCGTAGTCGGGTTCCTGGCGGAAAACATCCAACCCAGCGGCGAACAATTTTCCGTTCGTCAACGCGTCCAGCAACGCGTCCTCGTCCACCAGCCCGCCGCGGGAGGCATTCACGAACACCGCGCCGTCCGGCAACAAGGCCAAGGTGCGGGCGTTGACGATCTTATCGGTCGCCGGGCCGGCCGGGGCGTGCATCGACAGGAAATCGCAGTGCGGGAGCATCGCCTCGAACGTTGCGCAGTAGGTTGCGCCCAGTTCCAGTTCCGGCGGCAGACGGGTGCGGGAATGGTAGAAAATCTCCATATCGAAACCGCGCGCCCGCTGCGCCATCGCGCGACCGATGCGGCCCATGCCGAGAATGCCGAGCCGCTTGCCGGTCACTCGTACGCCCAACAGGTCGCCCTGGCCGATGCGGTAGCGCCAGCCCTTGCGCATAATGCGGTCGTATTCCGCACCGCGTCGGGCGGCGTCGAGCATCAGCATGAACGCGAAATCGGCGGTGCATTCGGTCAGCACGCCCGGGGTGTTGGTGGCGACCAATCCGCGCGCTCGGGCTGCGACGACATCGAAATGATCGTAACCGACGCTGACCGTCGCGCCGATCTTGACGCAATCCGGCAGCGCAGCCACGGCGGCGGCGTTCAACGGCAAGGTGTTGGTGAACACGATAGCATCCGCCCGATGGTCGGTCGCGGCGGCCAGCATCTCCGGCACTGTCATGTCGTTCGGACCGGGGGCGACGACGGTATCGAACATGGCGCACGCTCGGGTCACGACATCGGTCGGGACAAGACATCCCAGGATCAGCTTGGACTTCATACGTTCGGACTCCGGAAGTTACCGCTATCATTGCCGCTGCCGAGGCATTGTGGAAGGGGAGTCTGGACGGAGGACGCGCGATGACCCCACATAAAATGCCCTGGCCGCTGCTGGCTGCCGCTGCCTTGGCGATGTTTGCCGCAGCGTCGTCCGGCACCACCCGCGCGCCGTTCCTGCTGGACATGGCGCGCGATCTGTCCACCAGTCTGGCGCTGGTCGGCAACCTCGTGGCCGCGACCTCGGTCTCCTGGGCGGTGGCGGGGATGCTGGCGGGGGTCGGGTCGGATCGCTGGGGGCGGCGGCCGTTCCTGATCCTTGGCCCCATCGCCTTGTGTTTCGCGCTGTTCGGGGTCGCCTCGGCCCGCAGCTTCCCCGAAGCGATCCTGTGGTCGATCGCGTCCGGGGGATGCAGCGGGATGTTTACCGGGGTGATCTTCGCCGAGGTGTCGGCGCGGGTCGATGCCAGCCAACAGGGTCGGGCGTTGGGTTGGGTCATGAGCGGGCAATCCCTGACCCTGCTGGTGGGCGTGCCCTTGGCCGCCTTCGTCGGGGCATGGATCGGCTGGCGCGGGGTCAATCTATGCGTGGCAGCGTTGGCGGTCCTGTCGGCCGTGGCGATGCTGGCCACCACGCGCGGCCGCGCGAGCAGCGCCCGAGCACGGGGGACGAGCGCACCGTCGCTGCGGGCGGCGTTGTCGTTGCCGGTGATCCGGCTGCTGGGCATGGGCGTGATGGAGCGGATTTGTTACGGCCTGACGGCGGTGTATTTCGCCACCTTCCTGCAATCGACCTATCGCTTGACGCTGGATGCCGTGGCGGTGCCGCTGGCGGTGTTTGCGTCCGGCAATATCCTCGGGACCGTGCTGGGCGGCCAATTGGCGGACAAATTGGGCAACCGACCGCGCACTTATGCCGTCGCGATGGCAGCATCCGGGGTGGCGGCGCTGGCCTTGTTCGGCTGGCAGATCGACGTCGCCACCTCCGTCGGGTTGGGCTTCGTCTACGTTTTCCTGAACGCCATCGCTCGGCCCGCCATGCTCGCGTCCCTGGCCGAGGTCCCGGACCATGTGCGCGGAACCGTTATGGGGCTGAACGTCACCTGTTCCTCGATCGGCTGGATGGGTGCGTCGGGGCTGGGTGGGCTGATGATCGCGACCCAGGGTTTCGCCGGGTTCGGGCCGCTGACGGCGATCGTGGCGACGATCGGCGCGGGGTTGGCGCTGGTGCGGCGGTAACGCAGCGGTCGGATGGCCGTTTCCCCCAGGGTGTTCATTCCTGGGGGATATGGCACTGGATAGGCTGTTAGGCCGCGACGGTCGCGGGGCGGAACTTCGGGACCATGAAGATGGCGATCGTCGCCACGAGGCAAATCAGCCCGACCGCGAAGAACGCCGGGACATAGGTGCTGAGTACGTCGCGGGAGATTCCGGTCGCCAGCGCCGATAGCGCCCCGCCCAGTTGATGCGCGGAAAACGCCCATCCGAACACGATCGGCGCCTTGGCGGGGCCGAAATGCTGCGCCGCCAGCCGCACCGTCGGCGGCACGGTGGAGACGTAATCCAGGCCGAAGAATACCGCGAAAATCGACAGCGACATGAAGTCGAAATTGGCGAAGGGCAGCACCATCAACGACAGGCCGCGCAGCCCGTAATACCAGCCCAGCAGCACCCGGTTGTCGAACCGATCGGACAACCAACCGGAGCAGATGGTGCCAGCGAAATTGAACACCCCCATCATGGCCAGGAACGACGCGGCCTGCACCGGCCCGACCCCGTTATCGGCACAGAACGGGATGAAATGCTGACCGATCAACCCGGCGGTGGACAGCCCGCAAATGAAGAACGTGCCGGCCAGCACCCAGAAGATACGGAGACGAGCGGCGTCGCGCAGCACCGTGAGGCTGATGGTTACGACGCTGCCGGCGGCGACGGGCGGGCGGGGCTGCACCGCAGTCTCCCCATACGGGGCCATGCCGATATCGGAGGGGTAATCGCGCGCGAACAGCAAATACAGCACCGCACAAACGCCGCAGCCGACGATGGCCGGGAAAATCGCCATGCGCCAACCGTACTGCGCCGCGAGCCATGCGGCGGCGGGCAGGAACGTCAATTGCCCGGCAGCAAAGGCAGCGGTCAGAACCCCCATGGCCAGACCGCGCCGCTGCGCGAACCACCGGTTGGCCACCGTCGCGGACAACGCCAGCGCGGTCATCCCGGCGGCACTGCCGAGGATCAGGCCGAGGCTGGCCCACAGGTGCCATTTGGCGCTGACCTGGGTGGTTGCCGCCAGCGCGATCACCACCAGCACGGCGGCGGTGGCCACCATGCTGCGCAGGCCGTAGCGCAGGATCAACGCACCGGAGAACGGCGCCATAATGCCGAACAGCGCCAGCATCAATGCGATCGCGCCGGAGATATCGCCGCGCGTCCAACCGAATTCCTTCGTCAGCGGCAGCAGGATGACGCCGGGCAGGCTGATTGCGGCCGACGAACAAACCGACGTCATGAAGGTCAGCGCCACCATGACCCAACAATAATGGATCCCACGACGCTGAAACCAAGGCGCGAGCGTACTGGCGAGCATGCGATACTCCAATCCCCAGGGGTATTCGAATACCGGACATGGTTTCGATACCATTGGGTCGGAGCGTGGCGACCGCCTTGCCCGATGTCAACGAACGTTAACGCAGGGCAAGCACGCGATGCCAGGGGGGCCGATATTGGAGGGGCGCGATATTGGAGGGGCGCGGTCTATTGCGCGGCGGCGAACACCGGGATGTTGTCGGCGTTGTCTTCCAGCGCGCCGGCGCCCTCGGTTGGCAACGCGACATAGTGATTGAGCGCGGCCTGGATATCGCCCTCCCACACCGCACGCGGCAACTCGTAGAGCAGTTCCACCGTGTAGCCGTTGGGATCGCGAATATACAGGCTGTGGGTCATCCCGTGCTCGACCCGGCGTTCGAACTTCACGCCACTGGCTTGCAGATAAGCCAACTGCTTCAACCACGCCTCCCGATCCGGCAGGGCGATCGCGATGTGGCCGATCGCACTGAGCAATGTGCCGTCGGCGTCCGGCGCCGGCAGGCCGGGGACTTCCATGAACGCGATGTCGTGGTGCGACATTCTGCCGTCGTGATCGGCGCTGTAAAACTGCATCTTGCGCTGCGGCCCGGCGGCGGCGCGGGGGCGGTATTCGCCGACCTGGGCAAAGCCGAGCATGTCGGTCCAGAAGCGGTGGGTTTCGTCCATGTTCCGGACGTTGAGCACAAGGTGATTGAGGCCCGAGGGCGGGACCGGGCGGGTTGGGGCGGCACTTGTCATCGAACGCTCCTGCACTGGTGTTTTGCCAGCATTCTGCGCCATTGCGCGCGGCGGATCAATCGCCCGGTTACGCCGCGAGATTGTGCAAAAAGCAAAGAATCGCGCCATTATTATGCCACTTGGCGCGGCCTATCTGTTATGGCAACAAGCGTGCCGGACCAACCCGCCGCGCTATCTCGGATCGCCCCGCACCCTCCATGCAGACCGAACACGCCCGTGTATTCGACCCGGCCTCGCCCGCCCGCCGAGCCGCTGTCGCTGCCGCGAGCGCCTTGGTGTTGGGTGGTACGTTGGCGGTGGTGTTGTTCGCGGTCATGCGCACCCCGCTCAAAGACGACATCGCGTGGCTGCTCTATGTCGCGCGGCGTTGGATGGCCGGGCGTGCGCTGTATGTCGATCTGGTGGAGGTCAATCCGCCGCTGATCGTCTGGCTCTCGGCCGTTCCCATCCAGATCGGCGCTTGGCTCGACATCGATCCGCAACGTGTCGCCATGCCGTTCTTCATCGCCGCCGTGCTTGGCTGCGGCTGGTGGACGGCAGTGCTGCTGCGCGCTCGGGGCGGGATGTTCGCCGACCGGATGCCGGTCTTTGCGACCATCGGGTTCGTGCTGCTGGTCGCCCCGGCCGCCGATCTCGGCCAGCGGGAGCATCTGCTCGTCGCCGCCATGCTCCCCTACCTCGTGCTCTTTGCCGCATCGTTGGATCGCATGCCGCCCCGGCTGGTGCCCGGGTTGGTCGCCGGCATCCTCGCCGGATTGGGTTGCGCGCTGAAACCGCGCTACGCCGGGGTGTTCGTCGCGCTGGAATGCGCCGCCATGCTGCAAGGGATGCGGCCCTGGCGGGCAATGCCGATCGCCGCCGCCAGCGCCATGGCCGCGTACGGGGCAATCGTCGCGATCGTCTGCCCCGCATACCTCGCGCGTGCGGTGCCGCTGGCCCTCGCGCTCTACGGCGGCACCGATGTCGGCTTCCTGCGCCTGTTCGCCGAAAGCGCCCTGCTGATCGGCGGGGAATTGGTGGCATTGGCCCTGTGGCTGCATGCCCGTCGCACCCTGCCGGAGCGGAATCTGCTGCTGGCGCTGGTGGTGTTCGCCGCCGCCAGCACCGTCGTCTGCTTTGTGGACGGTAAGGACTGGTTCTACCACCGGTTGCCGGCGACGATCGTAACCATCCTCGCGCTGCTCTGCTGGGCGACCTCCACCTGGCTGCACCGCCACACCGAATCCCGCAACCTGCGCCTGCCGATGGCGATGGCCGGCATCGCCGTCGTGGTGTTCGGCGTCGCGGCCTTCCAGCGGCTGGAACCCGAAGTCGCCCTGGCGGTGGAGCCGGAATTCACCACCGTCCAGCGCCTGGAACAACTCGTCCGCAAAGAACACGCCCGCACCTACATCGCCTTCAGCGAGTGGATCGCGCTGGGCTTTCCCGTCGTGAACAACACCGGGGTGGCCTGGGCGTCCCGCTTCGATTCGATGTGGGCCTTGAAGGGGGAGCTGTGGCGCGCCCGCCTCGATCCCGGCGCCTCGAAGGAATTCCCGATCCGCCGCTGGGTGGCGCACGACTTCATCGCTGGATGCCCGGAAATCGCGGTGGTCGATATCCGGGATGGCGTGCCCGACTACATCGCGATCCTGACCGCCGCCGACCCGTCGTTCGGGCGGGTCTGGTCGCGCTACAAGAAAATCGCCGCATTCGACGGGCTGACAATCTACCGGCGCGGCAAAGCCGGCTGCATCGATCCCTGGGTCGCTGCCGAGGCACGCACGAACCTCGCGCGCTGATGCCCGTCCGGCCGACGTCGGACGATCCCGGTTCCCGTTGAACCGTCGGCGCGATACCCGGTCCCGCGCGATACCCGGTCCCGCGCTATGCTTTACCCGGGTCTTCCAATCCGATCGCCCGCAGGCGCGCGCCTTCCTCATCCCAGCCGGTGCGCTGCTTGACGTTCAGGAACAGGTGCACATTCCGTTCCAGCAGGCGGGTCAAATCCTGGCGGGCGCGGGCACCGATCGACTTGATCTTGGTCCCTTTCTCCCCGATCAGGATCGCTTTGTGGCCGGGCCGGGCCACGTAGACCGTCACGTCGATGCGCACGCTGCCGTCCTTGCGTTCGGTCCAGGTTTCGGTCTCCACCGTGGTGCCGTAGGGCACTTCCTCATGCGTTTGCATGAAAATCTGCTCCCGCACGGTTTCCGCCGCCAGCAGGCGATCAGGCAAATCGGTCAGGTCGTCTTCGGGATATAGGTACGGCCCGTCCGGCACGGCCGCCGCGAAAGCGTCCATCAGCTCCATCAGCCCATCGCCGGTGGAGGCGCTGACCATGAACGTTTCCTCGAACGGGGCGAGTTCGGTCATGATTGCGGTCAACGGCAGCAGCGCGCCGGGCGGGACCAGATCGCATTTGTTCAGCACCAGCCAGCAGCGCCGACCGGACGCACCGAGTTGCGCGGCAATGGCTTTCACATCGGCCGTGGCGCCGGCTTTGGAGTCGACCAGCATCACCGCCAGATCCGCGTCGGCCGCACCGCTCCATGCCGCGTTCACCATCGCTCGGTCCAGCTTGCGCTTGGGGCGGAAGATGCCGGGGGTATCGACCAGCAGCACCTGGCTTTCGGCGCGCATCATGATGCCCAGGACCCGGAACCGGGTTGTCTGCGCCTTGGGCGATACGATCGATAGCTTGGCACCGGTCAGGCGGTTGAGCAGAGTGGATTTGCCCGCGTTGGGCGCCCCGACGATGGCGACGAAGCCGCATTTCATGCCGTCAAACTCCCCAATAGCGCCGCGGCTGCGGCCTGTTCGGCAGCCTGCTTGCTGCCGGCAACACCAACACCGGAATGCGCGCCCGCCGTCACCGTCACCGTAAACGCGGGCGCGTGCGCCGGGCCGGATCGGTTCGTCACCGCATAGGACGGCACCGCCCGCAGGCGCTTATGCGCCCATTCCTGCAAGGCGCTTTTCGGATCTTTCGGCGGCTCGGCATTTTCCACCATCGCTTGTCCCCAGGCGCGGTGGATGAAATGCCGAGCGGGGGGAAGGCCGCCGTCGAGGTAGAGAGCACCGAGGGCGGCTTCCAACGCGTCTGCCAAAACGGTGGCGCGCTGCTTCACGCCGGCTTTTGCCTCCCCGGAGGAAACCGACAGCACCCGCGCCAGACCAAGATCGTCGGCGACCTGCGCCAGCACAGGTTGCGACACGAGATGGGCGAGGCGGCGACCGAGATCGCCCTCCTGCTCCTGCGGGAAGCGTTCCGCCAACCATTCGGCCATCAATAGGCCCAGGACGCGGTCGCCGATGAACTCCAGTCGTTCGTTCGATCCGTGCGAACCCTTGCCGATTGCGGCGGACCGGTGGGTCATCGCCTCCTGCGGCAAATCGGGGCGGGTGAAGCGGTACCCGAGGATGGACTCGATTTCCGTATTCAATGGATAAGTTTCAGGATGCGGGACCAGCGGATTTTGAACGGCCATTCCCAGAACGCCCACCAAGCGTCGCGGGGATCGCTCTCGATGGAGAAAAACAGGATTTCGGCGCGTCCGACCAGATTCTCGACCGGCACAAAACCTACGCCGGAGTATGTCATGAAGCGACTGTCGGAGGATTTGTCGCGGTTGTCGCCCATGGCGAAGACATGATCGGGCGGGACGAGATATTCCGGGGTGTTGTTGGCGTCGAATTCCTTATTGGGGTCGAAATCCGGTCGGCGGGCGTTTTCCCGGCCGTCGGTTTCCTTAAGGATGTCGTGCTTCACGCCGCCGGGCAGGGTTTCCTGGTAGCGGCGCAGTTCTTCGCGGATGCCGCCTTCGCGATAGGTGAAGTTGCTGTCCGGCGTGCGGGGCGCGGCCTCGCCGTTGATATACAGCACACCCTGCTTCACCTGGATGCGGTCGCCCGGCAATCCGACGATTCGCTTGATGTAATCGGTGGAATTGTCGCGCGGAAACTTGAACACCGCGACGTCGCCTCGGCGTGGCACGGATCCGAAAATCCGCCCATGGAACAGCGGCGGCGACAGCGGCATCGAATACTTCGAATACCCGTAGCTATATTTCGACACGAACAGGTAATCGCCGACCAACAGCGTGGGTATCATGCTGCCGGACGGGATGTTGAACGGTTCGAACAGCACCGTCCGCACCCCGACCGCAATCAGGACGGCATAGACGATGGTTTTGATGTTTTCGGCCCAACCGTCGTGTTTGCGTTTGGGCACGGCCTTGCTGGTCGCCATACGATAGGGGGCTTTCCGGTAGGAGCAGGCGGGTTCAAGCGCGCGGGCAGGCCCCGTGTCAAGCACACCGTGCGGGTATCGCAGCCCGAGGTCAGGTTCCGCCGAACTGCGCGCGTCGTTTCTCCAGCCGCGCGAGCATGCCTTCCCGCGCATCCTGGCTCTTGAGCGCGGCTTCGATCAGAGCATCGACATCGGCATGCGGGATGGTATCGCGGAATTCGAGCATCCGGACGGTGGTCGCCTTCATCGCCTTCAGCGACAGCGGCGCATTTGCGGCCAGCCGGTCGAAGATGGCGGCGGCTTCGCTCTCCAGCCGATCCGCCGGCACGCAGCGGGCGATCAGACCCAGCGCATGCAGGCGGGTGGCCGGCAGGGGGTCGCCCAGCAGCAGCATTTCCCGCGTGACGACGGGGCCGAGAATTTCCATCAGTTTTTTGGCCAGGAACCAGTTGGGCGCGAGCCCGACCTGCGCCAACGACATGCCGAATCGGGCGGTGTCGCTGGCAACGACCATATCGCAGTGCAGCGCCAGTTCGTTGCCGCCGGCGATGGCATCGCCCTGCACCACGGCCACCACCGGCAGCGGGCAGAGTTCGATCGCGCGCAGCATGACCTCGATCCCACTGGCACCGCCGCCGGCGATGCTTTCCCGCCGCGCTTTCATATCGAGGCCGGAGCAGAACGACGGCCCGCGCCCACGGATCGCCACCAGCCGCAGATCCGCCCCGATCGGCGCCCGCAACGCCGCTACCATGCGATCGAGCATGCCGGAATCCAGCGCGTTGCGCTTTTCCGGTCGGTTCATCCAGATGGTTTTGACCGCGCCGGTCTGCTCGATCTCGATCGTGTGCATGGCGTGTGCTCCGCTCAGTCGAACAGGGAACTGACCGAGCTTTCCTCGGCCGTGCGCTTGATGGCTTCGGCGAGGAGGGGGGCGATGCTCAGTTGCCGGATGTTGGGCGAGTTGGCCACCGCATCGGTCGCCTGGATGGTGTCGGTGATCGTCATCATCTGAATCGGCGACGCCGCGATCCTGGCGACTGCGGCGCCGGAGAGCACACCATGGGTGACATAGGCCCCGACGGATCGGGCGCCGCGCGCCATGAGGGCTTCCGCCGCGTTGCAATGGGTTCCGCCGGAGTCCACGAGGTCGTCTACCAGCAGGCAATCGCGGCCTTCGACGTCGCCGATGACGTTCATGACTTCGGATTCACCGGCCCGCGGGCGGCGCTTGTCGATGATGGCCAGATCGCAGTTGATCCGGGTTGCGATGGCGCGCGCGCGCACCACCCCACCGACGTCGGGCGACACGATCATAAGGTCGTGGTCGGTGTAGGTTTCCTGGATATGGCGGCTGTAGATCGGCGCGGCGAACATGTTATCGACCGGGATGTCGAAGAAACCCTGAATTTGTCCAGCGTGCAGGTCCATGGTCAGCACCCGGTGCGCCCCGGCCTCGGTGATCAGATTGGCCACCAGCTTGGCGCTGATCGGGGTGCGGGAGCCGGATTTCCGGTCCTGGCGTGCATAGCCGAAATAGGGGATCACGGCGGTGATGCGTCTGGCCGACGACCGGCGCAGCGCGTCCATCGTGATCAGCAGCTCCATCAGGTTGTCGTTGGCCGGATAGGACGTGGATTGGACGACGAAGACATCCTCCCCGCGCACGTTCTCATGGATTTCGACGAACACCTCCATGTCGGCGAAACGTCGAATCGATGCCTTGGTCAGGGGCAACTTCAACGTGGCGGCGACCGCCTCGGCGAGCGGGCGGTTGCTGTTGCAGGCGACAATTTTCATGATGCAGGCCGTGGGTTGGGCGTTGGACCGGCGGGGGCGACTCCGGATGCAGCGGCTTTTACCAACGGGTCTACCGCATGTCCACGAAAGCCAGGGCAATCGGATGAAGGAGTACGTGACAAACGTCTGAAGTGGTGAATCTATGACGTCCCTCTGGATTCTCTTTGAGGGGCAACGGCATGGCCAGCACGACAACGGACGCGGCTTTCGACGAAACGGTGGTTTTTCTGCGATATTTTTGAGGACCTTCCGG
>JANXMB010000184.1 GCA_025354865.1 Acetobacteraceae bacterium | reverse complement strand
ACCCAACAACCCCCGTTTCGCGAGGTTGCGCATCAGCGCGCCGGGGCCGAACGACCAGGGTTCGCAGCGATCCGTCGGGCGCATGCGGTTGACCAGGCGGCCGAGTTTCGGCGCAGAAATCGTCACGATGTCGTCGGTCTTGTGGGTGAAGCCCTGGCCCTGGAAGTCTCGATCCTTCACCGGGGCGAACATCGTGCCCAGGAACAGCACCGCCCCGTCGGGGTAGCGATGATGCGCATTCGTCATCTGCGCCACCAGATCGGCCGGGTCGCGGCTGATCATGGCGATCGAGGACGAACCCTCCAGCACGAAGCCGTCCGGTCCCTCGACCTGCAACCCGACGACCGTGCTGCGGATATCGTCCAATCCGAATCCGGCATCGAACAGTCGCAGGAACGGCCCGATGGCGCAGGATGCGTTGTTGTCCTTGGCCTTGCCCAGCAACAACGCCGAGCGGCCCTCGACATCGCGCAGATTGACGTCGTTGCCGAGGGTGGCGCCGACGATCCGCCCATCCGACGCCACCGCCAGCACAATCTCCGGTTCGGGATTGTTCCAGGTCGAGCCGGGGTGGATCCCGGCGTCGGCACCGGTTCCGACAGCGGCCATCGGTTGCGATTTCGTGAATATCTCGGCATCCGGCCCGATCCCGACTTCGAGGTACTGGCTCCAGGCGCCTTGCTCGATCAGCACCTGCTTCAGATGCGCGGCCTCCGGCGATCCCGGACGGAGCTTGGCCAGATCGTCGCCGACCAGACGATTGACCTCATCGCGAATGGCCGCTGCGGCATTGACGTCGCCGCGCGCGCGTTCCTCGATCACCCGTTCGAGCATGGAAATGACAAACGTCACACCTGCCGCCTTGATCGCCTGCAGATCGATCGGCGTCAGCAGCCAGGGCGCCGAGGGGTCGCGGGTATCGACCGCTGTGTTGGCGAGGATGGCATCGAGGCTGCCCAGTACCTCCCCCTCGGCAGCGGCTAGCGCGGCGGCGGGGTTCGGCGTCTCGCAGAGATCGCGGACAGTGGCAAAATGGCGGGATACGTCGATCGCGGCGCCGTGCCGCACCGCCACGACCGAGGGTCCGCCGACATCGGGCCGCCAGACGCGCCCGACCAAGGTGGCATTTTCCGCGTCGTCCGGGAGTGCCCGGCGCGCCGCATCACCCAATTGGTTCATGTTCGTGGCTTCCTCGAAATCCGAACGGCAGAATACGATGTGACTCGCGCCGGACCAAATCCAGGGTAAACTGGCGGTGGAATAAGGAGGGCATCGCATGAAACGGTTGTTCGGATTGGGGCAGGATGCGGCGCCGGAGACCTATCCGGCGGCACTGTCGGACGAGGCGTGGCGGGCGAAACTGACCCCGGCGCAATTTCAAGTGCTGCGCAAACACGGCACGGAACGCGCCGGCACCAGCCCGCTGAACGCAGAAAAACGCCAGGGCGTGTTCGCCTGCGCCGGATGCGGCAAGGATTTGTTCCCCGCCGACACGAAATTCGAAAGCGGCAGCGGATGGCCTAGCTTCTGGCAACCTTTGGACGACGCGGTCGGCACCACCGAAGATCGCAGCTTCTTCATGACAAGGGTGGAGGTGCATTGCGCCGATTGCGGCGGACATTTGGGCCATGTTTTCCCCGACGGCCCCAAACCGACGGGTTTGCGCTATTGCATGAACGGTGCAGCCATGGAATTCAAGCCCGACTGAATAAGGAGCTTTCCGTGCGCTACATCCCACCGTTCGAAACTGTGAAGCAGTTTCTGAAATTCGCTACGATCCGCGGGGAAACCGTGGTCAGCATGAAGTACGAGGAAGCGCAGAGCATGATAAGGGCGCTGCTGTCGGCGTTCGATGTGGACGAGCCCTGGTACCTCGAACAAAATCCCGACGTCGCCTCCGGCATCAAGGACGGTTCGATTCGTTCCGCTCGGGAACACTTCATCGATCACGGGTATTTCGAAGGGCGGCCGCCATTTTCGGTGAAAATCGAGGAGAAATGGTACCTGGAACAAAACCCCGACGTCGCCGAAACGGTGAAACGGGGCGACTACAGATCGGCGCAGGACCATTACGACGGCCCCGGATATCGCGAAGGTCGCCAGCCGTTCCCGATGCGAGCGCCAACACCCTGATCCTTCGCAACCGCCGAGCGCGGATGATCGTGCTTGGCAGACGCAGCAAGGGTTTCGATCGCTGCGAACGGCTTCCTCGGGCCAGCTACCTAGGGCCAGCTTCCTCGGGCCGGCGTATTCGCCGCCCCGGACGGCAGGCGCAAGCCCACCGTCCAGCGCGGATGGGATCGGGTTACGCCGCTTCCTGCACCACACCATTGCGCAGGACGCCGATCCCGGTCACCTCGACCTCGACCGTGTCGCCCGGCTTCATCCACAGCGGCGGCGTCTGATAGGCGCCGACACCGCCCGTGGTCCCGGTCACGATGACATCGCCAGCTTCCAACTGCGTGAAGGTGGAGCAGTACTCGATCAGCGTCGGGATATCGAAGCAGAGATCGTCCACCGTCGCGTGCTGCTGTTCGACCCCGTTCACCCTTGTCATCAGATGCGCCTTGGTCGGGTCGCCCATTTCGTCCGGGGTGACGATCCAGGGGCCGAACGCGCCGGATTTGTGGAAGTTCTTGCCCGGCACGAACTGGCTGGTGTGGCGCTGGAATTCGCGCACCGAACCCTCGTTGTAGCAGGAGTAGCCGGCGACGACGCTTTGCCAGTCGGCTTTGGCGACATGGCGGCAGCGCCGGCCGATAATCACCGCCATCTCGCCTTCGTAATCGAAGGTGATGGACGCATTGGGCCGCACCAGATTTTGCCCGTGTCCGACCTGGGAATTGGGGAAGCGGGTGAACACCATCGGCTTGGTCGGGATGTCGCGCCCGCCTTCCTTGATGTGGGTCATGTAGTTCAGGCCGATGCAGAAAATCTTCTCGGGGTCGGGGATCGGCGGCAGATACTGCACGTCGGCCAGCGCATACGTGGCCGGGGCCGTCGCCTCGTCGGCCAACGACGCCGTTGCCCATAGCGCATGCTTCAACGACGGGGCACGGCTGCCGAGGTCGATGACCCCCTCGCCCTTGACGATACCCCAGCTCGGCAAGCCGTCGGGGCGCCGGAAGCTTATCAATTTCATCGCCATAACTCCTTAAACAGACAGGCGTTATCGATAGCGCCCGGGCAACCCCTGGCCAAGTCCCCCCGAACGCGATACCCAGGCTGTAACCCCAAACAGGAGACCCCAGGGATGAATGGCGCCGAAAGTCTGGTGCACTCGCTGCTGAATAGCGGCGTCGACACGTGTTTCTCCAATCCCGGCACGTCCGAGATGCATTTCGTTGCGGCACTGGACCGCGTCCCCGGCATGCGCTGCATCCTGGGTCTGTTCGAGGGCGTTGTGACCGGCGCCGCCGACGGTTATGCGCGGATGGCCGGCAAGCCTGCGGCCACGCTGCTGCATTGCGGTCCGGGTCTGGCGAACGGTCTGGCCAATCTGCACAACGCGCGCCGGGCGGCGACCCCGATCGTCAATATCGTTGGCGATCACGCAACCTATCACCGCCCCTTGGATGCGCCGTTGACGGCGGATACCGAGGGCTGGGCGCGGGGCGTGTCCGGCTGGGTCCGCACCGCGATGGACGTGAAGACCGTGGGGCGCGATGCCGCCGCCGCCGTGCAGGCGTCCATGATCGCGCCCGGCCAGATCGCCACGCTTATTCTGCCGTCCGACACGTCCTGGAACGAAGGCGGCATCCCTGGGGAGGCACTGCCCGCCGTCCCCACGCCCTTCGTGTCCCCCGATCAGGTCGAACAAGCGGTGACCGTGCTGCGGCGCGGCGGGCCGGCCATCGTGCTACTGCTGGGCGGCGCCGGGCTGACCGAGGAAGCCTTGGAATACGCCCACCGCATCCAAGTCGCGACCGGCTGCCGCGTGTTCGCCCAAGGCTCCAATGCGCGGATTGCGCGCGGACAGGGGCGCCTGTCGATGGAGCGGGTGCCCTACGTCGTCGATCAGGCCGTCAAGGCGCTGGCTGGGACCAAGCACATGATCCTGGCCGGTGCGCGTAAGCCGGTGACGTTCTTCGCGTACCCAAACAAGGTGCAGACCTCCGTCCCCGAGGACGCCGAGATCCATGTGCTGGCGCGCGCCGAACAGGATATCCTGGAGGCGTTGGCGCGGTTGGCGGATGCGTTGCATGCGCCCAAGGTTGCGGCACCGAACAACGGCGAGCGCCCCGAACCCGGTCGCGGCGCCCCCACGCCCGAGGCTATTGCCGCCGTGCTCGGCGCACTGATGCCCGACCACGCGGTGATTGCCGACGAATCCGTAACCTTCGGACGCGGCTTCTTCCACAACACCAAAGCCGCCCCGCACCACGATTGGCTGAACGTCACCGGTGGCGCAATCGGCGGCGGCATTCCGATGGCGACGGGTGCGGCGATCGGTGCGCCCGGCCGGCGGGTGCTGAACCTGCAAGCCGACGGATCGGCGATGTACACCGTGCAGGCGCTGTGGACTCAGGCGCGGGAAAAGCTGGACGTCACAACCGTTATCTTTTCCAACCGCAAGTACCAGATCCTGCTCGGCGAACTCGCCAATGTCGGCGCCAATCCCGGACGGACGGCGCTGGATATGCTCGACATCGGCAATCCCGACATCAACTGGGTCGGCATGGCCAACGCGATGGGGGTCGAAGCCGCCCGCACCGACACCGCCGAGGGATTCGCGGATCTGCTGAAGCAGTCGCTGACCCGTCCCGGCCCCTTCCTGATCGAACTCGCGATCTGAAACCCGGTCGACCGATCGGCCACCGGTATGCGCGCAGACCGGTGGCCGACGACTATGTGCGATCGGCGGAGACGGCCGTCAGGTCGTGCGGCGTTCGACGATGCGGAACGGTACGTGCCAGCGCCCTTCCGGCCGAGGGCCGTTGCCGGTCAGCCGCTGCAACACGAAGCCCGCCGCGATCTGGCCGGCTTCGGCGCCCTCGACGCTGACGGTGGTGAAGGCGGGTTCGCTCGCCGCGCTCAATTCGAAATTGCCGAAGCCGCAGACCGATAGGTGTTCCGGACTGCGCAGCCCGAGCAACCCGGCCTCGACCAGGGCGCCGAAAGCCAGCAGATCGGAACTGCAAAACAACGCCAAGGGTGCGGTATCGCCCGCCAATGCGGGCAACAGGTCCGCCATCGCCCGCCGTCCCGCCGTAATGGTGCTGGGTGCTTTGACTGTCGCCTCCCCCATGCCGATACACCCGGCCCGGCGCATCGTTTCGGCGAAGGTTCGGGTGCGTTGCAGCGCCCTCGGGTCGTCGGCCGAAATCGT
The DNA here is from genome assembly GCA_025354865.1 of Acetobacteraceae bacterium. Taxonomy (GTDB): domain Bacteria; phylum Pseudomonadota; class Alphaproteobacteria; order Acetobacterales; family Acetobacteraceae; genus Rhodopila. The sequence continues at coordinate 5,184 of JANXMB010000184.1, read as the reverse complement.
GGCGAAACGTTTATGGCCCTTTGCCAGGAAAAACCGAGCAACGTCCCGCCCGACTTCTTCGTGGTCGAAGCCGACCAGCATGTCGATCGGATGGTTGGAAACGTCCCAAATTTCCACCACCGGGATATGGGCTTCCGAAATCATCTGGAACGCGCCCGGCGTATGCGCCGCGCCCGCGATCAGCAGCGCGTCGGGGCGGCGGCCGAGCAGGGTGCGGAGCAAGGCTTCCTTGTCGATTGCGCCGTAGCCGGACAAAGACAGCATCACCTCGTACCCGGCCACCCGCATCGCATCGGAAAACGTCTGCACGACATCGGCGAACATCGGATGCGCGATCGTCGGGACCACGGCGGCGACCATCCGGCTGCGGCGCGACGACAATCCACCGGCAATCAGGTTCGGCACATAGCCGAGCCGATCGATCGCCACGCGGACCTTCGCCGCCGTCGCCGGGGACACCCGGTCGGGGGTATTGATGACGCGCGAAACCGTCATGGGCGCGACCCCGGCGAGGGTGGCGACATCGGTGATTTTCACCGGCATGCGGGGGCGTTCTATCGGTTTGGGGCCGGAGCCGTCGGAGGGCATGGCGGCAAGCTAGCCGGTTGCCGCGTCGGGTGCCAGCGGTGTCCGACGACGACCGCATGCGCTCCTCCGCGATTACCCGCCGCCCAATGTTCGCACCGACGGCATGTTGCCTCGGTCCGCCGTCAGCGGGTTGCCGCCCCGGGTCAAGGCGAAGCTGAACAGGCGATCTTTGCCCAACAGGAACGCCCGGCCGCCGCGCGGGAACAATCGAGCGATCGCGGGATCGCGCACGTCCAGGCCCCCGGTATAGGCGCCGAACGCCGGCATCATCACCCGCCTTGTGTCGGTCACGAAGCACGGACGCGCAACGGTGGTGCCGCGGGTCGGGATCGCCGCCTTCGGATGATGGTGCCCGACAATCTCCCCCGGTGGCGCGCCCGGTTCGGCTTCGTGGCGGAAAACGAAGGGCCCAGCCGAGAAGGTCGCAACGGCTTCCCCGGCGCAACCGGCGGGCGGGGCAGGGTCGTGGTTGCCCAGCACCCAGACCAGACGGCACGTCTCGGCAATGCGATTGATGCGGTCCAGCTCCACCGCCGGCAGACGGTCGGCGCCGTCGCGATCGTGGAACGAATCGCCCAGCGCCACGACGGTTTGCGGGCGCCATTTGCGCAGCAGAAAATGCAGCCGGTCGAGCGTCGCCTGGGTGTCCCACGGCGGCAGCAGCATCCCGCGTTTGGCAAAGGCGGTGCCTTTTTCCAGATGCAGGTCGGACACGGCCAACAACCCAGCTGCCGGCCAGATCAGCACTCCGCCGGGATCGAGCATCAGGCGTTCGCCCGCGACATGGATGGGGGCGGCGGTCATGCGGCCGATACTCCGGAATACAATGGCATCTCCTGTTGCGCCCAGGCGGGCGGGGACGGGGCGGTGGCTTCGGCGACGAGGGCTTCGGCCTCCGCCAAAAGCGCGTCCTCGTTGTCGCTGGACCGGATGCTTTCCCGACCGATTTCCAACAGCACCGGGACCGCCAGCGGCGACACCCGCGACAGCACCATATGCACGATCCGGCCCTCGACCCGCGCCAACATCGCCGCGATCCGTCCGACATCGATCAGTCCCGTTGCGGCGTCGGCTCGGGTCGCGCGCAGCAGAATATGGTCGGGCTGATGCTGGCGCAGCACGTTGTAGATCAGATCGGAATTGATCGTCGTCGCCCGCCTGGTTTTCTCCCCCCCGGGATGGCGGCGTTGGATCAGCCCGGCGATCGTTGCGACATTGCGGAACGTGCGCTTGAGCATGGCGCTTTCGGCGAGCCAGGATTCGAGGTCGTCGCCCAGCATGTCCTGGTCGAACAGCCGAGCGACGTCGTGCGGGCGGTTGGCGGACCAGATGCCAAGGACGTAGTCGGTGGCAACGAAGCCCAACGGCGCCATGCCGTAACGTTCCATCCGTTTGGTTACCAACATGCCCAGGGTTTGATGGGCGTTGCGGCCCTCGAAACAATAGGCCACCAGATACCAACGATCCGCTCGGGGAAAAGTTTCTACCAGCAGATCGTCGCGGCCGGGCATGCGCGACACCGCCCGTTGCAGCCGTAACCACGCGCCCACTTGTTCCGGCAACAGATCGTAACCGCCGGCATTCTGCAACAGCCGGCGCACCCCGTCGGCGAGGTTGGTGGTCAGCGGCATCCGGCCGCCCTCGTACGCCGGGACCATGGGATCGCCGGTCCCGCCGTCCTGGCATTCCACCGCCATTTCATGCACCCGGACGAATTTCAACAGTCGGCCGGCGAACAGGAAGGTATCGCCGGGGCGGAGCAGGCCGGCGAAGTATTCCTCCAATTCGCCCAAAATCGGTCCGATGCGGGATCGCCCCGCCGTCAGCCGGACCTTCAGCATCGGTGCCTCGACGATCGTGCCGATATTCATGCGATGCAGGGCGGCGATTTTGGCGGATCGCACATGCAGCCGGCCTTCGCTGTCGCGGAACAATTTTCGCCATTGGTCGTAGGCCGCGAGCGCGTAGCCGCCATGTTCGACGTACGCCAGGACGTCGTCGAAATCCGCGCGGCCGAGTGCCGCGTATGGCGAGGCAGTAACGATTTCCCGGTAGATCTCGTCGGGCAGAAACGGTGCCGAGCAGGCGAGGCCCAGCAGATGTTGGGCGAGCACGTCGAGTCCGCCGGGGCGGGGCAGATCGCCGTCCAGGTCGCGGGCGGCGACACCTTCGATCGCCGCTTCGCACTCCAGCACCTCGAACCGATTGGCGGGGACCAAAATCGCTCGGGACGCCTCGTCCATGCGATGGTTCGATCGGCCGACCCGTTGCAGCAGGCGGGACACGCCCTTGGGCGCGCCGACCTGGATCACTTGATCGACCCCACCCCAGTCGATGCCAAGGTCCAGCGACGACGTCGCCACCACCCCGCGCAGGCGACCGTCCGACATCGCGGCCTCGACCTTGCGCCGCTGGGCGATTTCCAGCGAGCCGTGATGCAGCGCGATGGGCAGCGTCGCATCGTTGATCTTCCACAGTGCCTGAAACATCAGCTCGGCTTGCGCCCGGGTGTTGACGAACACGATGGTCATGCCGGCATCGGCGATGCGGGCCATGATCTGCCCCGCAGCTTCCAACCCCATATGCCCGGCCCAGGACAACTCGCCCTCGGGCAGCATCATCGAAATCGAGGGCGGGGCGCCGTCCGCGACCGCGATGGTGCGGGTTGCGCCGACGAAGGCCGCGATCGCAGTGGGATGCGCCACCGTCGCCGACAGCCCGACGCAGCGCAGGCCGGGGGACAGGCTGCGCAGCCGAGCGACGCCGAGCGCGAGTTGGTCGCCGCGCTTGGTGCCGGCGAGGGCGTGGACCTCATCCATGACGACGCAGGCCAGCCCGCCGAAGAAGGTTGCTGCGTCGGGGGAGGCGAGCAGCACCGCGAGGCTTTCCGGCGTGGTCAGCAGCAAATGCGGCGGGGTTTGTTTCTGCCGGGTGCGGCGATTGGCGGGGGTGTCGCCGGTGCGGGTTTCGATGCGGATCGGCAAACCCATGTCGTCGATCGGTCGCAGCAGATTGCGGGCGATATCGGTGGCCAGCGCCTTCAGCGGGGAGATGTAGATGGTGTGCAGCCGATCGGTCGGGGCTTCGGCCAGGGCAACGAGGCTGGGCAGGAACCCGGCCAGGGTTTTACCGCCACCGGTTGGCGCGATCAGCAGAACGCTCTCGCCGGCGCGGGCGGCGTCGAGCATGGAAATCTGGTGCGGCCTGGGCGTCCAGCCCTGGTCGGCGAACCAGGCGGCAAAGGGTTCTGGCAATGTTCCCGGCATGGGGCAGATATAGCAATCGGCGCGGCCGTGTCATACCCGGCTCGATAAGGATGCTTGCGCGGGGGCGCGGCACCCTGTTGAATCCGCGCATGCCGCACCCCGACACCTGGTTGAAACCGATGCCGCAGGGGCTTTACTGCGAGCCCGGGGATTTCTTCATCGATCCCGCCCGTGTCGTCGAACGCGCGGTGGTGACGCATGCGCATGCCGATCATGCCCGACCCGGCCACAAAGCCGTCCTTGCGACCGACGCCACTTTGGCGCTGATGCGCGCCAGGATGGGGGCGAAGCGGGCCGGTGGGACGCAACAGGCCCTTGCCTATGGGGAGGCGATAACGGTCGGCGAAGTGCGCGTGCGGTTGCACCCGGCAGGGCATGTGCTGGGCAGCGCACAGGTGGAGATGACGTATCGTGGCAGCCGCGCGGTCGTCAGCGGCGACTACAAACGTGTGCCCGACCCAACTTGCGCGCCGTTCGAGCCGATCCCCTGCGACGTCTTCGTCACCGAGGCCACCTTCGGCCTCCCCCTCTTCCTCCACCCGCCGCCGGAGCAGGAAATCGCTCGGCTGCTCGCCAGCATGGCACTGTTCCCGGACCGCACGCATGTTGTCGGCTGCTATAGCCTGGGCAAATGTCAGCGAACGATCGCCCTGCTGCGGCGTGCCGGCTGGGATGCGCCGATCTGGTTGCATCCGTCCCTGGCGGCGATGTGCGCGGTTTACGAGGCCTGCGGCGTGGCACTCGGCGACCTCCGTCCGGTGGCGCAGATGCGCGATCCCTCCGGTGCCCTGGTGCTGGCCCCGCCCGGGTCCCCGGTGCCGCGAGCGGTCCGTCCGGTGGTCGTGGCGGCGTCCGGCTGGATGCGGGTGCGGGCGCGGGCGAAGGCGAGCGGGGCGGAACTGCCGCTGATCGTGTCGGACCATGCCGATTGGGCCGAACTGAACCGCACCATCGACGACACCGGCGCGCCGGAGGTGTGGATCACCCATGGCTGGGAGGCCCCGCTGATCCACGCCGCCGGCCTGCGCGGCATTCGCGGCCGCGCCTTGCGGCTGGTCGGGTATGGCGACGAAGAGACTGTCGATATGGAGAATGCAGGATGATCGAGCCGCTTGCTTTCGTATTCGCCGAGGACGGCGCGATCCCCAACGCCCGCCTGCCGCTGCTGGTTTATCGGGCGGCGCTGCCGGCCGATCCGGCGGCGATCGAGCGACTGTTCGCCGCCAATCGCTGGCCCCCGGCCTGGCGCGCCGGGGTGCATCCGTTCCACCATTTCCACGCCAACACGCATGAGGCGCTTGGCGTCGCGCGCGGGGAGGCAACGGTGCTG
>JANXMB010000028.1 GCA_025354865.1 Acetobacteraceae bacterium | reverse complement strand
ACCCCAGGGCAACCCACCAGAACCGCCCCGTCCGCAGGGCGCGCGCCAAGGTCCAATCGATCGCAGCCCAGGCGGGATCGACAATGTTCGAGGCCGGTGCGGGCGCGGCTGCATGCGGCTCCGCGTCGCCATCGGGCCGTAGACCCAGATCTTCCGGCCGTTTGCGTAGCAGCAAGTTGATGGGCGCCAGGACGACGAGCAACACCAGGCCCAGGGTCCAACACGCCGTGCGCCAACCGGCTTGCGCGATCGTTGCCTGCATCCAGGGCAGCAATGTCACCGATCCGATACCGACTCCGGCGAACGCGATGCCCAGAGCCATGCCGCGGCGGCGCACGAACCAATTCGGCAAAAACAACGACTGACCGGAATAGCCGAGGCAGACGCTGCCCCCGCCCACCAAGACGCCGATGGACAAATACAAATGCCACGGCTCCGACGTCAGCGGTGCCAGCATCAGGCCGGCCCCCATGAGCACCGTGCCAAGCTCCATCACCGCGCGCGGGCCGGCTTTGTCCATCAGCTTGCCCATCGACGGGCTGAGGCAGGCGGACACAATGAAACCGAATGAAAACGCCCCGGCGGTGACGCCACGTCCCCAGCCGAATTCATCCAGGATCGGCGGAAACAACAGGGAGAACGCGGTGCGCGCGTTCACCCCGAAGCCGATGGTCACGAAAGTAACGGCGACGATAACCCAGCCGTAATAGATGGGGAGCCGTTTCACCCCTCGGCCAGCGCACGATCCAGATCGGCGATCAGATCGGCCGCCGTTTCCAATCCGATCGACAACCGAATGACATCGGGTCCGGCGCCGGCGGCAGTGCGCTGATCCTCGGTCAATTGACGGTGGGTGGTAGAAGCTGGATGCAGAATCAAACTGCGGGTATCGCCGACGTTGGCCAGATGGGAAAACAGGCGCACGCCTTCGACCATCTTCACCCCGGCGTCGTAACCGCCCTTCACGCCGAAGGTGAAGACCGAACCGGCGCCCCGAGGCAAATATTTCTTGGCCAGCGCGTTGTAGGGATTGTCCGGCAGGCCGGCGTAGGAGACCCAGGCCACTTTGGGATGGGTCGCGAGGAATTCCGCCACCGCCTGCGCGTTCGCACAATGGCGTTCCATCCGGACATGCAGCGTTTCGGTACCGGTGATCGTCAGGAACGCATTCATCGGCGCCATCGTCGGCCCATAATCCCGCAACGCCACCGCTCGGGCTTTGGTCGTGAACGCGAAATCGCCGAAATTTTCGTAGAAGCGCAGGCCGTGATAGGCGGGTTCGGGTTCCGTCATGGACGGGAATTTATTGTTCTGCGCCCAATCGAACTTCCCGGATTCGACCACCATCCCGCCCATCGAGTTGCCATGCCCGCCGAGGAACTTGGTCGTGGAGTGGGTGACGATATCCGCCCCCCATTCGAACGGGCGGCACAGGTACGGCGTCGCCAGAGTATTATCGACAATCAGCGGAATGCCGTTGGCGTGCGCGATCCGGGCAATCGCCTCGATATCCACGATCACGCCGCCGGGGTTGGCCAGGCTCTCGACGAAAATCGCTTTGGTCTTCGGCGTCATCGCGCGCTGGAAGCTCTCGGGGTCCTTCGGATTCACGAAATGGCAGTGCCAGCCCAATTTCTTGAACGACAATCCGAATTGCGTCAGCGATCCGCCGTATAGATTGGTGGACGCCAGGAATTCGTCGCCGGGTTCCAACATCGTCGCGAAAACCAGGAACTGCGCCGCATGACCGGACGACGCAGCGACCGCCGCACGACCGCCTTCAAGACTGGCGACGCGTTCTTCCAGAACCGAAACCGTGGGGTTGGTCAGCCGGGAGTAAATATAGCCGAAATTGTGCAGGTTGAACAACGAGGCGGCATGATCGACGTCGTCGAACACATAGGCCGTCGTCTGATAGATCGGCGTAGACCGAGCACCGGTGGTCGGGTCGGGCTGGGCGCCGGCATGGATGGCTCGGGTTTCGAAACCGTATTCCACGTTCGCGATCGGTAACGGCTGCGGCTTGCTGCGGCGGTCGGTCGGCGCTTGCGCTGCCTTGTTGCGGATGATGCCGGAATTCACCCCGCTCCAGGACAATTCACCGCCCAGCCGCCCGAACTCGATCTTCGGGCAGCGGTTCATGATAACCTCCAGCCCGGCGGCCTCCCCCACTGCGGCTGCGGCGTCGTTGCGCACGCCAAGCTGCATCCAAACGATTTTCGCACCGATCGCGATCGCATCTTCGACGATCGGACCGACGGCATCGGACGCGCGGAACACATCGACCATATCGATCGCATCGGGGATGTCGCGCAGGTTGCCGTACACTTTCTCGCCCAGTTGTTCCTGTCCGGCCGTCCCGGGGTTCACCGGGATCACCCGATACCCTTTGTTTTGCAGGTATTTCATCACGAAATAGCTGGGTCGGTTCCAATTGGAACTGGCGCCGACCATCGCAATGGTCCGGACCGAGGACAGGATGCGGCGCAGCTTCGCGTCGCTGTACGGAATCGGTTCGAGGGCGGACATCGGGACACTCCTCAGACCGCGATGCGCTCGCTTTCGCTAACGTATCGCGGTCTAACTCTTTGTTGGATCGCGCGATTCAGACCTCCGGTGATTCCACGTTCGGTCATCGCGCGCTAAGGCAGGAGGATATTACCGCGCCTGCTGGATAGCCGACAGTACCCAATGCCCTCCGCGCGCGCGCATGAAGGTCCAAATCTCGGTCGCGGCGATATGCTCCGACGCGCTGCCATCGACGACCCGCCCGGTTTGGTCCACTGTCACGTCGGTCATCGAAAAGCGCATGGCAACCGTCGCGTACTCGACGCCGCGTTCGGCCCAGGCCTGCGCCAGATCGCCGGACTGCAAGCGCACCTCACCCACCATGTTGCGCACGCCACGGCTGGCATGTTCCGACAACTGCTCGTTGAAATAGCTGAGCATTTCGGGCGTCGTCATGGCACGCAGGCCGTTGAGGTCCTGCGCACTCCAGGCCGCCTGAATGCCTTGGAGCAGTTGTTCGAACTGCTGATAGTCCTGCGGTCCGATGGCGACCGGCGGCGGACCGGCGGGGCTTCCGCCACCCATCGGCGGCGACGGCGGGGCATTTTGCCCCATAAACATCGCAGGGCCTTGGGCAGGAACCGGGCTGCGTCCGACGAAGGTGCGGAACAACCAGCGGACAACCATGACCACCAGGAAGATCTGCAGCAGCAGGCCGAGGAAGCCGAACAGGCCCATTCCGCCGCCGAAGAAGCCATGGCCCAGCAGCATGCCGCCGATACCCACACCGATCAGCCCGCCGACAAGACCGCCCATCAAACCCGACCCGAAGGACGGACGTTGTTGGTTCATCCCGGGCGAGGCGACGCCGGGTGCCGATGTTGCCGGACCAGGCGTCGTCATGCTCCGTTGTATCGGGGCCGCACCGGTCGGCGCCGTCTTGGTCGCGGGCGGCGCGGAAAAGGTCATACTGCCTCGGCTGCCCATGGACCCGCCATCGCCGGCCCGTGCTTCGGCGAGTGCGGGTGCCAACGCAATGGCAACGGCAGGCAGCAACGCGATAACGAAATTGGTGCGCTTCATGATCCCTGTCTTTGTTATCGATACGGCCACCATATGGGGAGCCGAATCGTGTTGGACCAGGGGTCTTACCCCCCGGCCATGGTCAAACCTTCGACCCGCACTGTGGGCGAGTCGGTTCCTCGACGGAAGTGCAAATCGTTGGCCGGAGTCAAGCTCGCAAATATGTCGTTCAGATGACCCGCGATCGTTATTTCCGCCACTGGTTCGGCCAGCATGCCATTGCGGATCATGAAGCCCGCCGCCCCCCGGCTATAATCGCCGGTCAGGCCGTTCACACCCATGCCGATCAATTCGACCACGTACAAACCCAAGCCGATATCGGCCATCAGTTCGGCCGGCGTCGCCTTGCCAGCCGCCATGTAAAGATTGGTGGCGGACGGCGACGGCGGTCCGCCTATCCCGCGCGCGGCATGCCCGGTGGACACCAAACCGAGTTGCCGAGCGGACCGGCTGTCGAGCAGCCAGGTGGTGAGGATCCCGTCCTCGATCAAGGCTCGGGCTTTGGTCGGCGTCCCTTCTCCGTCGAACATTTTGGACCGGGGACCGCGAACCCGGCGCGGGTCGTCGTGGATGAAAATCCCCGGCGCGAAAATGCGCTGGCCCAACTTGTCCTTGAGGAAGGTCGTGCCGCGAGCAACGGAAGCGCCGTTGATCGCCCCCGTCAGGTGGCCGATCAAGCCGCCCGCCACACGGGGATCGAAAACGACCGGCAGTTTGGCCGTTTGCGGTCGGGTGGGATTGAGCCGACGGATCGCACGCTCCCCAGCGCTGCGTCCGATCGCGATCGGATCGTCCAGATCTGCCAAATGATTGGCCGAGTGATAGTCGTAATCGCGCTGCATACCGGTACCGCTGCCGGCCAGCGCCGTCGCCGAAATCGAATGCCCGGTCCCTGTCCGGCGTCCGGCGAACCCGGCCGAGGTGACCAACACGACCTCCGAACGGCTGAAACCGGCGTCGGCACCCTCGGAGTTCGTGACGCCTTGCACAGCCATGGCCGCTTCTTCGGCCAGCGACGCCCGCTCGATCAGACGTTCGGCAGCGGGTTCGCTGGGATCGTCGAGATCGAGGTTATCCGGCTCCGGCGGCCGCATCGTATCGGCGAGCCCAGCGAAGCGATCTTCCGGGATGACTCGCGCCATGGCCACCGCGCGTTCGACCAGCGCCTGGAAGCCGGCAGGATCGACCGAACTGGACGATACCATCGCCGCGCGCCGACCGACGAACACCCGCAGCCCGAGGTCCCGGCCCTCGGCACGCTCGATGTGCTCGGTTTTACCCAGGCGGCGGGACACCGAAAGGGACGTCCCCGCAGCCAGCACGGCATCGGCTGCGTCCGCCCCTGCGGCTTTCGCCTTGGCGATAAGGTCGGACAGAAGATTGAGATAGTCGGACATGCCTGGGGGATTCCTGGATGCGGTGTGTCGGTAGGGTAAAGGGTACCGCCGCGCCGGTCACGGGGTCAGTGCGATCAGTGCCGCAGCGGCGGCAATACCGGATTGAGGACAGCCGATTTGGCCCGCGTATGGGCTGCGTGCAATAGGAAAGCCCCTGGTATGCCACCGACCGATGCTTCACTGTCCGGGTCGATGCTATCCACCATTGTCGCCCTCCTGACCGCCGCCGCCATTGCCGTCCCGCTCACCCGCGCCGCCGGGTTCGGGAGCGTACTTGGCTACCTTCTGGCCGGGATCGTCATCGGTCCCGCCGGCCTGCAACTGGTGACGGAAACCGAGCAAATCGCGAGCGTGTCGTCGCTTGGCGTCACGATGCTGTTGTTTCTGATCGGGCTCGAACTGCGGCCGCAACGCCTTTGGGTCATGCGCCGCACCGTGTTCGGGTTGGGAGCGGCGCAACTGGCGGTCACGACGGTGGGGCTGGCCGGCCTCGCCCATTAGAGCGTGATCGCCTGAGGTTGACTTCAACCTCGGGCGTGAATCACCCTCTCAAACAAAGGCTTAGACCATGATCCAACGCCGAGATTGCGTGCAACCTCAAACGATCATGGTCTAGGGATCGATTGGCCCGGGGCGACGATATTGGGGGCGGGGCTGGCAATGTCGGCCACCGCGATCGTGCTGCCGATGCTCGCCGAACGAGACCTGCTGCAAAGCCCCGTCGGGCGCGACGGATTCGCGGTGTTGCTGTTCCAGGATCTGGCGTTCATCCCATTGGTCGCCCTCGCCCCGCTGCTGGCCTCCGGCGTCGCGATGCCCAATCATGTCCCGTGGATCGGCGTCGCAAAGGGCGTTGCCGCGATCGCCGCCATCCTGATCGGCGGGCGGTTCCTGCTGCCGCCTTTGTTCAGGACCATCGGCGGCGCCAAAACGCCCGAGGTCTTCACCGCCACCGCCCTGGCGATCGTCGCCGGCACCGCCTTCATCGCCGAGAAAGCCGGGTTATCGCCGTCGCTCGGTGCTTTCATGGCCGGGGTTTTGCTGTCGGAATCCGAGTACCGCCACGAGCTTCAAGCCGACATCTCCCCCTTCGAAGGTCTGCTGCTCGGCTTTTTCTTCATCTCCGTCGGCATGGGCGCCGACCTGACGCTGGCGCGACACCATCCCGGGCTGCTGATCGCATCGACGGCCGCGATCTTCGGAGCCAAAACCGCCATCGCCTTCGGGTTGGCGATCGTCAGGCGCAAAGATGCGACCGCAGCGGTGCGCTTCGCCCTCGCGTTGCCGCAGGCCAGCGAATTCAGCTTCGTCCTGTTCGGTGCTGCGACGGCCGCCGGTGCACTCGCAGCCGAATACGCAGCCATGGCGACGCTGGCATCGGCCGCGTCGATGATCGCCACCCCCATCGTATTCGCCGCCAGCGAAAAATTCCTGATCCCACGCCTGGAGCGGGAGAAACCGATCGCGTTCGACACGATCGACGCCCATGACAACCCGGTCATCGTCTGCGGCTTCGGCCGGGTCGGGCAGATCGTCGGACGGGTGCTGCGGATGCATGACATTCCCTTTACCGCGCTGGAGCGCGATGCCGGTCAGGTCGATGTCATCCGCCGTTTCGGCGCCAAAGTGTATTTCGGGGATCCCACCCGGCTGGATGTGCTGCGTGCCGCCGGCATCGAGCAGGCGAAACTGCTCGTTGTCGTGCTCGACAGCATGGAAGACGTGTTACGCACGGTCGATACGGCCAAGCGCCACTTCCCGAACGTGAAGATTCTGGCCCGCGCCCGCAATCGGAGGCACGCCCATCTGCTGATGGATCGCGGGGTCGCCGATCTGGTGCGCGATACCTTCCATTCCAGCCTCAAACTGGCGGAACGCGCCTTGACCGAAATCGGTATCGAGCCGAACGCCGCCGCGCGCGCGGTCAAGCTGTTCCAAGAGCACGACGAACAGAACCTGTTGGCCGCCCACGCGATCTACAGCGACGAAAAGCAGCTTATTCAAAACACCCAACAGGCCACCGAAGAACTCGCCAGCCTGTTCGAAGCGGATCGATAGCGACGCGCGGGCGGTTCGGACCTTCGGTCGTCGCGGCCTAGACCATGATCGTTTGAGGTCGCACGCGATCTCGGCGTTGGATCATGGTCTAAGCCTTTGTTTGAGAGGGTGATTCACGCCCGAGGTTGAAGTCAACCTCAAGCGATCACGCTCTAAGCCGTGCCGCCCACGGTCAATCCGGCCAGTTTGATCGTGGGCTGCCCCACGCCGACCGGCA